>NZ_JBGCCD010000029.1:0-70897 GCF_041262405.1 Lysinibacillus sp. RC79
GGACGTGGTGGATATGGCTGTGGCGGATATGGCTGCGGAGGACGTGGTGGATATGGTTGTGGCGGATATGGCTGCGGAGGACGTGGTGGATATGGTTGTGGCGGATATGGCTGCGGAGGGCGCGGTGGATATGGTTGTGGCGGATGTGGATGCGGAGGACGTGGTGGATATGGCTGTGGCGGACGTGGTGGATATGGCTGTGGCGGATGTGGATGTGGAGGGCGCGGTGGTTGTGGTGGATATGGCTGCGAAGGGCGTGTTGGATACGGTGATGGGTTTAAAGATGGATATGGGCTACCAGAAGGCATAGTAGGGTGAAACGGAATGTTAACATCTACATCTTCGGGATTAAATCCAGGATTGACCAATGAAACACACCTTTCTTCGTTTTTTCTTTTCTAACATATGCCCACTATTATGATTATCATAGGCATTAAACTCGGTGAAAGAGCAATACTTGTGTAATTCATTAAAGTATAAAATGTTATAAAATATATCAAATTTAATTATAATAGAAGAAAATATCATTAAAGGATGTTTAAATAAATGGCCATTATAAAAATCAAGAAAATAAAAGTACAAAATTTACGAAATGTACGACATGGTGAAATTGTGTTAGCGGTAAATTTCGAGACGTTTCTTAAGGCAAATGTTGTAGGTCTATACGGACAAAACGGTTCCGGGAAAACAACTATTGTTGATGCATTTGGCTTGTTAAAGGCACTTATCTCCGGCTGGATTGCTGAAATTAAATTACCATCTCAGGAAAAGAGATTAATTATGGCAGGGGAGGATACGGCAAGTATTGAATTCGAGTTTCTAGTAGAAAATCAATTTGGCACATTTTTTCTCAATTATTATGTAGAGTTACAAGAAGATGAAAATAGACTGTACACAACGGTTGAACGTATAGCTTACAGAGAAAACGAGAAAGGGAAGCGTTCAAAGGTTCTAATTAATGTGACAAAGGAAGACATACAACTACGTAAAGCAAATCTTTCTGATATGAATGAAAAAACGCGTATCCAATTACTAGTCATTCATCAACTATCTAAAAAACAATATATGTCCTTTGTCTTTCATAAAGATTTAAAGCCATTATTACAGGACAGGCTGTCAGAACTAGAAATGCAATTGCTTCATAATTTAGCAATAGATTTTAATCGGGATTTACATGTCGTTAATAATCAAAATATCGCACCATTATTTGAAGAGCGCAGTATGCCCTTTAGTATCCATTTAGAAAAAACTCGTGGTTCTATCCCTTACAATTTGAAGGGGCCAGCGTTATTGCCAGAGGATACGTTTTATGTGTTATGTGAAGTAATAGAGCAAAGTAATCGTGTATTATCAGCGATTATTCCAGGCCTGACTATAAAGATTAATGTACTAACAAAACAAACTATGGATAATGGGGAAAAAGGAATTCGTTTTGAATTTTTATCGCAGCGAGGGGAGCGCGAATTACCACTACGGACAGAGTCAGAAGGAATTTTGAAAATTATTTCTGTACTCAGTGTTCTAATCGCAGTTTATAATAACCCAAATGCTTGTGTAGTAATTGATGAATTAGATTCTGGTGTTTTTGAATATTTGTTAGGCGAGTTGTTAACAGTGATTGATGAGGACGGAAAAGGCCAGCTTATTTTCACGTCTCATAATTTACGTGTGTTAGAGGTGCTAGCTATTAAAAACTTATGGTTTACGACAACGAATGAGGATCGTCGTTATATGCAGCTAAAGGGTATTAAAGAGGTAAATAATGCTCGAGATGTTTATTTACGTGCAATTCAGTTGGGCGGACAGGATGAAGAGGTTTATAAAGAAACGAAGATATTTAAAATTAAGCGTGCCTTTAGAAAAGCGGGTGTCCAGCGTGACTAAAAAGGTTCTTTTAATCATTGTAGAGGGACAGACGGAGCAAATTGTTTTAGAGGATTATCTAGATGAACATTTTGCAAAGTCTACGATTCGCTTCGATGTACAACGGGAGGATATTTTAACGAAGTGGGATGCTAATAAACGGATACCTAATATTAAAAATAGTGTTGCGCGAGTGATTCAGAACTATTTGGAGAAGTATAAGTTTTTAGCGAAGGATTTAACCGCTGTCGTTCATATTACTGATGCAGACGGTTGCTTTATTGCCCCCGAATTTGTCAAGGTAAGGGAAGATATTGAGCGAAATTTATATTATACAGAAGATGCCATATTGGTGAAATCTGAGAAGCGCAAGGAGCAAATCGAACAACGAAATGAAATGAAGGCGAATAATGCCAAAATCCTTATGGCGAATGATCATTTTAGTATTCATCGATTAAAAATACCGTATCAGCTATTCTATTTTTCTACAAACTTAGAGCATGTACTATGGAATGAGCGTAATGAAGTAGCGACGGAAAAGGTGCAAAAGGCTGAGGAATTTATGGAAAGTTTATCGAGCTCCATAGAAGAATTTTTAAAAGAATATCTCCCAGTTAACTCAGCGCTGCCATATAAAGAAAAAATGAAAATGAGCTGGTCATTTTTAATGGAGGGCTGTAATTCGTTACAGCGCGGAACGAATGTACCATTATTATTTGAAATGATTAAATCAGATGTACAATAAAATGCCCTCCGATGTTCAGTGGAGGGCATAGATGTTGACTATCATTTCGATGAGATTAAGGTGTCATAGTATAGCGCTTCGGCAAAACGAGGGGTTGATTTCCGTTCCGACTGGGCGCTTTGTAGCTGCCGCTTCGCTTTCGCGCAGATAAAACATTTGTAGCTGCCGCTTCGCTTTCGCGCAGATAAAACATTTGTTGCTGACGTTTCGCTTTCGCACAGAGCAAAGCTTCCTGGGGGCATCCGATGAGCCGCTTGGGCCAACACGATGTTGGTCACGAAGGCGTTATCACAGGACGTGATGCTTTTAGCCTTCGTTCCTCTATCGCTGATCCCCAAGGAGTCGCCCTGTCTCCACTCCAATCAACCACTTCACTTAGCATGTCACTCTAATTCATAGGGAACTTCAGCAACAATTCTGTGCGAAAGCGTAGTGCAAGCAACAACAAATGTGCGAGTAGCCTGGGACGGAAATCACCTTTATTTAAAGAGCCACAACATTCACAAAGAACTCTCTGACCATTTTGTTTTCAACACTATAAATGCCCTCCAATATTAAAACGGAGGGCATTGGAAATTTAAAAACTGGGGAGGAAAATCAACTAGCGGCCGTTCCCTGTTTTTATGCACAAATGTCTTTAGCGCATTTGCTCATAACTGCGAATATGTCCTAAAATAGCAGGATCTTTTATTTTTGTATCTTCACTTAGCAGTAAAAGCTTTGACATGATTTCGGCTGTGCGTGGGTCGTCATCTACCATTGGTAAGAAAATGCGTCCACGGTGCTGAGAGGGTACGGCGATTATTGGAATCATTGAGCCGCCCACTTGATGGACAACACCACTACCTAAGTGCAGTGTATAGCTAGCAAGTTTGCCTTCAATAAGCGCATGTTGTTTTTTCACTTCAACATTCGTTAGCTTTAATAATTTCGCTAATTCCTCCACAATGAAACTGCGCATATCAATTGTAGAATGGCTTGCCTCAGGGTCGACACCGCCAACATGTGCAATACTTACAACGAGGTCAATATCCCGCATCACTTCAGAGAATATCGTTGCAGGAATATCATCTAATGCTATGTCTTTACCTGTTAAACGATTGTAGAAATAGACCCCCTCAATTGCTGGTGCTTCAATATCTGCTGGCGTAAACCAATCTGCTTGCGTATACAAGGAGGCAACGATGTTTTCCTTGTAATACACTTTTCGTGGTCCTTCATTATGACTAATTTGCCATCCTCGTGTTTTTAGAAGTGCAACCGTTTGAGACGGATTGACTTGATGTCCCGCATAGCGCAATGATCTTTTTTGCCCTTTTTCATCTGCATTCATCACATACAGCTCGCGGAAAATTTGCTTAAATGGCTGTTTTATTTTCTGTTCAAACATAGAAGTTTGCCATTGACGCCATTGACCGCTTTCGAGTAGGTGATATGGATGGGCAATCGTTAATGTTGCTGTCGGAGCAAGTGAAACTATCTCATTCGATAGTAGCTTTAAACCATCCGCAGTTAGTAGTCCGAAATGCTCTTCATTTTTAAAGACGAGTTTTTGAAGAAGCGGTGCTAAAATCGGATGCTCTAATAAATTGATCAGTTCTTCGGCAGAGAATTTAGTTTCAAGCTCCATCGCCTGTTCAAGTGCTGGGCGTGCTCGTTTATATTGCTCCAGCAATTCTTTTCTCGCCTGTTGTAATGCTAAAACTTGCTCCTGCTTTTTCAGTGCAGCAGGAATATTTTTTAATTGTTTTCCGTTTTTTTCGACGATAATCGTAACATTTGCATTTTCTTCAATTTGCAGATGTGCAGTAATATATTCGATCTGTTGTGCATGGAATAAATGTTTTATATCGGTAAAGGCTGATAGCTCCATACGCCATGTGAATCGTGTTGTTTCACCATCTCCTGCATTTCTCGCTAAATTTTCAAGCGCAATGCTAGCTGCACGTGCTTCGCTCGCACGACGCTGTGCTCCAAACTGTTTGCTGTCCTTTACAAATTGCTGGATGAATTGATAGCGTGTTAATGCATCTTTTTGATCCGATTTTTTTAATGGAATAAGACCGAGCGCACGTAATTTATCTTTATTACGTTTATCACGAATTTCTTCCATTAACGGTTTAGGGCTAAGTTTACCTATTGCTGTATCTGCATAAAGCTGTGCTCGACGGTGGTTAGCTCCCTCCGATGCGTATTTTGCTGCATCATAGACGAGTTTGAATTGTTTAGCACCTAGTGTTTGATATGCACTTTGGAACCAAGCTAAATCAAAGGCACCATCACGAAAATCATCAGCAGTAATACTTGAGAAAAGGGCAATCTGATCTTTAGCAAAATCCGATAAATAGTCGGTCGTATGGGCGATAAAGTACCAAGCTGATTCTTTTAATCCTTCCCAGCCAATTACTTCACTAACAAGGTCTATCCAATGCTGGTTATACATCATTGCTTCAATTAGGCGCTCTTTTGAAATATCTGTTTTTTCCCATGCATTTTTTAATTGCTGTACAGTTTCATCTTTTTTAGGATAGCAGCTTGCAAGGAGACGAGAAAAAACATCCTTCTTCGTTTCAGCCTGCCAAATATAGCCACGAGCAAGCTTTTCACCGTCAAGTGCTTGTAAAATTTTTAAGAAATAATCAATACCCTCGACATAGGAAATGCTACTAGTGAGCTCCGTTACTGCTGTAGGAATATCACCGCGCATAAGCTCTATTTCTAAAATTCGATCAATGGCCTGCTCACGAACAGCAAAGAATTTCGATAAGTCTTCAAATGACTCTTTATAATGCTCTATTAATTTGTTTGGAGCAACCAATATCTCAGACGCTAGCGTATTCGTGAAGATGGCTTCAAATAAATGATCCTGAGTGAATAAACCTACATTAAAAGCATCTAAATATTGGGATAATTTTAGATTGAAAATACTCGGGCTATATTGCTCTTTCTGCATCCTCTTTGATAACTCTTCATTAACGGCCAGCATTTTGACATATTCACCGTAAGTCGTATAGGCTAAGAAACATCGATCAACAAAGGTATCAATAACATCTAAATCTACTAATGTTGAAGTAGAGCGATAAAAATAGTCCTTATCTCGTACCTCTAGCTTCCACTGTTCAGCAGGTATTTGCGTTAAAAGCTGAAGCATAATACCGATGGCTTGCTCAAAAGCATTAAATTCTGGCGAATGCTCTTCAAGTAATGCGACAGCCTTTTTATGAAGCGCCTGTTCGCCAACAATATTATTTAAATCAAGTGTGAGGACAGTAAAAATTTGTTTCATTGTTCGCTGATATTTTATTGCATGGAACTTAGTAACGAGATCTTTTATTTCTACATAATTAAAGAATGGCGTGATTAAGGTTTGTGCTGCTTCGCTCAGCTCGTGTGCCGCAGGATATTCAGAGAGATTGTTGTAAAAGTTAAAATAAGCTAAATCCTCTGCACTCAATTTTGATGTCTTGATCCACTGAAGAATTTTATCTGGTATCGGATATACATCAAGACTTGCGTTTCGATTATTTTCTGCTTTTGACGCAACGACATTAAATGTTTGTCCTAATGTTGTTGTGATTGGCGTATCATCCCATTGATATTGATATGTCTCATACTCATATTGGGCATTAGCATCTAATAGTTGAATGAGCTGCTCGAGCTTTAATAAAAGCTTCTCTATATCATAATCAAAGAATTTTTCTAGTGGCATTGTTTCTTGTAAATATAAAGGAACTAGTTGCTGCCATGCTTCCACGCCATTCATCTTTATATCTGTTTTTGAAATGTTGTCATATTGAATAGGAGGATGTGGCGTATATAAACCAAAGCCATTGTCTTCGTTATATTCTGGTACATCACTAGTTAACAATTGATCTAACAACACTTGCTCAGTTTTTGTTATTTTTGGAAGCTGGTCGCATAATGCTGTTATTTGCTCGCTATTTAGGTGATATTCTTTAGAGGCCTCTAACAACAATTCTAGCCCTCCAAGTCGCTTCAACTGCTTCTTGTCCTGAATAAGTCGCTCAGCACATTGTAATATTTTCTCCTGCGACTGTAGCTTTAAGAGGGAAATAGCTTCCTTACGAAGTGAACCTGATTTATTCGCTAAAAGGTCCTCAATTTTTAAAATTTCATCGTCTGTTGGTGTTAGTGATTGTATTTTTTTCAATGCAAGGGAACGATTAATGGAGCTTCGATCTCGTAGAGCGCTAAATAGAAAATCACGTCTTCCTTGCGTAGTATTATCAAGACAATAAATATTAAGAAGGCCGATTCTACTTGTAGGAGAGTAAGAATCTGCATTCGCAATTATACGTTGAAATAGCTCTTCATCTTGTAAATGATTGGCCAAAATTATTTGTGTGGAAATTAAATCTTCTAATGACAAGTGTGCATAGACGAATGATAAAGGTTTTCCTGCAATCGTTATACCATCTTTCGTAAGTTCACTCTTTGCCCATTCAAGCTGTTCAAATAGAAGGTATTCAGTGCCTTGCAGCTGGGTATTTTCCTGCAAGAACTTTTGTATATCCGTAATCCAATCGTTAGCCCAAGCATATTCACTATTAATATAGTTATTTGCGTTTAGGAAATTCCCCCAAGCAAATGTAAATAGCTCAATATCCTTTGTTGTTAAAATGAGACCCTTAACAAACGGAGCAGTGAAGGAAACTTTCCCTAGATTTTTCATAAATGCGAGTGTTGTCAGCTGAATATGCTTTTCGCGTTGTAACAACTCTGGCAAAATAGTATCGAGCTTCGAATAATCCTTCGTTGAAATTGTCCATAGTGCTACGTAAATATCAATCGTTCGTTCACTTTTTAATAGCTCAAAGGTGAAATGATCGTCTTCAATTGCTCGAATCGCTAACGACAATACTTCCTCTGTTACTTTTTGATTTTCAAAGCTATTGTAGCCAAGCCCCATCCAAGTATCGACTGCGCGAATAACTGAGGAGAAACGAGTTAGCTGATGCTCCTGAATAAGCTTCATAATGGTAAGCTGTGCCTCTAATGTGCCATGATCAATATTTTCAACAATGGCTTGGCGTAGTCCCTCTTGACGTGCAGCAGCAACTAATAGTTTACCGAGTGCCTCATGAAGACGAGTATTTGTCGATTTGAAAATACCTCTTATTAGTGGATATCCAAAAAAGCTGCCCTGATGCTCGTCAAATAATATATGTTCAATGGCTTCTTCCATAGCGGGGTTTTCTAATGACAGTTCTTCAGCAAGCATTTGTTCAAAAACATTAAAAGACATTACCCTCGTATTCTCATTTTTAACCACAAAGCAGCTGTAGTTAGGGTATGAACCATGCTCATATTGATTGTGATTCATCAATAATTCCTGTAGATTCATTTCTTCAAATGTCAGCATTTCTTCAATTAATCGTAAGCATTGAAAAAGGTGGTCCTGTATTTGTTGTGTAGATCGAAATGATCTACGCATAATGTCAGTCTGAAACATTGTTGTATCGTAACGTAATACCAATTTCTTAATAGTTAGTGCACGTTCTTGCGATGAAAATAGCGTTAGTACATCGAAAAGGGGTCCGGTAAATAGCTCCTCAAGTGTCGTGATCTTCAAATCAGCAATTTGCTGCTCAATGTCACGATCACGATCATCCATATATTGAAGTAATGCTGTAGCCATTGGTTGAATGGCTTTTGGTGCAGTATCTATTTTACTTTGGAATTGTTTTTTTTGATCGTTTGATAGTGTCATGGAAATCCTCCTTACCAAATTCGTCCTGCTAGCATTGTCAGTTTAATAAATGTAAAAACATCATCTTCTCGTATTGCTAAAGGTTCATTAAGTGAATTTAACTGTTCTTCGTTCTGTAATACTAAAAAAAGTTCGTCTTCAAAGGCTTGAAAAACTATGGATATTGCTTGATCTACAGACTGCGTAGAGGCATTTTTTTTCTCACCAAAATGTACTTTGCCGTGCTGTGCTGCATCCTCCAACTGCTGATCAGTTATATAAATATGAAGCGGAGTATCCACGGCCTTTTCGTTATAATTATGAACCTCTTGTGTGACGAGTTGCTTAAGTAAATCTTTTAAAGTATGGACAGGTTCTTCAATCGTAAATGGGATCTTTTGAAGTTTACGCGATTTTTTGCCGATCATTTTTTGTTGGTAAAATAAACGCAACCTAACACCTCCTTATAGTAATTTCATTATACAAGAGAGTACACAATGAAAAGAATGAGGCGTTTTACACTAGTTGTGTAAAAGAAAAATTGGGAAAAGTGTAACAAATAATTTGTTGCGACGACTTATTAGGGAGTGTAGAAAGTGGTGTGAAGTTTGCATCATGATATATCAAAAATAGAACGTTTGTACGATTGTTATCATCGTGATGTGTATCATTTTGCGCTGTATTATACAAATAGCAAACAAGAGGTAGAGGATATTACGCAAGAAACGTTTTTTAAAGCAATGAAGAAGTTAGACAATTTAAAGGATAAAGATAAAGTAAAAACTTGGATTTTATCAATTGCACGAAATACAGCAGTGGATATACATAGAAGGCAGAAAATAAAGCGTCTATTTTATTATTTATAAACCTTTGTCGAACGTGTCATAAATATTATAAGAAAATTAAAGAAAATAAGGTCCATTCGCTAGAATAAGCGATGGATCTTTTTTGTTTCAGGGAATTTGTTCTTGCTGAGCAATGACATCTTTTCCTTTCCTAATTCATAAGCTTTACAGGTGTGATTTTATCAAGCT
This sequence comes from Lysinibacillus sp. RC79, assembly GCF_041262405.1. Classification (NCBI taxonomy): domain Bacteria; kingdom Bacillati; phylum Bacillota; class Bacilli; order Caryophanales; family Bacillaceae; genus Lysinibacillus; species Lysinibacillus sp. RC79. Next base: position 9,353 of record NZ_JBGCCD010000029.1, read on the forward strand.
AGAAGGAGGCACTGACATTCAAATACATGTTGTACGGGCAGGAGAGTCCTTATGGGGTATTGCGCAGGCATATGGGACAACAGTTCAAAGTGTTGTAGATGCCAATAAAATTCCTGAACCAAATCGATTAGTTATAGGGCAAGCGCTTGTGATACCGATTGTCGGAAATTTCTATTATGTGCAGTCAGGAGATAGTTTATATTCAATTGGCCAACGCTTTGGCATTAATTATTTAACACTTGCTCAGGTGAACAATATTAGTCCGAGTCAACCTTTATCGATTGGTATGCGACTTTATATTCCACCTCAAGCCAAAACAAGGGCTGAAACATTGGCATATTTAGAGCCGAAAGGGACATTCGTTAGTGAGGCATTACTGAGTCAAGCAAGAGAAGCAGGTCCATTTTTAACTTATCTTGCTCTATTTAGCTATGAGGCAAGGCGAGATGGAACGCTTAAGATACCTCCGAGTCAAGGTGTGACACAAATTGCAAATGATACAGGAGCTTCTCTAGCGATGGTTGTTTCAAATTTGGAGAATTTTAGTTTTAGCGGTGATTTGGCGAGAGATATTTTTCAAAGTATAGCAGTACAGGATCTGCTTTTTAATAATATTCTTGAAGAGGCAAAGCGCTTAGGAACCGTTAAAGATATTCATTTTGATTTTGAGAATTTGCCGGGCGATCAACGACAAGCGTATAACAACTTTTTAAGGCGAGCTGTGAGTCGATTCCATCCACAGGGATATACCGTATCGACAGCGCTAGCTCCCAAAACAAGTGCTAGTGAGCGAGGTCCGTGGACAGAGGGGCATGATTATAAAGCACATGGAGAAATAGTGGATTTTGTTATGTTAATGACTTATGAATGGGGGTATTCAGCAGGTCCGCCTATGGCAGTATCGCCACTTCCAGAGGTAGAAGCGGTTGTTAAATATGCAATAAGTGAGATACCTCGGAACAAAATTATACTTGGACAGAATTTATATGGGTATAACTGGACACTGCCTTTTGTACAGGGGGGGCCAAATGCAGAAGCAGTTAGTCCACAAAGAGCAATCGAGATTGCTAAGAAATATAATGCTGCTATTCAGTTTGATTTGAGATCTCAAGCACCGTTCTTTGAATACTATGATGAGCAAGGTAAAGCACATGTGGTGTGGTTCGAGGATGCAAGATCCATTCAAGCGAAGTTTAATTTAATCAAACGGTACAAACTCCGAGGAGTAGGCTATTGGAAGTTGGGTCTACCATTCCCTCAAAATTGGTTATTAATCGGGTCAAATTTTGATGTAGTGAAGAAATGAGAATCTTCTGGAGCAATAAAAAGTTGCTCTATGTCCATTCTATTTTCTTAAAAACATAAATAATACGAAAACATCATTTCCATTTCTGGTAATCTATATTATAATTATGGTAAATGATAATCTAGGAGGGATATTTTGGTAAAGTTTAAAAAGTTAGGTATCATACTAACATCTACTGCATTTTCTGTTAGTGTACTTTCGCCAATGGCACAAGCTTCAGCAAACGTAAAAGAACCGCAAGAGAGAGTTGCAATTCAAGTTTCTTCAACAGAAACAAAAGTAACAAAAAGTATGCTTATTAAGCAATTGAATACAATATTCCCAGACAAGTTCAATTTTGTAACAGAGAATGATTTCGATATGGGACAAGGGCATTACTATAATGATGATAAAACGGTACGCTATGAATTAGGCTTCCATAAGAAAGTCAATGGCAAAGATGTTTATGGTGGTTTTACTTTTAAAGGCGACGATTTAGCATTAGAAAGCTTCCACTATCAACCTGCCAATATAGCGGATGCAATTTATCCTGCTAACTATTCAAAGGCTGAGGCAAAAAAAGTTGCCGAAGACTTCTTGAAGAAAATGCCTAATACTGCCAATTACAAGCTTCGTGAAGATTTAGGGGATGATGATTTTAGTTTCAGTAGACCGATATCTGAACCAATTTCGTATTCATTCGCTTATTCGCCAACTCATAATGGTGTGCCATTTAGTGATGAGAGTATGTCTATTGAAGTTCTAGCAAATGGTGAAGTTGTGAGTATGTATCGTAATACTGGGTCAACTAGTAAAGCAACATTTGACAGCTTAGAACAGAAAAAGAATGAGGCAGACATACTTGCACAGATTCGTGAAAACTTGTCAGTAGAGTTACGTTATTTAATTGACTATAACTACCGAACAGATGAAGCAATTGCTAAGCTTGTGTACATGCCGACAAGCTTCATGGGTGTAAATGCTTTAAATGGGCAATGGCAAACAACAAATGGTTTTACTTCACAAGTACCAAAGACAAAAGGTGTGGAAAAACTTTCAGCACAACCGCTTGAGCCTAGAAAGAAAAATATGACATTAGCTGAAGTTGAAGATTTAGCAAAGTCTCTCTTAAAAGTTGATTCAGACAAAGTAAAGCTGCGAATTGAATCGATTGATGAAGGAGAAAATGAAAATGGCGAGCCAATTTATTCAGTATATTACATGTACGAGTATAGAGATGGTGGAACAGGTACCAGATTTGTAGTGAACAAAGCAACAGGCGAGATTACAGACTACTGGGATATAAGCAGAGAGTTTTCAGAGACAAATGATAAAGTAGAGCCAATCTCAAAAGATGCTGCGTTAGAAAAGGCAATAGGCTACTTAAAAGAGTGGGCTCCGTCATATCTTCATAACTATTCAAAACCATTAGAAGATGCAATATATGATAAGCGTAGTGAGCAATATTACTTCTCGTTCCCACGTATTGTTAATGGCATTGCTGTAATGGGGGATGAAATTTCTGTTAATATCAGTACGGATGGGAAATTACGTGGTTTAACTGTAAATAATCACAAGATTGATAATTGGCCGTCTGTAAACAAGGCTGTTTCTGCTGATAAAGCAAAAGCAATGTATAGCGATGGGTTAAAATTGAATCTACAGTATTCAAAACAGGGTGAAGAGGATAAAAACCATTATGATTTAGTATACTCTCCAGTTTATAACGGAAGCTTGTTCAATCAGATTGATGCAACAACTGGCGAATGGCTACAGAAAGCGAATGATACTAAAGAAAAACCAGCCATCTCACATCCAACAGCTGGTGAAGAACTAACTTATTTACTACGCCAAAATGTGTTAGACGTTAAAGACCCAGCAAACTTTAATGCTGATACAGCTGTAACAAAAGGAGAAGCTTTGAAAATTTTAGTTAAATCATTATCATATGGATATTCTGATTTTGGTCCTTATGGTAGAGAAAATGAGAAGCAATCCTTCAATAATATTGACAAAAAGCATCCATTATATGGAGCCGTTGAACAAGCTGTACGAATGGGTATGTTACAACCGGCGGATCAATTTGCAGTAGATGCAACATTGACTCGTCAAGAGCTTGCAGAATGGTTAGTACGTGTACTGGATTTGGAAAAAGTAGCGAAACATGGTGACATTTATAAGTTAAACTTCACTGATGCAGGCTCGATTGATCCAGCGTATGCAGGCTATGTTGCTTTAGTAAGCGCAATGGGATTAATGGATGCACAGCAAAATAAATTTAATGCTACTGAGAAAGTGACATATGCAGATTTAGCTGTTTCAACAGTTCGTTTAGCAAAAGTTATTAACGAAAATAACAGTGGTCGTAATTACTGGTAATCGATAATGAAAAGGGTATCTCCTATTAGTTGGGGATACTCTTTTTTGTTTGTAGGCGATTTGGGAAATAATATTTAAAGAAAGGAGTGTCAAGATGAGAATGAAATTAGCATTAGTTGTTTCGTTAATGACAGTAGGACTCTAGGGTTGTAATAAGGAAAAAGTACAAGACGTCACTGCCAATGCTCCGACTAACAAAATGCTGGACAGCAGGTGGGTGATACTGCCACTGAACAAATAACATTTAATTTTTTGGAGTTTTCATTGGCTGTTGATTATTCTGCAACTGAGTCTTATGAGGTGGAATATGAAAATAAAAAATCTGGCGTAGAGGCGAAGTTAAAGGATGAACGTAAAAATGAAAAGCTTAAAGGTGATGCTTCCTATACAAAATTAGAACCATTGTTCAAGCAACTGGCATTACTCCAAACGCTGAGGTAATAGATCAGATAATATTAGTATTTAATATTGCTTAAGACTTCCAATCGATTGAGGTTGAAGTGGAGTTTGCTGGCTCTTTTAATTTCGCTAGATTATCGTCTCTCATGTAAGGGCACGAATAAATGAGCCAACATTGTACTTTAGATGATTACAGTAAAACAAAAGGATTGCTGTTTAGAAGCTTATATGTTATTATTATCTCGAATTAAAGATAATTGAATTCGAAGTAAATGAAAAGAGGGAGTCGTATGAAGGAAGACAATCGTAATTTAAAAGCTTTTACGGTAATGTTCCGGGCGTATCAAACGATTCAGGATGCAACAAAGAGAGATTTACTTCAATACGAATTAAATCAAACCGAATTTTCGGTACTTGAGTTTTTATATCACCATGGTGAGCAGCCAATTCAAGTGATTGGAAAGAAAATTTTAATCGCGAGTAGTAGTATTACGTATGTTATTGATAAGCTTGAACAAAAAGGTTTTGTGTATCGACGTGCTTGCCCGAAGGATCGTCGTGTGACATATGTTTTATTAACATATGAAGGACAGACGTTGATGGAAGAAATATTTCCAAAGCATGAACAAAAAATTAACGAGATTTTTGAAGTATTAGATCAACAGGAGATGGACACAATGATTCTGTCTCTGAAAAAGGTTGGTTTGAACGCAGTTAATAAATAAAAAATTTTACGCAAATATCTCGAATTCGAGATAAATAGGAGGAACAGAAAATGAATCATTTAAAAGGAATTCACCACGTTACTGCTATTACAAGCAGTGCTGAAGAGAATTATAAATTTTTTACTTATGTGTTAGGGATGCGGTTAGTGAAAAAAACGGTTAATCAGGATGATATCCAAACATACCATTTATTCTTTGCAGATGATAAAGGTAGCGCTGGTACCGATATGACATTTTTCGATTTCCCAAACATTCCAAAAGGTGTGCATGGAACAAATGAAATTTCCAAAACTTCATTCCGCGTGCCAACAGATGCGGCATTGGACTATTGGGTAAAACGTTTCGATCAATTAAATGTTAAACATACAGGTATTAAAGAGCAGTTCGGCAAGAAAACTTTATATTTCGTCGATTTTGACGATCAGCAATATCAACTTATTTCTGATGAAAACAATACAGGTGTTGCATCAGGAACTCCATGGCAAGATGGACCGATTCCTCTTGAATATGCAATTACAGGCTTAGGTCCGGTTTTTGTGAGAGTTGCTGAATTTAAATATTTCAAAGAGATGCTAGAAAAAGTGATGCTCTTTACAGAAATTGCGGAAGAAGGGGATTTCCACCTATTTGAGGTTGGCGAAGGTGGAAACGGTGCACAAATTGTTGTAGAACTTAACACAGTTTTACCAGTAGCTCGTCAAGGCTTCGGTACAGTACATCATGCTGCATTCCGCGTAGAGGATCGAGCAGTACTAAATGAATGGACTGAACGATTTGAAAGCTTTGGCTTCCATACTTCCGGTTACGTAAATCGTCATTTCTTTGAATCCCTTTATGCACGAGTTGCACCACAAATTTTATTTGAGCTAGCTACTGATGGCCCAGGATTTATGGGGGATGAGCCTTATGAAACTTTAGGTGAAAAATTATCGTTGCCACCATTTTTAGAGCCAAAGCGTGCACAAATTGAAAAGCTTGTTCGCCCTATTGACACTGTAAGAAGTACGATTAAGTTCGATAAAGAATATGAGTAATATTTTTTATTTCATTCAGCAGAGATACACAAGCCTCTGTTGAATGGAAATTACATACTCTTAACAGAAAAATGATTGGAGGTCAGTTAGATGGAATTTGCAAAGGTAATAGATAAGCGTCGTTCTGCTAATAACTTTATAGAGGGCATCAAGATGAGCGAAGAAGATATGCGTCCCATTTTGGAGGATGTTAAACTTGCTCCATCAGCCTTTAACTTACAACATGCCAATTACATCGTTGTATTAGATGAAGAAAAAAAAGAACAAATAAGAGAGGCGGCATACGGGCAGTATAAAGTGCACTCTGCCTCAGCAGTTATACTTGTTTTAGGAGATAAAGAAGCCTATAAAAACACCGCTAACCTTAATCAAGGGATGGTAGACTTAGGCATTATTAATGCTTGTGAGTTAGAAAATATTGTCGATGAAAATACTAAATTTTATGAAGAACGTGGCGAGGAATTTAAGAAGGAGGAAGCTATTCGTAACGCTTCACTTTCAGCTATGTTATTTATGTTGGCAGCTAAAAATCGTGGATGGGATACATGTCCAATGATCGGCTTTGATCAACAACAAATGAGAGCACTTTTTAACGTGCCAGAAACACATGAAATTGCACTAATGATTACTATAGGTAAAGAAAAAGAAACTAGTCGCCGTTTACGTGGTTATCGTAAACCAGTTGAGGAATTTGCAACCTACTATTAGGTCGGTATAAAATAAAAGTGCTTTACAAAAAATAAATTTAATGCACATTTAGGAGGAAATATTGTGAAAGTAGTAGCAATCGTAGGTAGTATCCGTAATGAATCTTATAATTTGCAATTAGCGAAATTTATTCAAAAGCGTTATGCAGAGAAATTGGATCTTGAAGTATTAAGCTTAAAAGACCTACCAATGTATAACCAAGATATCGAAAATGAAGCACCGCAAACAGTATTAGATTTTAAAGCAAAAGTAAAAGAGGCAGATGCAGTTCTTTGGCTGACTCCAGAATATAATGGCACAGTGCCAGGTGTTATGGTTAACGCCATCGATTGGTTATCTCGCGTTGATAAAGTAATGATTGGCAAGCCATCATTCATGATGGGGGCATCAATGGGTAACTTAGGTACTGTTAAGGCACAATTACATTTACGAGATATATTATTCTCACCTGGAGTAAATTCACCATTACTTAGTGGTAATGATGTTTATATTGGCGCAGTACACACTAAATTTGATACTGAAGGCAATTTAACAGATGAGGGTACTATCAAATTCCTAGATGTAGTTATTGATAACTTCTTAAACTGGGTGAAAAAATACGTTTAACTTTTTTCAGCATTCATCTCCCACCTCTGTAGGTGGTGAGATGAATGCGGGTTTAATTTACTTTTTCAGTGGGTGTCCAAACACCTGCTGAAATAGAGGAACTCAGTCTAAGAACGCCACGTCCTGTGGCAACGACTGAGTGACCAACATCATGTTGTTGCCGCTGCCGCTACGCTTTCGCGCAGATGAAACCCTTTTGCTGTCGCTTCGCTTTCGCATAGATGAAACCCTTTTGCTGTCGCTTCGCTTTCGCACAGATGAAACCCTTTTGCTGTCGCTTCGCTTTCGCACAGACAAAACACCTTGCTGTCGCTACGTTAGCACTACGCTTTCGCACAATAAACATCTGTTGGCCCAAAGCCTCTGGCGGATGTCACGGAATTATGCCGAGGTATAATTGATAAATAAAAAATGTCCCATAAGTATGCAATATACTTATGGGACATTTTTTTATTTATTGGGTTTAAGATAGAGGTTAATACCCCGACACTCCTGCAGAAAAACTAGTTAGTCAACTGAAGCGACGGATAGAAGAGCCATAGCGACAGAAAGAACAGGAGAGCGCCCAGTCGGAACGGAAATCAACTACATGTTATGATGATGACCCTTTATTTAATCGGAATTATTTTTAACACCTTTTGAAGGCGATGTGCAAAAATACCCGCAAATATAGCTAAAATAATATCCTTTGGTAAAGGAGGCATCATCCAAAGCCATGCTACCTTATAAGTGAAAGCATCAGGAGCACTAGCCCATAGCTTGTAGGCAAAGTACATCCAATTTGTGCCTAGTAAATAATTAATAGCTGTTGCAACTAATGCTGCAACTACATAGCTTTTCTTCGTTCCACTGCGTTCTACAATAAGCCCTGCGACAAATGCAGCTATTATAAAAGAGACAATAAAACCAAATGTAGGACTTATAATTTGTCCAAAGCCTCCATTGAATCGTGAAAATACAGGTGCACCTGCTAAACCGATACACATATAAACAGTACAAGCGAGTGCCCCTTTTCTACTACCAAGAATAAGCCCTGCTAAAATAGCAAAAAATGTTTGTAATGTGATAGGTACTCCACCAACCATCATGAAAGGTACAATGGACGTAATATTAGCTCCTATCATCATCAATGTTGAAAATAGTCCAATGTATGCAAGATCGACTGTTCTTAATTTGTGATGCGTGTGTTCCGCAACTGTTGTCATTAGTTCACCCCTAAAAAGTAATGTTGATAATATTAGTGTAAAAAAATAATGATTTTGTGTCAACTTAATAATTATTATTGGTTAACGTAAAAGTATTTTTCCTACTTAACTTGATAAATAATGGTTAGTTATAGACTAACTATTAAAATATATGATAGAATCGTCATAATTTTAAATATTCGATGCTAATGGTGTGACATCTTGTACAATGTGTCACTTAAAAGGGAAGTTGGTGCAAATCCGACGCTGTCCCGCAACTGTAAAGAGGAGTTCTATGATGATTTAGCCACTGTTCTAGAATGGGAAGGCAATCATAGTAACGTTGATTCGAAGCCAGGAGACCTGCCAATTAGTAATTCCTGTAATGCCCACGAGGATGAAAGCAATTACGGACAATAGTAGAAGGAAATCTTTCTGATGTTGTTTAATCAAGGGTATTTCTATGCGCATTTGCATAGAATACCCTTTTTGTTTCTTCATTTATTTTAATGAATAGGAGTTAATAAACAGATGAATAAAAAATTTATACTACTATCAATGACTCTATTTCTAGTACTTATCATTTCAATGACAATTGCGATTATGGTTGGATCGGTTTCCGTTACGCCACTTTATGTATGGAAGGTCATCCTTTCTAAAATCCCAATTATACAAAATTCAATCGAAGAAGATTGGAGTCGCGCACAGGAAATTATCATTTGGCAAATCCGAGCTCCGCGTGTATTACTCGCTGCTATTGTAGGAGCAGGCTTGGCAATTGCTGGAGCAGCCATTCAAGCACTTGTTCGTAATTCAATTGCAGAGCCATATATTTTAGGGATTTCCTCTGGAGCGACGGTTGGTGCTACAGCCGTCATCATTTTAGGTGCTTTTTCATTTCTAGGCGTTTATGCTCTTTCTGTATCTGCATTTTTAGGTTCTCTCACGGCAATGGGGTTAGTTTTCTTCTTATCACGTGTTGGAGGTAGGATTTCCGTCTTTCGGCTTTTACTTTCAGGGATGGCGGTATCTTTTATTTTATCTGCTATTTCAAACTTTATATTAATGACGTCGAAGCAAGAAGGCGGAATGAAGGCGGTCATGTTTTGGATGCTAGGAAGCCTAGCTGGTGCTAAGTGGGGTAATCTTTTAATTCCTACAATTATTTTTATTGTAGTATTTGCCTTGTTATGGCTCCACTATCGAAGCTTAAATTTATTACTCCTTGGGGAAGAAGCAGCAGTCACATTAGGGGTTAACTTACAACAATTCCGTATACAGCTTATTTTATTAGTTTCATTATTAACTGGTGTGATTGTTGCTGTAAGTGGCTCAATCGGATTTGTCGGCTTAATCATTCCACATATTGTACGGCTAATTGTAGGTTCAAACCATAAATATGTCATACCGATTAGCGCATTATTAGGAGGGATTTTCTTAGTTTGGGCAGATGCACTTGCTCGAATTTTAATTGCCCCTGAGGAAATGCCAATTGGAATTATCACAGCTTTTTGCGGAGGTCCATTTTTCATTTGGCTGCTACGTAGTAACAATTATTCATTCGGTGAAGGAGATTAAAACATATGACATTAGAAGCGAAACAAGTATCATTCTCCATTTCTGATGAACGTATATTACATGAAGTAAGTATTCGAATAAAGGACAAGCAATTTGTTGGTCTAATCGGTCCTAATGGTAGTGGGAAGTCAACGCTATTAAAGAATATGTATCGTTTATTAAAACCAGAAAGTGGAACAGTATTATTAAATGAACAGGATATTTTAAAGCAACCGAGTAAAAGCATTGCTCGAAATTTAGCAGTTGTGAGTCAAGAAACACCAGTCTTATTCGATTTTACAGTACATGATTTAGTGAGTATGGGGAGAACACCCCATAAAAAACTATTGGAGCTTGATCAAGAACGAGATTTTCAAATTGTAAAAGATGCACTGAACCAAACAGGTATCGCTCATTTAGAGAAACGTAGTTTTAGCTCTCTTTCGGGTGGAGAAAAAAAGCGTGTGATGGTTGCTCGTGCCCTCGCTCAGCAAGCGCAGGTGCTGATTTTAGATGAGCCAACAAATCATCTAGATATTCAGCATCAATTACAGCTCATGGATTTAATCCAAACCTTACATTTAACAGTTGTTGCTGCAATACATGATTTAAACATTGCAGCTATGTATTGCGATCAAATTTATGTTTTACAACAAGGTCGAATTGTTTGTTTTGGAACACCAGAAGAAGTACTTACACCGGCATTATTACAAGATGTATTTGGTGTTTATGCCGATATTCAAACACATCCACTTACAGGTAAACCATATTTAATGTATATCCCAGAGCAATTCGCGAAGCAAGCTTTAGAAACTACATGATTGATACATATTGAAATAAATTTTTTAAATAAATGCATCTAGAGGATTGTTTATCACTATAAATTATAGTGATATGCCAGAAGATACACGCTAAGCGAAGTGGTTGATTGGAGTGGAGACTGGGCGACTCCTTGGGGATCAGCAATAGAGGAACGAAGGCTAAAACCATCACATCCTGTGATAATGCCTTCGTGACCAACATCGTGTTGGCCCGAGACCCTGCAGCGTAGCGGATGTTTTCTGTGCGAAAGCGAAGCGTCAGCAACAAATGTTTTATCTGCGCGAAAGCGAAGCGGCAGCGACAAAGCGCCCAGTCGGAACTGAAATCAACCCCTCGTTTTGCCGAAGAGCTGTACTTTATTTAATAGACACCTATAGTTATAAAATAAAGTTTCAACGAAAAAGTTAATTTCAAAAGGTATATCCACAATATAAAGAAATGAAATCAAATCAAATTAAGATACTGCTTTTAAGCCTGCCACACCAATAATAATGGCGATGATACTAATAATTCGAGTCAGGTTTTTAGATTCACCGAAGAATATAATATTCACAAGAACAGCACCAACTGTACCAATACCAACCCAAACTACATAGGCAATGCTTAGCTGTAAATAGTTAAAGGATGCATATAAAAGCACAAAGGACATTCCGAAGCCGCCTATATATATTAATAAATTACGTATGTTTTTTTCCTGACTATAAAAGCGTAAACCTACAACACCGATAATTTCTGAAATTGCAGCTAGTAAAACAAGTAACCAACCCATTATGCATTAGCTCCTTTCTTTTCATCATGATCTCTTGAAGGGTTATCAGCTAAATTAAGACCAATAACACCCAGTACTAAAATAAACATGAAAATGCCTTTAATAGCATTAAACTCACCGTCAAAAATAAAAATGTCCATTAATGTAGTACCAATTGTTCCGACCCCAGCAAAAGTGGCATAAACGGTGCCAGTAGGTAGATTTTCACAAGCCTTCGATAAGAAATGAAAATCCAACGCAATTAAGGACACAATAATAATCCAGTGCCACCAAGAATCGGCAACATTAAAGCCAAATATCCAAAACAATTCAAACAAACTAGTTAATCCAACATAAATCCAATCTTTTTGCATAGTTAATTTCCTTTCTGTTATGACTGACATTCAGTCATTTTCGATGTAAAAGAGAACGTCACTTAGGCGTGACGTAAACCGAGTGCATGATGTAAAAAGTCGATTAGCTCAAGCTTTTGAAGTCTAATTGATTCTTCTTCACTGTCGTCATACAAATAAATTTGTTCAGCGGCAGATTCTACTAGACCGATTATAAGTTTAGAAGAACGTGTAGTATTTAGAGAAGCACGTATCGTTCTTTGTTGTTGAGCTTCATATAAGAAATTATTCATCCATTCGTAATAGGGAGCATATATATTTTCCCATTCTTTCATATGCTCAGTTTGTGTAATACCGGCATAGATAAGTGCAAATACATCTCGATATTCCTCTGTTAGAGAAAAAATTATATCTACTACTTTTTCAAGTTGCTTTGCAAAAGGCTCCTGTTTTGAAATACCATCGTTAATAGCAGCAATAATTTTCTCAACCATAACTTTCGCAATGGCTGGCATAACTGAAAGCCTAGATGGGAAATAAAGATAAAATGTCCCTTGCGCAATACCTGCAGCTTTTACGATATCAGAAACCTTTGTCTTTTCAATTCCTTTTTCACGGAAAACTTCAATTGCAGCTTGAATAATTTTCTCTTCTTTTGACATGAAATCCCTCGCTTTTAGCCTGCTTATTTAATATGTTACAAAAAATCTGAAATAAAGTCAAAGAAAAATGACTGACAATCAGTCATTATTTTTGTGTATATATGTTCTTATTTGGGGAATTTTATTCGTGAAAGGATTTGATGAAAATGGAAGAGATAAAAATTGCCCAACTAGATCAGCAACAGCTTGAAAAAATTAATGAGCTAGAAAAGAACATGGGAGTGACATTAGTGGCATATGATTCTTCGACAATGCCATCACAGGGCTCGGGTGCCTTTGAATCAAATAATAATACTCACGGCAATCATCCATCATAATTTAGAATAAAATGCCTTGCAGCAATGTGAGGCTTTTTATTTTATCTAAAAAAATAATAGGGGGTTACAATGATGCAGGATTTCTATGCAGATTTACATATTCATATTGGACGCACTTCAAGTGGACGTGCTGTTAAAATTACAGGCAGTAAAACGTTAACGTTAGCAAGAATTTTAGAGACTTCAAGTGCAAGAAAGGGACTAGATATTATCGGAATTATTGATTGTCATTCACCAGAAGTACTGGATGAAATGGCAGAGATGATAGAGCAGGGTGAAGTGAAGGAGTTAGAACAGGGAGGGCTTCGTTTTCAAGAAACAACACTTATTCCAGGTACTGAAATTGAGATTTATGATCAGCATTGCCTTGGACCGATGTACTGGCTTATTTTCCAACTCTTTTGCTCATGAGGGAATTTTCAAATTGGATGTCTAATCATATGAAAAATATTCATTTAAGCTCTCAGCGCATTTATTGTGATGGTCCAACAGTGCAGCAAAAGGTTTATAAATTAGGTGGGCTTTTTATTCCTGCTCATGTTTTTACACCATTTAAAAGCTTATTCGGTAAAGGCGTACATCGTAGTTTAACAGAAGTATTTGACCCTCAGCTTATAGATGCGATAGAGCTTGGTTTAAGCTCTGATTCCGATATGGTGAGTCACATTAGAGAGCTGCAAGCATATACATTTGTCAGTAACTCTGATGCACATTCACTTGGGAAAATTGCACGTGAGTATCAAAAATTAAGACTTTCTAATGCAAATTTTACAGAATTAAAGATGGCGCTACATGAACAGCAGGGTCGAGCAGTAACAGCCAATTATGGCTTAAATCCTTTGCTTGGTAAATATCATCAGACTGTCTGTGCAAAATGTGGTGAGCAGCTTGGCAATTCAGCAACAATCTGTACAAACTGTGAAAGCACGCAAATTATAAAAGGTGTTGCAACACGTATTAAGGAGCTTTCAGAGCAAGTTACAGATAAACGTGCACGACCACCGTATATTCACCAAGTACCGCTAGACTTTATTCCAGGATTAGGGCCAAAAATGATGGACCGATTAGTACAAGCATTTGGTACAGAGATGAACATCTTGCATCGAGTTACTCTAGAGCAACTCGAACAACTCGTGCCGCATAAAATTGCCAAGATGATCGATTTAGCAAGAACGGGGCAATTGGCAATCGAGGTTGGTGGTGGCGGCATTTATGGGAAGATTCAACTGAAATAAAAAAGGCTCTTCACCAAAAGTTGTGGATGACATTAACGTATGCCATTTATTAGTTGATTGGAGTGGAGACTAGGCGACTCCTTGGGGATCAGCGATAGAGGAACGAAGGCTAAAAACCATCACGTCCTGTGATAACGCCTTCGTGACCAACATCCTGTTACCCCGACGCACCCAGGAAAGCGCCTAGTCGGAATGGAAATCAACCACACGCTATGGTGAGGAGCTTATTTAACCCATTTTCATTCTCTATATATTAAACTAGTAATTAGTAAAAATTGGAGGAGTGGGTGTATGCAATTATCAAAGAAATTTCGATTTTTAGCGGCTAGCGTTCTGGCATTACAACTAGTAGTACCAATAGGTGTAAATGCTGAGGAACAAAGAGACTACATAGCGCCAAGTTGGGTAGTTCAAGCAGATTATGTAGCACTGGGCGATTCCTTAGCACATGGAATGAATGAGGTTGGTATAATCGGGTTAGGTTATACAGATTTTGTTGCACAAACTTTACAGCAAGATGGTTTAATCACTTCTTATAATAAGGGATTTGCTTATTCAGGCTATACAACGAAAGATGTATTCGAAGATATACAAAATAATGTGGAAAAGCCAGTGGTAGGATTCGGTTATCAAAGTGAAAAGGTAAAGCTTCGCACATCTATTAAAGAGGCTGAAATCATTACTTTAACTGCCGGTGCCAATGATTTAATACCTATTTTAAAAGAGTCTCAGACAACTGGTATTAGTGCAGCAGCGATGTTAAAGGCTTCCCAAGAGGCAATAAAAAATATTGCTGCTATTTTAGAAGAAATTAAGAAGCTTAATCCGAACGCTCAAGTTTATGTGATGGGTTATTATAATTCTTTTCCTTATTATAGTGAAGATTTACAGAAACAATTTATAATGCTATTAAAAGTTATGAATGCAACGATTAAAACAACAGTTGAAAAAGCGGGTGCCGTCTTTGTACCGACGTACGATATTGTAGCAAAAGATGTTCCAAGTTATTTACCTAATCCCGAAAATATTCATTTAAGTGAAGCGGGCTATTTAGCAGTAGCGAACGAGGCGTTTTTACCAGCGATTAAAGCAAGTACGTTATGGGATGTATCAAAAACGATCCAAGCAAATATGAAGGATAGCACAACTGTAAAAATAAGCTGGCAGGAAGCGACGGATAATGTAGGTGTCACTAGTTACAATGTATATGTCAATGGTAAGTTAACATTCACACAAAATGCTGAGACCACTGCGATAACTTTAGATAATTTAACAGAGAATACAGCATACACGGTAGCTGTTAAAGCGGTTGATGTAGCTGGTCATGAAAGTATTCAAAGTCCAACAGTTACTTTTACTACAGGAAGAACTTTAAGCTTTACTGATATAGAGAATCATTGGGCAAAGGAGTTTATGCTGAAGGCAGCTGAAGAAGGTATTATGAAAGGTTACGCAGATGGTACGTTTAGACCTGAGCAAAATGTTACTCGTTCACAGGCCGCTACGATGCTTGTTAGAAATCTAGGCTTAACAACGAAGGAACAGGCACCATTTACTGACATAGCAAGCTATGATATCGGAACTCAGTCAGAAATTGCAGCAGCTTATGCGTATGGGCTAATTAAGGGAACCAATGGGAAGTTTAATCCAGGACTACCAGTTACTCGCGCTCAATTAGCAGTAATGATTAATCGTGCTTATGAGCATCAACAAAAGCAACCTTATGCTGTAAAAGGAAAAGCACCATTTTCTGATATCGCCTCTTACAATGAAGAAACAAAACATGCAATAACAATGTTATATGAGCTTGATATTGTTAGAGGTAACGAAGGGGAATTTTCACCTGAATCTCCTACAAAACGTAGCCATGCAGCAAAAATATTTGTGAATTTTAACAGTCTATTAAAGAAGTAAAATAATTTAAGGTAGAGATTGTAAATAGAAATCTCTACCTTTTGACGTTTACATATGTTATTTTTATTGCGATGAATATCTTGTACAATTTAGGGGTTCATCATCAAAAGTTGGGGATGACAATTGTTAAAATATATACCATGTGGATAAGTTGATTGGAGTGGAGGCTGGGCGACTCCTCAGGGATAAGCGGCTCATCGGACGCCCCCAAGAAAGCGCCCAGCCGGAACGGAAATCAACCCTACATTATGGCGATGAACCAAATTAGAATTGTAATAATGCTGAAGTGAAAATTGATCAAAAGGAGAATGGGATGCTGTCATTTATTTTATCTGCGAAAAGATTGTTAGTAGGCATGTGGAGGTCATTCAAGCGTCCGCAGTTTCTATCTCTGTTTACAACATTATTTTTTATCATTTTTTCAGGAACTATGTTTTATAAAGGGGCGGAAGGTTGGTATTGGCTTGATGCCATGTATTTTTCAGTAGTGAGTTTAATTCCAACAGGTATTGAGACCGGACTGTACCCTACTAGTCATTTTTCAAAGATATTTACGATGATTTATTTAATCGTTGGAACAGGCGTCATGTTTATTACGCTATTAATGCTCGGTCGATCAATAGTCGATTTTTCGATTGAGGAAGAAAAGAAAGAACAAGCAAAAAAAGTCTTGGGAATTAACAAAGCAGATCAATAAATCTTTAAGATTTATTGATCTGCTATTCTTTACTTATTTACGATAGGTTAGCCATGATGCCTTCTTCATCGTCTAGGACGAGTTCGATGCCTGTTGAAAATGGATCACCATGTAGGACATCTTTAATCCATACACGTAGTGCGCCAATCATTGCTGCTGTATCGAACATCTCGATTTTACCATTAACTTCAACTTCTGCACCAAAGCCTGTGTCATCATCGTATGTTAGTTCAACAAGTACATCCTCAGGGCGAATGTTTTTATAGTAGGCTTGTGATAAGCAAATTGCATTTATAATATCTTGCTCATTAATTACTTGTGCCATTGTGCTTCCTCTTTACGTTTTTTATCTTTAAACATATTAACAATTTTTACAACTAGCATTACGATAACCATGATGGCTGCAACGTTAATTAATAAGCCTAAAATATTACCAAGCATACCCATACCACTGAAAAGACTTCCGAAAAGTAAGCCAGCTAAGCCACCAAGCATTAAGCCTTTCATAAGGCCGCCTGAGAAGAAGCCACCTTTCTTAGCTGTTGAATCCGTTTTGTTTGTGTTTTTATTTGTTGTTGCATTATTTTGGTCTTTAGATTTATCCTGAGATTTTTGGAAATTTGAGCTATTGTTATTATTATTGTTTGAGAAGCCTTTTTTACCTGACTTATAGGATTTAGCTTCTGCAGTTGGTGTATCTGAGATGAACAATGTTGCACCAACAGTCGCAAACATAAGTGTCGCTGCAAAAAGAGCGGCAAGAATTTTTTTCATTACTTACATTCCTCCAATATAATTTTTAGTTTTGTCATAAACTAGTTCTTATATAGTAATTTTACATGAATCATCCCGAAAAATAAAATAATCGCTTTTATTAATTTAGGTATAACAACAAATTTGAACAATTAGTGTCAGTAGAAATTGGTAAAAAATGATTATCGCCAAAAGTTGAACATGCGCTTATAACGTATGCTATGTAAATAGTTGATTGTAGTAGAGGCTAGACGACGGGCTCAGGCGGAACGGAAATCAATTTCGCTTTATGATGATAAGCCCTAAAAATGGTATATAAAAAGAAAGGAGTGAAACGATGATTTCAACATTATTACTATTAATTTCAATTTTTTTAATGTTATATATAACGGAAAAAAGACGTTTTCTAAATGCAGTAGTTCTTGGTCTTTTAGGGATGTTTATTTTAAGCGCAATAATTAGTCACCCTTTATTTCTCCCGAATGAGCAGGGAATTATGCCGAAGATGGGTATTGTCATTATACTTGGAAGTTTCCCGAGTATGATGTTTATTTTATCGATAGCTACGTTTTTTAATAGTAAAGTTTTACTTGAAAAAGAAGGACGTAAAGTTCGTAATCTATTGTTAGCTGTTTTTGGCTTGAGCTTTTTTATCATGATGATTTGGTATGTATTTGTAATCTTTACGAATATCGAACATGAAATTTGGCATATTCTTTTCTTCTATGCGTTTTTAGTTTTTGGCTATACAATGTTTTTATATACAAGCATAATGGCCTATGCCACGCTATATCATTTTACGCCTATCCTTTATGAGCCTAATTATATTATTGTGCTAGGGTCAGGACTAATCGGAGATAAAGTGCCACCACTTTTAGCTAGCCGTTTAGATGAGGCAGTAAAGCAATTTCAAAAATATGGTGAACGACCTTACATTATCGTCTCAGGTGGACAGGGCAGTGATGAGAAAGTATCAGAAGCATATGCTATGAAAAAATATATTGTTGACGAACATCAAATACCTGCTCAAAAAGTATTAATGGAAGATCAATCTACAAATACTGAACAAAATATGGCATTCTCCAAAAAAATTATGGATAAGCATGCTCAAGGAAAAAAATATCGATCCTTATTCGTAACGAATAATTTTCATGTTTTTCGTGCAAGTATTTATGCCAAAAAGGCGAAGCTTGATGCACAAGGTGTTGGTTCGAAGACTGCCTTTTATTATGTACCTAATGCATTTACGCGTGAATTTATCGGCTTATTAGAAATGTATAAATGGATTCATGTCACTGTCTTTTTGTTCATTACATTGTTTATTGGATTAATCTTGAGAGCATATGTGTAACCAATTTAGAACTGTCTTCCATATAATAGTGGCAAGATAGAGTGCAAGGGGGAAAACAAATGTATGGACAATTTTTAGCAAAACAAAATAAAGAGCGAATTGTATCCCTACAAAAGCTCACGCAAACACAAGATACATGGTTTGTGCAAAACATTAATTTGATAACAGTCGAACAAGTACAATTAGCAGCCTTGCACAAAATATTATATCAAGTTGTTCGAGGACTTTTGAAAAAAAATCAACAACGACACTTACAAATTATACATCCAGAACAGACACAGTCAGTACAGGAGAATGTGCTAACGCTTTTAGCTGAATATGATGATTTATTGCGTGATGCAATTCCACTCCCTATCTATATTTTTATTTGGCAAATTTCTTCGCTGGAAAAGTTATCCAATTACAATGAAGTTGTTGATGATGTACTTGATATATTGGAATGGTATTTTGTTCACCAAAATGAACAGGTTGAGGCGTTTGACGAAGAAGATCTAGATCATGAGGTAATCATTGACTTATACAAAGATGCCATCGAGGAACAGGATGCCGATGCACAATTTCAGCTTGGAGAATATTATAGTGCAATTGACGGCGAATATTTCCAACCAGAAAAGTCAGTAAAGTGGTTTGAGTTAGCAGCATCACAAGGTAATGCCGATGCACAATATGCACTTGGTAATTTTTATTTTGAAGGTATAGGCGTTCAAGAAAACTATAATATGGCTTTTTCATTGTATGAAGCTGCAGCGAAGCAAGGGCATCCAGATGCTGCAAATAATTTAGCAGATATGTATTTTAACGGTGAGGGGGTACCAGAAAATTTGGTACTTGCGAAGAATTGGTTCGACTTCGCCGCTCAAAAAGGTGTGGCAGAGGCCATGTTTACACTCGGAATTATTTACGAGCAGGGATTAGGAACCGACAAAGACGAGGAGCAAGCATGTAGCTACTATAAAAAATCTGCAGAAGCAGGCTATGTTGAGGCACAATACAGGCTTGGAGGAATCTATTTAGAGGGATACTTAGGGCGACCTAAAGATGTGAACCGTGGATTATATTGGTATGAAAGAGCTGCAGAGCAATATCATGTCGATGCCTTTTATGATTTGGGCTATATTTGGAGCCAAGGGTTAACAGGTATACGAAATATTGAAAAGGGTATTCATTGGTTTAAACAGGCTGCTCTTCAAGGTGATTTGGAGGCTAAATTACAACTAGGGCACATATACAATAAAGGGGAAGGAATAGCTAGAAATATTAAAGAGGCTATAAAGTGGTATGGACTTGCAGCAAATGCAGGAAGTGAGGAAGCTGCAAATTTACTGCAAGAATTAAAAGGAATGTAAGTGTTTTTAATTAAAAAATAATAGGCATTTAGATTCGAATATCAACTTTTTTGTATAAGCCTTAGGTATTCTTTTCGAGATATAAGATAGGTGTATATTACTATTATTAACTGATTGTAAAAATAGTAATATAATAAAGCGATAGTACTACAAACTAAAACAAGGAAAAAATAAGCATAAAAAAAACAGATATGATGTAAATTGGCTACCCAAAAGTATTGTGGTAGCTTTTTTTTCTACTTTGGACACTAAGTAAGACAATAGGTATTTTCGTACAATTAATGGTAAAAAATGTATATATAAAAATTGACAGCTATTTATAAAATGTATAAGGTATATGAGGGATTTTGAAAGGGTAGTTAGTAACAGTATCTATTAAATTGTAGCCTGAAACAGAAATCAGCGTCATAAATAATGTAAATAGTTAATGATGGCTAACGAACAACCTGGGCTTATCACCAAAAGTTAGGGATGACATTTATTAAAACATATACTATATATAAGTTGATTGGAGTGAGGTTAGGTGACTACTTGGGGAATAGTGTCACAGATGGAGCCTTCCTGACCTCTTATATTTTGGGTGACGGAATTAGATTTTTCTCAGCTTTTCAAAAGTACACGGCATGAAAGAGGGTAAATGTGTGATTTTTCAAAAACAGAGAAAGACAACCGCGTTAGATTTAGAGCAATACATTGTAAAAATGGATATAGCGAATTGCCATTCAATAAAAAAGCAAATTGATTTACTTAAATTGACAAAGCGGGATTTACAATATTTAAAAGCCTTTCAACCTTTTGTAGAAGGCACTATTGATAATATTGTTAATCGTTTTTATGAAATGATTGTAACTGAACGTAGTTTAGTAGATATTATTAATAGACATAGTTCCGTGGAGAAGCTGAAAATTACATTACGACGTCATATTATTGAAATGTTTAATGGTACGATTGATGATGAATTTTATCAAAGACGAATTAAAATTGCTAAAGTGCATGTCCATATCGGGCTTAAAACACAATGGTATATTTGCGCCTTTCAAGATTTAACAGCATCATTTATTGATTTGGTTGAAGAACATATTAATCATCCAATGGATCAGCTTAATACAATTCGAGCCATCTCAAAAATTTCTAATTTTGAGCAACAGTTAGTTTTAGAGGCGTTTGAGCACACAATTGAACAACTTCATGAAAAAATGGAACGTAGAAAAGAAGCGATAGAGCAAGAAATCGTAGAGTCTTCGGAAGGTCTTGCCACAATATCTCAGGAAACGAACAATTCATTTCATCGCTTAAGTGGACAATCAGATGAGATTAAACAACTAGCGAAAAAATCACTTCAAGTGTCGACTATGGCTGAGAGTCAGGCATTAGAAGGTCGTGAACGGTTAAAGAGTCAATCGCAAAATATGAGTAATATTATTTATTCGCTTGATGATATAGCGGAAAATATTGCACAGTTAACAGATATGTCAAAGGAAATGGAATCGATTATGAATGTTGTGACAAATATTGCTAATCAAACAAACTTGTTGGCTTTAAATGCGGCAATAGAAGCGGCTCGTGCTGGAGAAGCGGGTAAAGGCTTTAGTGTTGTTGCAGATGAAGTACGGAAACTATCGATTCAAACAAAGGAATCTGTCACATCGGTAGCGACGTTACTACATAAAACGAATGAGCGGACAGATAATCTTGTTCATTCGCTTAGTAATATTCAAGAAGAGGTAGCCTCTGGTGAGGAAAATATGGTTCAAACGGAAGGACAATTTACTAACATATTAGAAGCTATGACCGAGGCTAAAGATCAAAATGGTCGGATGGAAAAAGAAGTACAAGCAATAGTAGAAGTACTAAGTGAATTAGGTATTGCTTTTAACGAAGTGAAAAATTCAGCTGGAAAATTAGCTAGCTTTACACAAAATTTAAGTTAGAGATAAGCAAAAGGCAAAGAAAAATGTTGTTTCCTATTTCTTTAGGCGCTACACACTTTAGGGCACAAATAACACTATATCAACTGTCAATATATAATATCCTTTAGGTAGAAAAACGCCTCTAGCAAATATATAGAAAAAAATGGAGCTATCCAATGCGCTGGATAGCTCCATTTTTGCTAAATTTGTAAAGGGTTTAACGTAATTTTCGATAAAAAAAGTTTATACTGAATAAAGAACTAAAAATAGGGGCGGTTAATATGAAAACAGTTGTTGTATTAGGTGGCGGAATTACGGGATTGTGTACGATGCATTATTTACAACGCCAAGTTCAGGAGAAAAACTTAGATGTAAAACTTGTACTTGTTGAAAAAAATACGTACCTTGGTGGCAAGCTTCACTCTGCATATGAACAGGGATTCATCATGGAAACTGGAGCAGATTCTATTGTAGCGCGTCATAAAGGTGTCATGGAGTTAGTAGAGGAACTAAATTTCGAACAAAATCTTGTGTACAACGAAACAGGTATTTCGTATATTTACACAAATAATGAGCTACATGCCATCCCCGCAGACTCAACGTTCGGTATTCCTATGAGCTTACAATCACTTGAGGAAAGCACACTTGTATCAGAGGAAGGCAAAAAAGAAGCATTAAAGGATTTAACAATGCCAAATGAAGAGTTTACAAAGGAAAGTTCAATTGGGGAATTTTTAACGTATTATTTAGGTGAGGAGCTTGTTCAAAACCAAATAGCACCCGTACTTGCAGGTGTATATTCTGGAGATCTAAATCAACTTTCAATTGCTTCCACTTTACCGTATTTAATCGATTACAAAAACGATTACGGTAGTATTATTAAAGGTTTCGATGCAAACAGAGAACAATTCGTGAAAGCTGCCAATAAAAAATTTATTTCATTTAAAAATGGTTTATCATCACTAATAGATCGACTTGAAGAAACATTAACGGATGTAGAAATTATAAAAGGAGTTGCCACTATTAGTGTTAAAAAGCAGGAGAATCAATATTCTGTTACTTTAGCAAACGGTAAAATGATGGAAGCAAATCATGTTGTAATGGCACTGCCAAATGAATCAGTACAAAGCTTATTACAGGATGCATCTTTGAACAGATATTTTGAACAATTCAATACTGCATCCGCCATTACAATTTACTTAGGATTTGATGTACCCGATAATAGATTACCAGCAGATGGAACAGGCTATATTGTGTCACATAATTCGGGTGTTATTTGTAATGCAGCAACGTGGACAAGTCGCAAGTGGAAACACACCTCAGCAGAAGGAAAATTACTTGTACGACTTTTTTATAAGAGCATTAACCCTGAGTATGAGAGATTACGTGTGATGACAGATGAAGAGTTAGCAACTGTTGCCCTAGAGGATGTAAGAAAAAGCTTGGGGATTGAGGAAACGCCAACTATTGTTGACGTGACAAAATGGATCGACCAGATGCCAAAGTATGACTTGGCACATCGTGAAGCGTTGCAAGGTCTTGTACAAGAGCTTGAGAAAAACTATCCAAATTTAACTATAGCGGGATGCTCTTATTTTGGAGTAGGCATAGGTGCATGTATTCAAAATGGTAAAAAAATTGGTGAGGAACTTGCTGGAAAACTATCGTAATTGTTTAAAATAAATCAAAATATAATATTTTTCGTAAAAATTATCCTTTGTTCTGTGAAATAGTCTTGACTCAATCATTCGTAAAGGATATGATTCTTTTAATTATTTAAAAAATTCATACTAAATTCTTATCAAGAGAAGCTGAGGGACTGGCCCTATGAAGCTTCAGCAACCAACTTATTGTCAGGTGCTAAATCCAGAAGACCGTTGTGTCGAAGATGAGAAGGAAAAACAATTACGAAACGACGTAAAAGCCTTCTTTTTTTATAAAAGAAGGCTTTTTTATTTTAACTTCTTTCAGCGGGTGTCCAAACAACCGCCGAAAGAAGTTAAAGCCTCCGGCGGATGTCACGGAAATCGGAAAGGAGTTCTTTGTGCAAGCACAAAGCCGATTCCAGACGCAATTATGCCGAGGCATAATTGATAGATAAGGGAAGAGAGGCTAGTTTTATGGGATTGCTTGAAAGGTTAAAAACGCATGTTCTTACAGCAGATGGCGCAATTGGTACGGTTTTATACGGCTATGGCTTGGAGTACTGCCATGAGGAAATGAATGTACAGAGACCTGAATTAATTGAAAAGATTCATAGAGAATATATAGCAGCTGGTGCCGATATTATTCAAACGAACACTTACGGAGCTAATGCCATAAAATTAGCCCGTTATGGATTAGAATCTTGTGTGCAGCAGTTTAATGAAGCAGCTATAACGATTGCAAAACGAGCAGCGGCAGATGGTGGACAATTTGTCTTAGGTACTATTGGGGGAATCCGTGGTATTCGTAAAAGTGATGCAACGTTAGAGGAAATTTTAGCAACGGTTGAAGAGCAGGCAACTGTTTTACTTGCAGGAAATCCAGATGGCCTTTTACTTGAAACATATTATGATTTTGAAGAGCTAACAGCGACTTTAACAATGCTACGAGCTAAAACGAAATTACCGATTATTGCTCAAGTTTCTATGCACGAACCCGGAATTTTGCAAAATGGAATGAGCTTAAATAACGCCTTACATAAACTTGAAGCGCTAGGTGCTGATATCGTAGGTGTTAACTGTCGCTTAGGCCCTCACCATACTATACAAGCATTCGAAGGAGTAGAGCTTCCTAAGGAGGCATTTATGTCAGCATATCCGAACGCCTCTCTCCTTGATTTGGAGGATGGGCGTGTCGTTTATGAGTCGGAGGCAGATTATTTTGGTCGAGCAGCTGTAGAGCTTCGTGATCAAGGGGTACGTTTAATTGGTGGCTGCTGTGGTACGACACCAAAGCATATTGCCGCAGCGAAAAAGTACTTAGAGGAGCTATCCCCGGTCGAGGAAAAGTATGCAAAGCCAGAAAAAGTAGAGGTTGTCCGTGAGGCAGAGCCAGCAAATTATGAGCCATTACATGTAAAAGTAAAACGTGAACGCTCAGTGATAGTGGAGTTAGATACACCAAGACATTTAGAAATCGAAGGCTTTATTGAAGGTGCAAAAAAAATATATGCGGCTGGTGCAGATGTAGTCATGATGGCAGATAATTCACTTGCTTCTCCGAGGATTAGTAATGTCGCAATGGGTGCCTTACTGAAAGAAACACACGGGGTACGCCCGTTGACACATATAACATGCCGAGATCGTAATTTAATTGGTCTTCAATCACATTTGATGGGATTAAATGCACTAGGGATTCATGATATTTTAGCAGTTACTGGAGATCCGACAAAGGTAGGTGATTTCCCAGGGGCCACTAGCGTTTATGACGTCTCTTCAATGGAGCTCATTCAATTAATAAAACAGTTAAATGAAGGTGTATCGTTCTCAGGGAAACCACTTCGTAAAAAGGCGAATTTCTCTGTAGCAGCTGCATTTAATCCTAACGTACGTGTGCTCGATCGCGCTGTCTCTCGATTAGAAAAGAAAATTGAATATGGGGCAGATTATTTTATTTCACAGCCTGTTTATTCAAAGGAAAAAATCGTGGAAATTTACGAGGCGACAAAGCATTTAGAAACACCAATTTATATAGGCATTATGCCAGTAACGAGCTATAAAAGTGCGGAGTTCTTACACCATGAAGTGCCAGGCATCAAACTATCTGATGATGCGTTAGCACGTATGAAGGCTTGTGGCGAAGAAAAGGAACGCGCAACACTAGAAGGAATTGCAATTGCCAAGGAATTAGTAGAAGTAGCAACGGAATATTTCAATGGTATTTACCTCATCACACCATTTTTACGCTACGATATGACACTAGAATTAATGAAATTTATTGAGCAATTGGATGAACAGAAAAAAGGGGTAAGTATAAATGGCTAAGCACTTGATTGAAGAGCAACTAGAGAAACGAATTTTAATTCTTGATGGCGCAATGGGTACAATGCTACAAAATGAAAATTTATCAGCAGAGGATTTTGGCGGCGAGGAATATGATGGCTGTAATGAAAATCTCGTGCTAACTAGACCAGATGTGCTTGAAAAAATTCATGGAAAATATTTAGAGGCTGGAGCAGATATTATTTGTACAAATACATTTGGAAGTACTCCACTTGTATTAAATGAATATGATCTTGGTGCGAAAGCTGAAGAGATTAATAAACGCGCTGTAGAAATTGCACGCAAAGTAGTGGATGAGTTTTCAACATCCGATTGGCCACGTTTTGTAGCGGGGGCTATGGGACCAACTACAAAAACCTTGTCGGTTACAGGTGGTATTACATTTGATGAGTTAGAGGAAAACTTCTATGTTCAGGCAAAGGCATTAATCGAAGCCGGGGCGGACGTTCTGTTGCTAGAAACTAGTCAGGATATGTTGAACGTTAAGGCAGGAACATTGGGGGTATCTCGTGCCTTTGAAGCAACGGGAAAAGAGCTACCTGTGATGATATCGGGAACAATTGAACCGATGGGAACGACACTGGCTGGTCAAACAATTGATGCTTTTTACATTTCTATCGAGCATATTAAACCATTGTCAGTGGGCTTAAACTGTGCGACTGGACCAGAGTTTATGACTGATCATATTCGTTCACTAGCAGAGCTTTCAACAGGCTATATTAGCTGTTATCCGAATGCAGGTTTACCTGACGAGGAAGGCTGCTATCATGAGTCACCTGAATCGCTGTCACAGAAGCTAAAAGGCTTTGCAGAAAAGGGTTGGCTGAATATAGTTGGGGGATGCTGTGGTACAACGCCAGCACATATTGCTGCTATTCGAGAGGTGCTAAAGTACGAAAAGCCTCGCCAATTACCAGATGCAACACATGGTCATGTAGTATCAGGCATAGAGCCATTAGTATATGACGATTCTATGCGTCCATTATTTATTGGAGAACGGACAAATGTCATCGGCTCTCGTAAGTTTAAAAATTTAATTATTGATGGGAAGTTTGAGGAAGCAGCGGAAATAGCACGTGCCCAGGTGAAAAATGGAGCACATGTTATTGATATTTGTTTAGCAAATCCTGACCGCGATGAACTAGCGGATATTCGTGGCTTTATGCAGGAAGTTGTAAAAAAAGTAAAAGTACCTCTTGTAATTGACTCAACAGATGAAAAAGTAATTGAGGAAGCACTTAAGTTTTCTCAAGGGAAAGCCATCATTAATTCTATTAACTTAGAGGATGGCGAGGAGCGTTTTGACGCAGTTTTACCGCTAGTGAAAAAATATGGGGCCTCTTTAGTAGTGGGGACAATTGATGAGCAAGGCATGGCGGTTGATCGACATCGCAAGCTAGAGATTGCTGAGCGTTCCTATAAATTGTTAACAGAAAAATGGGGTATTGCTCCCGAAGATATTATCTTTGACCCATTAATGTTCCCAGTAGGTACAGGAGATGAGCAGTATATTGGCTCGGCACTTGAAACGGTGGAAGGAATTCGCCTCATTAAAGAAAAAATGCCGCGTACATTAACGGTGCTTGGTGTAAGTAATATTTCTTTCGGATTACCACCAGTAGGTCGTGAAGTATTGAATGCCGTGTATTTATATCACTGTACACTGGCTGGTTTAGATTATGCAATTGTGAATACGGAGAAGCTAGAACGTTATGCATCTATTCCTGAGGCAGAGATTAAGCTAGCAAATGATTTACTCTTTCATACAAATGATGAGACATTAGCCGTCTTCACGGATTTCTATCGCGATAAAAAGAAGGAAAAAACAGAGGAAGATATTCCGAAAACAGTAGAAGGTCGCTTAGCTTACTATATTTTAGAAGGTACAAAGGAAGGGCTTATTGAGGATTTAGAGGCTGCTCGTGAAATTTTCGAAACGCCGCTTGCTATTATTAATGGACCTTTAATGGATGGAATGGCAGAGGTTGGCCGCTTATTTAACGATAATCAGCTCATCGTAGCAGAGGTATTACAATCAGCAGGGGTTATGAAAGCAGCGGTAGCACATTTAGAGCAATTTATGGAGAAAGATGAAGAGAGTGCTGGCAAGGGGAAGATGGTTCTTGCAACTGTAAAAGGCGATGTGCATGATATTGGGAAAAACCTTGTTGATATTATTTTAAGTAATAATGGCTATAGGGTGATTGATCTTGGTATCAAAGTAACACCTGCCCAATTAATAGAAGCGATTCGCAAGGAAAAGCCAGATTTCATCGGGCTTTCAGGCTTACTTGTAAAATCAGCGCAACAAATGGTTATTACAGCTCAAGACTTCAAGGAAGCAGGTATTGACGTACCTATTTTAGTAGGGGGAGCGGCATTATCCCGTCGCTTTACTGAAACAAAAATCGCCGGCGAATATAATGGACCTGTCATTTATTCAAAGGATGCGATGCAAGGATTAGAGCAGGCAAATCGGTTAATGGGGACAGATACACGTGCAGATTTCTTAGCTGAAATTAAGGAATCTCGTGAAAAACGCTTAGAGGCAGACGAAAAAAGAGCGGCTCGCCCTGCAAAAGAAGTAACTGTAAAGCCTGTACGTACGGTAAAGGAAGCTTCTATCTTTCTTCCAGCTGATTTGCGACGCCATGTAAAGAGAGAATATGCTGTTTCGCATTTATATCCATATGTTAATATGCGGACATTACTAGGACATCACCTAGGTTTAAAGGGTCAAGTACAGCAATTACTTGATGCTGGCGATGCAAGAGCAACGGAGTTAAAAGAGTTAGTCGACGATTATTTACAAAGTGATCTATTGAAACCATCAGGTATGTATCAGTTTTTCCCTGCACAAGCCGATGGGGATGATGTAGTCGTTTATGATCCAGCAGATAGCAAAACAGAAATTGAACGATTTACCTTCCCGCGTCAGCAAGTTGAACAGTTTTTATGTCTTGCAGATTTCCTAAAAACAGTTGAAAGCGGTGAAATGGACTATATTGCCTTAATGGTGGTAACGGCAGGACAAGGGGTTATGGCGAAGGCTCGTCAGCTAAAAGAGGAAGGGAAATTCCTTGAAAGTCATGCATTACAATCTACAGCCCTTGAGCTTGCGGAAGGCTTTGCCGAACGCATGCACCAAGAAATTCGTGACCAGTGGGGCTTCCCAGATGCGACAGAATTTACGATGCGTGATCGTTTCGCGGCAAAATATCAAGGACAGCGCTTCTCATTCGGCTATCCAGCATGTCCGAACTTAGAGGATCAAGAGAAATTGTTTGGCATATTAAAACCAGAGGACATTGGTGTGCATTTAACGGAAGGCTTTATGATGGAACCAGAAGCTTCTGTTTCAGCAATCGTCTTTGCACATCCAGATGCTCGATATTTTAATGTATAATGCTAGAAAAAGTGGTGTAACTTTATTATAGTAATTAGCCCTTTTAAAGTTGGGACGTGAGCATGATGATTCGATTAATGGAAGAAAAAGATTTACCTGAGGTTTTAGATATTTACAATGAAATTATTTTAACGAGCAGAGCCGTTTATCGATATGAAACACAATCGTTAGAAGAAAAAAGACAATGGTTCAAGGAGCAGCAAACAATCGGTAATCCACTGCTAGTCTTTGACGAAAATGGCAATGTAGCCGGCTTTGCAACATATAGTCAGTTCCGTCCATATCCGGGTTATAAGCACACAATGGAGCACTCTGTATATGTGCATAAGGATCATTATCAAAAGGGGATAGCGTCACAATTAATGCTTGAGCTTATTCGAATTGCTAAAGAGCAAGGTGTGAAGACACTCGTAGCGGGAATTGATGGTGAAAACAACGGAAGCATTAAAGTACATGAAAAACTAGGCTTTGAATATGCAGGTACAATAAAAAATGCAGGCTATAAATTTGAACAGTGGCTAGATCTTGTATTTTATCAGCTACAGTTAACTGGACCAAAAACATAGAAAGGGTATGACATGTCTATCCTTTCAGACAGAAGACAAACTCTATGTTATTTGCATAAAGCAATATAATAATTTAATTGTGAGACCCCGACATTCAGCATTTTGTGAGGAGCGTCGAAAAGTATTATTTTCCTCCCTAGTGAGGCTTACTTATTAAGCGAATCTATATGATATTTTAATCATAGCAATATTCTTTTGGTTCAGCTTTACTACTTAAACTAAACTATTGATGAGGAGCTGTTGATTTTTCACGGAGAGTGGCGACTCCTGCGGGATGAGCTTGCACTGAAAGCCCCGACTCGGAGTGAAAATTAACCTTTGTTAATTCTACATTTTAAAGGCTATTCGCCAAAAGCTGGGGGATGACATATGCGATGATGATAATAAGTTGATTGGAGTGGAGGCTAGGCGACTCCTTGAGGATCAGCAATAGAGGAACGAAGGCTAAAACCATCACATCCTGTGATAACGTCTTCGTGACCAACATCGGTGCTGCTGCCGCTTCGCGTTCGCGCAAAAAACATCTGTTGGCCCAACATCCTGTTGCCCCGACGCCCCCAGGAAAGCGCCTAGCTGGAACGGAAATCAACCCCCACGTTATAGTGATGAGCCATGTTAATTTATATTTATTTTCTTTGCAGGTAAGCTGAAAGGATATGACAAATGTCATATCCTTTTTGTGATGTTTGCGTCTGTTGCTTGATTATACTCTTGTTTTATGATGAGGTCATAAGGAAAAGGAAACGAGGGAGTAAAAATGATGGCAACAGATAAAGAAAAAACAAAAAGACTGCGCCAGGATGTAGCGCCTTTTGCGAAATCTGATACAGTTAAAAGTATTTTTCAAATGGTGAATACGATTGTACCTTTAATCGCTCTATGGATAGCTGGCTATATGTTAATGGATATTTCACCATGGCTAACAGTTGGGTTAAGTGTAATTTCTGCTGGCTTTGTTGTACGAGTATTTATTATTTTCCATGATTGTACACACGGTTCATTTTTCAAAAGTAAAAAAGCAAACGACTGGGTTGGTTTTGTAACTGGAGTGTTAACATCATTCCCATACGAAAAATGGAAGCGTGAACATACAATTCACCACGCAACTAGTTCGAACTTAGACAAGCGTGGTATCGGTGATATTGATATGATGACAGTAGAAGAATATTTACAAGCATCTAAAGGACAACGTTTATGGTATCGTTTTTACCGTAATCCGTTTGTGATGTTCGGTTTAGGCCCATTATTTATGGTGTTAATACTAAACCGTTTTAATCGTAAGGACGCTAGACAGAAGGAACGCTTTAACACATATTTAACGAATGTCGTTATTGCCGGAATTTGTATATCTTTAGTTTACTTTATGGGTTGGCAAGCATTTTTATTAGTACAGGGTGTAACATTATTTATTGCTGGTTCTCTTGGTATTTGGTTATTCTATATCCAACATACGTACGAGGATTCTTATTTTGAGCATGATAAAGAATGGGATTATGTAAAGGCTGCTGTCGAAGGTAGCTCATATTATAAATTACCAAAGTTATTACAATGGGCTACAGGCAATATCGGCTTCCACCATGTACATCATTTAGCCCCACGTGTACCAAACTATAATCTTGAAAAGGCGCATAATGAAATACCGCCATTACACACTGCAACGACTATTACGTTACGTACAAGCTTAGAATCATTACGCTATAAGTTATATGATGAAGATCAAGGTAAGTTTGTCACTTTTAAAGACGTTAGTGAAATAATTAAACGAAAAGCAAAAGGCAGTGTTGCTGCTTAGTAGAATTTTTTCAGCCATCTCTTCTAAGGGATGGCTGTTTTACATAAATGAGTTGTATATTGCAGATGAAGCAATTATTGGGCTCATCACCAAAAGTTGTGGATGACATTTTTAAGACGTAGCTTGTATATAAGTTGATTGGAGTGGAGACTGGGCGACTCCTCGGGGATCAACCTCACGTTATGAAAATGAGCCAATTACTACAAGGAGTGTCGTTATATGGATAATGCCTAAGTAACCATATGCAGGCATAAAATTAATTTTCTTGTTATAATAAGGGAAAAGTAGGGAAGAGCGTGAGATTATGTTGAGGAAATCGCACAGTATTATTCCAAATAGTCCGATGCTCAGTATATATTTATGGATTATTTTCTGTTTCCTACCGTTTTTCTTCATTTTTAGAAAATCATCCTATATAGAAATATCTATAGGTATTACATTTCTAATGCTATATTTTATTTTCTATCGGTTTTCCATGAATTCGAAAAACGGTCTTGTTTATATGTGGATTAGTTTTGAAATGGTCATTAATATCGTTATGACCATATTATATGGCTATGTGTATTTATCAATTTTCACAGCTTTCTTCATTGGAAATATTCGTAAACCTGTTGGCTTCTATATTATGTATGGACTACATATTGGCTTTACGGTTATTTCTACAGGTGTTGGCTTTTTCGTTGAGCTACACTTATTTTTATCACAACTACCATTTGTTGTTTTAACAATTCTAGCGGTTGTGCTTCTCCCGCTAACGATTTATTCAAAAAATAAACGCGAAAATTTAGAGGGTCAGCTTGAGACTGCTAATGAACGAATAGCTGAGTTAATTGTTTTTGAGGAACGCCAACGTATTGCTCGGGATTTACATGATACACTCGGTCAAAAGTTATCGATGATAGGCTTAAAAAGTGACTTGGCTTCAAGATTAATTGAACGTGATCCACAGCAAGCTCTGACAGAGATTAAGGATATTCGTCAAACGGCGAGTATCGCATTAAAAGAGGTACGTGAATTAGTATCGGATATGCGAACAGCTAGGTTTGAGGATGAGATTATGCGTATTTCTCAAATATTAAAGGCTGCTGAAATGGAGTTTGTATTTGAAGGTGATAAAGATTCTTTACAAGTTCCACCACTTGTAGAAAATGTATTATCTATGTGCTTAAAAGAGGCAGTTAATAATGTCGTAAAGCATAGTGGTGCTACAAAATGTGAAATTGCCTTCCATCAAAATTTTAAGGAAGTATATTTAGTTGTTCGTGATAATGGGCAAGGAATCACCAAAAAGCAAGCTTGGAAGACGGGTAACGGATTAAAGGGAATGCGAGAACGTTTAGAGTTTATAAACGGTTCTTTTAAAATCGAAAGTGAAGAGGGCACTACATTAACAGTGTCGATTCCAGTGGCGATTACGCATCAGAAGGTCAAAGAAAATCTGAAGAACATATAGAAAAGAGGGTATGACATGATACGAATTGTAATTGCTGAAGATCAGGGTATGCTATTAGGCGCACTTCGTTCATTACTTAGTATGGAGGATGATATGGAGGTCATCGGCTTAGCAAAAAATGGTGAAGAAGCATTGGCGCTTGTTGAAGAGTATCAGCCTGACATTTGTGTTATGGATATTGAAATGCCAGTGAAAACTGGATTGGATGCTGCCGAGGAACTTCATTGCACAGGTTCTGATTGTAAAGTGATTATATTAACGACATTTGCAAGGCCGGGTTATTTTGAGCGTGCAAGAAAAGCTAGTGTTCGTGGCTATCTCCTAAAGGAAAGCCCGATAGAAGAATTGGTCAGCGCTATTCGCACTATTATGGACGGCAAAAGAATATATGCGCCTGAACTCGTTGATTTTGTTTATGAGGATGATAGTGAAAATCCTTTAACTGACCGTGAGAGCCAAGTATTGACACTTGTTGCAGAGGGGAAGACGACAAAAGAAATTGCCGCAGAATTATTTTTATCGGCAGGGACTGTCCGCAACTATATCTCTACTATTTTAGAAAAATTAAATGTTGGGAATCGTATTGAAGCCATTGCACGTTTTAAGGAAAAAGGGTGGAATAAGTAATCATACACTTATACCTAAGAAAAAAATAAGAAAAAAATAGACAAAAGGCATTGAATGATTTAAATTCAGTGCCTTTTGTAATTATAAAAGAATAATTGATATTGTATATTTTGACTACTAATGATAATATTTAGTGAATCTAAAACGTTTTAATGGGAAGGATGGAAATAATTATGGGAAAAATCACGAAAATTACTTCAATAGCTTTTTTAGCAACAACATTTGTCGTGACAAGCGCAAATCCTTCAGCCGTTTTGGCTGCAAGCAAAGATATAGTTGAGACAGAGTCATCTATCCCATTAGAAAGTAGTATGGATAAAGCTGTTCAGGCAGCATTAGTTGGACCTGAAATCAAAAAACTAAATGTACTAGGTCATGAATTTAATATGAAACCTGTTTCAATTACGAAAAAGGATCATCTAACAGTTGTAAATGGGCAAATCTCCCATCACTTAAGCTGGCGTCCAGATGATCAGTTATACTACCGCATTGAAAAAGAAAATGGAGAAGTAAAACAAGTGGAGATCAAAATTGATCGAGGCGGATGGACAAGTTTATCTGCTCCATTTATTGCTACATTGGCGCAAAAAAATGATATCCCGATTACGCTAGAAATGATCCAAGAGCTTGGGCAAAAATTAGGTAGTCTTATTGATGGTAAATGGGAGTATGCGGCAGAAGCCATTGTTTCAACCATTGCTTTACATGTTGAATAATATAAAACTTTAATCAGTGGGGCTTTTCATCACCCTCACTGATTTTTTTTATTACACGTTTTTAACGGACTTCTAATAAATGGAATTGCTCTTGCGAGAACAACAGATAAACTGAGAATCTGAAATAAAGCAGTGAGTGAGGGAAGCGGTTTAGTGTTTGCCTGTGGAAAGTACGTTCTTGAAAGAATAAAGCCAGAAGCTTATTCAATTAAGCTTCTGGCTTCTTTATGTTAGACCTTATTTTTTACGTTTTGTTAAACGTCCAAGAACGAATGCACCTGCTGCTACAGCAAGGACTGTGTTCGTTTTTTTCGTAAATACTTGTTTTGTAACAAGATTAAGATTTTGAGGACGCTCCGCTAAACGGCGCATAAAGTAGCCGTACCAATCTTCGCCGAATGGTACATATACACAGAAGTTATAGCCTTCTTTTGCAAGCTCTTTTTGCATATCTGTACGGAAGCCGTAAAGCATTTGGAATTCGAATTTATCAAGTGGAATATTATTGTCAGCTACAAAACGTTTTACGTGTGCAATAACATTATGGTCATGTGTTGCGATGGACGTAAATTTACCATGTAGTAAATGATATTCGATTAACTCGATGAAATTTAAATCAATATCTAATTTATCTTGGAAAGCAACCTCTACAGGTTCCTTATAAGCACCTTTTACGATACGAAGGCGATAGTCCTTGAATTTTTCGATATCATCCTTAGCACGGTAAAAATAAGATTGGATAACAGTGCCAACATTATTAAACGCTTTGGATAGCTCTTCCACCATATCAAAGGATGTTTGTAAACGACCGTAGTCTTCCATGTCAAAGTTAACGAATATATCATATGCTGCTGCTTTTTCTACAATTTCATATAAATTATCGTAGCAAAAATCAACATCAATATCTAAACCTAATTGAGATGGCTTTAATGAAATATGTGCATCAACGCCGTTTTCATGAATAGCCTCAATAACAGCAAGGATTTGTTCTTTAGCTTTTGTTGCTTCTTCTTCAGTTGAAACGAATTCCCCTAAATTATCTACTGTGCAAGAGATTTTATGTGCGTTAAGCTCTTTGATGCTCGCAATCGTTTCTTCAATATTTGTACCAGCTACTACACTTTGTGCTCCTAATTTTAGTCCGTATTTTTTTGCAGTACTATTTAATAGTTGGTTTTCAGATAAATGGATGAAAAAATCGCGTAATAACATGGTCATTCTCCTCACTGCATTTCTTTTTTTTCTTTATTATAACATAATTTAGAATATAGATATTGTTTTTACTATAACAATTATTTCAAATCAAGTAGTTGCATGCGTTCGTTAAAAAGTGCAGGATAGCTTAAAAAACCTATCATTATGCTCGATAATGTCGCTGCTGTTAGCAGGCCGAAAATGATTAATAATTGGAATTGCACCGCTTGAATAGGGTCTGCTCCACCAATTATTTGGCCACTCATCATACCCGGTAATTGAACAAGGCCAATTGTTTTTTGGCTTTCGATTGTAGGAATCATACTGGCTTTTATCGCATTCATTAGCTGTCGATGAATGGCCTGTTTTGGTGTGCCGCCAAGCGATAAAATTAACTCAATGTCGTTCTGATGACTTGCAATTTCCGATGTGAAACGATTTAAAAATAGAACCGATAATATCATTGAATTACCAATCATCATACCGCTAATTGGAATAATATACTGTGCTGTTGCTGGTACAATATCAAAACCAAGCAATACGCCTTGCGTAACAAATTCTACTACAATGAGAGTTAGTGCTATTTTCCATGTAATACCTTTAATACCTTTCCCTTTTTTACGAGCATTTAGTGTTGCTACTATAATCATTAAAGCAACCATAAGGAAAATATAAATATAGCTTTGAGCATCAAAGACAAATTTTAAAATGTAACCGACGGCAAGTAGTTGAATAATAGAACGAATAGTAGCGATGAGTGTATCTTTTTCAAGTCCTAGCTTTAAGGTTTTTGACAATAGAAGAGGAATTAAAACAAAAATTAACGTTAAGGAAAGCGAAGTATACGTCATACATTCACCCCCTGTACAAATTCAGCGACACGTGGATTTTTAGGTGCGTTAAGTAAGGAGCTTTTTCCTGTTTCGATTAGTTCTCCATCCATCATGACCCAAGTGTAGTGTCCGATTGTCAGTGCTTGCTGTAAATTATGAGTTATCCAAATGATTGTGACATTAAACTTTTTATTGATTGTAGCAATAAGTGTCTCAATTTCCTGCACAGATTGACGGTCTAGTGCAGATGTGATTTCATCTAGCAATAAAATGGTGGATTGATTAATAAGTGTTCTTGCTATAGAAACTTTTTGTCGTTGTCCACCTGATAATTTATGCGTAGGGCGTTGTAAAAAGCTTTGATCGAGTCCGACATCTCGTAAATATTGGATAGCTTCTTGCTCTGTAAGCTTTTCTCCTTGTAACGAACGAGAAAGTGCAAGATTGTCAAATACAGTTCCTTCTATCATAGGGGCCGCTTGAAGAGCCATACTCACATGTCTTCTTAAAGCGGTTGGCTCGTATGCAGAAATGTATTGATTATCAATTAATATTTGACCATCTGTAGGGGATAATAGTCCATTACACAATTTAAGTAGAGTTGTTTTGCCAGCACCTGAAGGGCCGACTAATGTAGTGATTTTTCCTTTTGGGAAAGAACCAGTAATCGATTTTAATATCATCTTGTCATTCGATGAAAAGGTGACCTGTTGAAAATGAATAGCAGGCTCATATGATGTATTCATAAAGTTAAAACTCCTTTATACTAATAGGTAAAATAACTGTAGCATGAAACAAAGAGAAGCTAAATAATATTTTACAGGTAATAGGTAAATTAAGTTAAGGGGGATAGAGAATGGATGTATTATATGTAGATACATTAACATATGCACAAGGTAATATGTATATCGTTGCTTCCGATGAAGGACTTGTATATATCGGAACACCGAATGCACCATTTGAAGAGGTGGAAGTGTGGGCAAAAAAGCCATTTAAAGGCTATCGCTTTGAAGAGAATAAAGAAAAGTTACAGCAATATGTTAAGCAATTAACGGCTTATTTTAATAAAGAGCTTACTGAATTTGATGTGCCAATACATGTCAAAGGGACACCATTTCAACTAGCAGTATGGGATGCGTTGAAGGAGCTACCATATAGTACAACGACAACGTACTCAGATATAGCACACCGTATCGGTAATCCGAAAGCAGTAAGAGCTGTAGGTAGTGCAATTGGTGCCAATCCAATATTGGCGATTATTCCTTGTCATCGTGTAATTGGAAAGGATGGTAAGTTAACAGGCTTTCGTAGTGGACTAGCTATGAAAGAATTTTTACTGGAGCTAGAGAGAGCGTAATAAAGAATCCGCATACCTTTTGGGAAACAGCTCGCCAAAGGGATTGCAGATTCTTGTTTTTTGTATTAAAGAAGCCGAAGATCATTAAACACTATACATGTTCCTCTTGGACATTGTTATTTGTTTTACCGAAATGAGTTAAACGATGAGCAAATGTTTCTCCTCGTACGGCAGAGCCTTTGAAGATATCCTGAAACTCATAAGCCGGAGCACCATGTTCGATGACATCTAGGCCAGTGACTTCTTCTTCAGCAGAAACACGTAATGGCACAAATGCTTTTATAATAAGTAAACCAGCTGCTACTGAAATGCTAACCCAGGCAATTGTAGCAATAACCCCTATGGCTTGCACTCCTAATAGGCCAAACCCTCCTCCATAAAATAATCCTTGACCACCAATATCAAACAAGCCAACTGCTAGAGTACCCCAAATACCACAGATACCATGGACAGCAATCGCACCAACAGGATCATCGACTTTTAATTTCCATTCAATGAAGCGGACGCCCTCGACCAATAATGGAGCAGCAATTAATCCGATAATGATTGAACCGACAATACTAACATTAGCGGCACCAGCGGTAATACTTACAAGCCCTGCTAAAGCACCGTTTAATGTGAGTGAGCCATCGATATGGCCATATCGAAATTTCGTATAAAGGGCAGTAACCACAACTCCTGCAGCAGCAGCGAAAAATGTATTTGCGATTACGCTAGGAACAAGTTTAGGGTCAGCAGCTAATGTTGAAGCACCATTGAAGCCAAACCAACCAAACCAAAGTAAAAATACGCCTAAAGCTCCTAATGGAATACTATGTCCTGTAATAACGTTAACACGACCATTTTCATATTTACCGAGACGAGGACCGACCATTACCGCAGCTATAAATGCCGCAACTGCACCTGTTAAATGAACAACGGTAGATCCAGCGAAGTCGATAAAACCAAGATTTGTTAACCAACCTTGGCCACTCCAAACCCAATGACCAACAACAGGATAAACAAGTGACGACATGAGAATAATAACGCCAATATAAGCAAAAATATTAGTACGTTCTGCTACTGCTCCTGATAAAATCGTTGCTCCAGTTGCTGCAAACATCGTTTGGAAAATAAAGAAGGAAAGATCATCTACTCCATTTAAGGCAAAGCCACTTGAACCGAAGATACCGCCAGCTGTATCACCAAACATAATAGCGTAACCACAAAGAAAATAGACAATACCGCCAAGTGAAATAGTTAGGAAGTTTTTCATAATAATATTGACTGCGTTTTTTGAGCGTGTAAAGCCAGCTTCAACCATCGCAAATCCCGCATGCATAAAGAAGACTAAAATTGTACCGAGCATCACCCAAACTAAATTTATAGATAATGTTATTTCATCCATATATATATCGCCCCCTTATTCTACTGCAATTGATCCGACTTCTTTTGTGCGGATACGAATTGCTTGTTCTACTGGATAAATGAAGATTTTACCATCACCGACCTTACCGGTTGCTGCTTTACGTAACAAAACTTCAACAATAGGATCTACTTTTTCATCATCAACAATCATTTCTAATTTCAACTTCGGTAAAAATTCAATTTCGTAGGTATTTCCGCGAAATAAACCTGTACGTCCTAATTGACGACCGCAACCAGCAATTTCTGTAACACTGAGCCCTGCGATACCTTCTTGTGCAAGTCCGTCTCTGACAGCGCCGAAAACTTCGGGACGGATGATTGCTTCTATTTTTTTCATCAATATCAGCTCCTTAGTAAATTTAATTTACATGTTAAAACGCTATGAAAAACGGCGCAATCATTTTTTGAATATTCATGTTATATTTTATTACATGATATATTTCGTCTTTCGTAATAGTTTGCTGAAAAGGTTTTTAAAAAGGGAATGAAAGCGGTACTAAAAAGTGTGTCTAAAATGTGAATGGTTCAAAATTTTCTGACTATTCATGTGAGGAAATCTAACATTAAAGTAGGAGGATGTGATACGCAAGAATTTGGGTATATAGTGTATACTAGGACTAATTATCAAAGCGGAAGAAGGGGTTTCTTGTGAGATCAAACTATGCAGATGATAGCTTAGCGCTACACACGGACTTGTACCAAATCAATATGGCAGAATCGTATTGGGCTGATGGTATACATAATAGAAAAGCAGTTTTCGAACTATATTTTAGAAAATTACCTTTTGGCAATGGTTATGCAATTTTTGCGGGATTAGAGAGAATTCTTGAGTATTTACGTGATTTTCGTTTCACTGATTCGGACATAACGTATTTACGTGAAGAGGTTGGTTATAAAGAGGATTTTATTGAGTATTTAAAAGATATTCGCTTTACAGGGGATATGTTTTCGATGGTGGAAGGAGAAACGGTTTTCGCTAATGAACCAATTATCCGCATTGAAGCACCTTTAGTGGAAGCGCAGCTAATTGAAACCGCATTACTTAATATTGTGAATTACCAAACCTTAATTGCAACAAAAGCGAGTCGTATTAAACAAATTATAAAAACTGAAGTAGCGATGGAGTTCGGTACACGACGTGCTCAGGAGATGGACGCGGCAATTTGGGGAACGCGTGCAGCGTTTATTGGTGGTTTTGCTTCAACTAGTAATGTACGAGCAGGTAAACTCTTTAATATACCAGTATCAGGTACACATGCACATGCACTTGTTCAGGCTTATAAAAATGATTATGATGCATTTCACTCCTATGCAAAACGTCATCGTGATTGCGTATTCCTTGTAGATACTTACAATACGTTAAAATCGGGTGTGCCAACAGCGATCCAAGTGGCTAAAGAGCTTGGTGACAAAATTAATTTTATTGGAATTCGTTTAGATAGTGGGGATATAGCGTTCTTGTCAAAAGAAGCACGTCGCATGTTAGATGAGGCAGGTTTCCAGGACGCTAAAATTATCGTATCAAATGACTTAGATGAATACACGATCTTAAACTTAAAGGCTCAAGGTGCAAAAGTGGATGTGTGGGGAATTGGTACAAAGCTTATTACAGCTTATGACCAACCTGCTTTAGGGGCTGTTTATAAAATGGTCGCTATTGAAAATAACAATGGGGAATTAGAAGATACGATTAAAATTTCAGCGAATGCTGAAAAGGTAACGACGCCAGGTCTTAAACATGTATATCGCATTATTGATAGAAAGAATGGCAAGGCAGAGGGAGATTACATTACGATGCAAGATGAAAATCCTCAATCAGAGAAACGAATTAAAATGTTCCACCCTGTTCATACATTCGTATCAAAATTTGTAACGAACTTTGAAGCTAAGAATTTACATCATCATGTGATTAAAAAAGGTGAAATAATTTATCAAAATCCTACTTTGGAAGAAATGCGCGATTATGCAGCTGATAATTTAGAGTTGTTATGGGATGAATATAAACGTGCCATGAATCCTGAGGAATACCCGGTGGATTTAAGCCAAAAATGCTGGAATAATAAAATGCGCAATATTGAAGAAGTAAGTGAAATGGTCAATCGATTGTAAAACGTAAGGAGTGAAGGACAAAATGACATTACAGCAAGAGATCATTAAGGAATTACGTGTATTACCTACAATTGATGCGCAGGAAGAGATTCGCAAATCCATTGATTTTTTAAAGGAATATGCTCGTCGCTATAGCTTTGTAAAGGTATTTGTTCTCGGGATATCAGGTGGGCAAGACTCCACGTTAACTGGAAAATTAACGCAGCTTGCGGTTGACGAGTTAAATGCCGAGGTGGGAGAAGCGGAGTACTCGTTTTGGACTGTTCGTTTACCATATGGTGTCCAAGCAGATGAAAAGG
Source organism: Lysinibacillus sp. RC79 (assembly GCF_041262405.1). Lineage (NCBI taxonomy): Bacteria > Bacillati > Bacillota > Bacilli > Caryophanales > Bacillaceae > Lysinibacillus > Lysinibacillus sp. RC79. The sequence continues at coordinate 51,083 of NZ_JBGCCD010000029.1, forward strand.
ACTGTCAGGATGCGATTGACTATATAAAACCTACGAAAACGTATACGGTAAATATTAAAGATGCAGTCGATGCTAGTGTTAAAGCATTAACGAATGCGGGTATTGATCTAAGCGATTTTGTAAAAGGGAATGAAAAGGCACGTGAGCGAATGAAGGTGCAGTATTCTATTGCTGCTATGAATAATGCTGTTGTGCTAGGGACAGATCATGCTGCGGAGGCAATTACAGGTTTTTACACAAAATTTGGGGATGGTGGTGCGGATTTAATGCCAATCTTCCGTCTCAACAAGCGTCAGGGTAAGCAGTTATTAGCTGCGCTTGATTGCCCGGAGCACTTATATTTAAAGATGCCAACTGCAGACTTAGAGGAAGATCGTCCTTCATTACCAGATGAAGTAGCTCTTGGTTTAACGTATGATCAAATTGATGATTATTTGGAGGGTAAGGAAATCCCTGAAGAAGCTCGTAAAACATTAGAAGGGCATTATTTACGCTCCCAGCACAAACGTCATATGCCAATTACTATATTTGATGATTTTTGGAAGTAATATACAGCTATCGCCATAGCGTGGGGTTGATTTCCGTTCCGGCTGGGCGCTTTGTCGCTGACGCTTCGCTTTCGCACAGATAAAACATTTGTTGCTGACGCTTCGCTTTTGCACAGAGCAAAGCTTCCTGGGGGCGTCCGATGAGCCGCTTCACTCGCGTTGCTCGCTCCAGGGTCTCGGGCCAACAGATGTTTTTTGCGCGAAAGCGAAGCGGCAGCAGCACCGATGTTGGTCACGAAGGCGTTATCACAGGATGTGATGGTTTTAGCCTTCGTTCCTCTATTGCTGATCCCCAAGGAGTCGCCCAGCCTCCACTCCAATCAACCTATATAATGGAATACGTTTTAATAAATATCATTTCCAACTTTTGGTGATTAATACATAAATATTTAGGGAAAGAGTTATCAGAAAAAGTGAAAAACATTTTTTCTTATAGCTCTTTTCTATTTTTTTTAAGCAATTTGGTTCTGTATTATTAAGTTCAAGCATATAATGTCGATATATATACCTACAAAGTTGATAAAAAATAAAGGAGGGTAATTATTTATGAGGACTTCTAGAGTAAGTGCGACGACTAGTAGTATTTTTCGCAATGAACAACAGTATCTACATGCCGGGGATTTAAGTCATAATTTCGGACAAAATCCGAAACAACAGTTTAAAAATAGTCTGCAAAAGAATAAAGATAAAAAGCATATAAGTAAAACTAGACAAATTCAAGAAAAACAACGTCCTAATAAAATAGCGGCTAGTTATGTGGACAGTTCTTACGATTTACAAATACGCAATAATTTAAATGAAACTGCCGTTAAGCTAAGTCTTGTCAGTAAGCAAAAGAAGCTTCTCAATAGTTACCGCTCTTCTATATAACATCATACGAACTCTCTACATCATTCTGGATGTAGAGAGTTTTTTATTGTGATGAAAACCAAAATGGTGTCAATAAAATCTTTACGAATTGTGAGGCACTTTGAATAAGGGTGACTTCTGTTCCAGGCCACTTACTTTTCTGTAGACTAAGAAATCATTTGTTTCTGTCGCTATGCTTTCGCACAGATACATTGCGAAGTTCGGTTTGAATTTAGAATGGCATGCTAGAAGATACATGCTTGGTGAAGTGGTTGATTGGAGTGGAGGCTGGGCGACTCCTTGGGGATTAGCAATAGAGGAACGAAGGCTAAAACCATCACATCCTGTGATAACGCCTTCGTGACCAACATCGGTGCTGCTGCCGCTTCGCTTTCGCGCAAAAAACATCTGTTGGCCAGAGACCCTGGAGCGCAAGCGAAGCGGCAGCGACAAAGCGCCCAGTCGGAACGGAAATCAACCCCTCATTTTGCCGAAGAGCCATTAAATAGGATCTTAATTTCATTGACCCTGAATGCAAGTTGCAGAAAATGGAAAATATATATTCTTCATTCGAAATATTTGAAGTCAAGATGTTCAATGAATATTCAAGGAAATTTTTCCAATACTTCACAGCTATTTTCAACTTATTTCACAACTTACCTGTAAAGTATTTAGTAGCAATAGAAAAAAAGAAATTGGGGGAAGCAATTGTGAAAAAAATATGGTTACCTGTACTAGCAGTATTACTTTTACTCGCGGCTTGTGGTACAGAAAAAGCACAAGTTAAAAAAGAAGAAACGAAGCAAGATGTTGCAGCAAATGAAGCAGAAGCAAAGGATAAAACTATGCAAGTCGCTTCTTTAGTTGATCCACGTTTACAAGAGCCAAAAGAAGGCACAATGTGTGAAATGTGTAATATGAAAGTATATTTGAAGGACGAAGATATGGGTGAATTCTCTACCCAAGCAATAAAAGAAGATGGAACAGTTGCCTTTTATGATGACATAGGCTGTTTAGTAAATGCCGAGGTTGCAAATAATGAAACGAACGAAAAATTTGTACGTGATTTTATCACAAAAGATTGGGTAAAGGTGGACGATGCAACTATCGTCAAAACAGACCTAAAATCTCCAATGAACTGGGGCTATATTTATTTCACCAAAAAAGCCGATGCAGACAAATATATCGCTGACAATCCAACTGCACATGTAGAGGAATTACAAAAAATTAAAGACGATGCATTAGAGCGTCGTAATAAGAAGATGAAAGAAAAAGCTGAAAAAGAAGCCAATGGTAAATCTGACTCTATGCATATGGAAGAGATGAATCAGAACGGTCATAGTCATTAGTCGAATGGACTAGGGGGGAATCCTCTAGTCTTTTCGTGCTGAACTAGGAGGTAAGGGTTGGTGAAAAAAATAGGGTTTGCCTTATTATTTTTTCTATTCATGAGTCAGGCAGTATACGCCGATTTTGATGTACAGGAGGCAATTAATGGAGCAAAGCCAGGGGAGACCGTTCAAATTCCTGCTGGTCGTTACCAAGGTAATTTTATTGTGACAAAACCGATAACGCTACAAGGTGAAGAGGGAACGGAACTTATCGGTGAAAGAGACAACCCCACACTCCGAATTGAAAACACTGCTAATGTCACTGTGGAAAATATAACGTTATTAGGGAAAAACAAAGCGATCGTTGCTAGTACTGTAGATGGACTTGAGCTACGTAAGTTACAAATTAAAGATGTTCATACAGGTGTCCATATACAACGTTCCAAAAATGTACACATACATGATATCAATGTGACTGGTATCGAAGGTCATTATTCAAAAAAAGGTAATGGAGTGGCTGTTTTTAAGAGTGAGGATATCACCATCGAAGGCAATACTATTGAGCAAGTGCAGGATGGAATTTATATAGAAGAGGTCAAGCATATTGTTGTTCAACGTAATAAGGTGACGAGCGGTCGTTATGGTACGCATTTTATGTATACAAGTGATGCTGAAGCACTTTTTAATACATATGATCAGAATGTGACTGGCCTTATGATTATGATGACAACAGACATATTCCTTGAAAATAATATAGTAGCTAATCATTTTGATTTTAATGGCTACGGTATGCTGCTGTATGATGTGCAGCAAGCCAAAATTAAACATAACACGATCAAAAATAATCGAACTGGTGTTGCCATGCAGAAAAGTGCAAATATCCAAATTGAAACAAATGATTTTCAGATGAACCAAACAGCCATAGAAGGTACAAAGGTAAGTGACGACACAATGGCTAGTAGTAATAACTTTACAGGTAATATTTTAACGGCGCGCTCCGATAAGCAAGGCTTTCAACTAGTAAGTAATTATTATGATGATTATTCAGGAATTGACTTAAAAGGCAATGGTATCGGTGATATTCCATATGTGGCTGTGTCAAGCTTTGGTCAATGGATGGTACGCCAACCTGTTTATCAATATTTCGTGGCATCTCCAAGCGTCATTTTACTAACATCGCTGGATCAACAAATCAATAAAATCGAAAAGAACATGCTTGTTGATAATACGCCAAAATTGGCAATAACGCATGTAAAAGAGAAGAACGGGATGAATGTGGTGCAAATTCTATTAGGTTTATTCTTGTCATTAAGTAGTTTATGGCTATGGAAAAGAGGAATAACAGAATGAAAAAATGGATGATGATTGTAATGCTATGTTGTGGTGTTTTGATGGGGTGTAGTGAAAAAACATATGAGCCTCGTGAAATAGTTAGTGAAACTGATGTTTGTAAAATTTGCAATATGAGTATAGTCCATAATGCATATGCTGGCCAGATTGCATTGAAGAATGGTGATTATGAAATTTTTGATGACATTGGCTGTCTTATGGAATATATGAAAGCGAATGGGGAAGATGAGGTTGGAGCAGCCTTTATTAAAGATGCAGCAAAAAATGAATGGATTGACGTTTTTAACGCTGTTTATGTATACAACAAGGATTATTGGACTCCGATGAATTATGGGGTAGTTGCGCTCGATTCGAAGGAAGCGGCACAGGAGTGGATGACTACAGAGGGAGAAGGTCAGCTGCTTGCCTATAAGGATTTACACGATTTTAAATGGGGGATCCATAAGTGATGTATAGCATGCTTATTAAACTAGAATTAAAGCAAATGCTTAGAAGTCGTTGGATGCAACTTGTAGGCATACTTTTCACATTCGTTTTTATAGCTATCATTGTCATTCAGCAAATGGCATTACCTGATGTAGAGGGTTTTACAAGACAGACAGCCTCGTTTTTAAATGTATTGTTGTTTTTATTGCCCCTGTTCATATTAACGATCGGTAGTATGAGCGTCGCTGGTGATGTGGAATCAGGCTGGTTTTCATTATTAAAGACATATCCGATGACACGTACGCAATATATTGCAGGAAAGTATATTGCCTCCGTGCTTGCCTTCTTATTGGTCGTTGTCGTGGCGTTTGGAGTAGTATTAGCGCTTGGTGGATTTCTTGGTGGTGTACGTTTGCCATTTATTTTCATTATTCTAACTATGCTATGTATCTTCATTTTTGTATCATTGGCTATTGCTGTGGGAGCTTTTGCAAAAACAAGATTATTTGCACTATCGTTATCACTTGTATTTTGGTCCATTTTTTTATTGCTAATCTCTTACGCTTTAATGGCTATTGGAACTGTCGTGGCGGGGCATATTCTTCAAAAACTGACGATTATAGCGATACATATTAATCCTGTGGAGTGGCTGCGCTTTGGTTACTTTATTTTTACAGATCAGGCTAGTGTGCTTGGACCAGCATTTTTTAAAGTAACGCAGTTTTATTCGACACCACTAGGTTACGCAGTATACGTAGCTGTGACACTACTTTGGATAGTATGTCCGTTAGCTTATACTAGCTTGCTTTTATCTTCTTTCAGTGAAAGAAGATAAAGCCTCCGGCGGATGTCACAGAATCGGAAAGGAGTTCTTAGAGGATGTTAGCCTAAAATCATCGCATCCATGCGAGAACGGCTAACTGACCTGCATCGGTAAAAACGCCACGTCCTGTGGCATTACCGAAATGACCGACATCGTGTCGGCCCTCACGCAGGCCTAAGCACAAAGCCGATTCTGGACGCATTGTTTATCTGTGCGAAAGCGAAGCGACAGCAACAATTATGCCGAGGCATAATTGATAGAAAGGGGACAGAAGATAATGCTATTAGAAACTAAGAAGTTATCGAATATCTATGATAATAATAGAGGTCTTCACGAAGCCTCCTTTTCTTTACAGGCGGGGCGTATTTTAGCGCTTGTAGGAGGAAATGGTGCTGGAAAGAGTACTTTAATTCGCCTCTTAACTGGGCAAGAAAAGCAAAAATCAGGAGAAATAATATGGCATAAACCACAAGCTATTCGGTACATGCCTGACGATGTGGACTTTCCGTCTATGTTAACGGCAGCAGAAATTTTGCAGCTACTTGCTTCTTTAAAGAAAATTGGTAAAAAAGAACAGGAAGATGTACTAAGACGTGTTGCTTTGTGGGATGTTCGAAAGCAAAAAGTGAAGCATTTCTCTAAGGGGATGCGTCAACGGCTTAATCTCGCTCAAAGCTTACTTGGTGAGGGTTCTTTGCTTATTTTAGATGAGCCTACGAATGGTCTTGATCCTTATTGGATTGCAGAGCTGAAAAAAATGATGATAGAGGAAAAAACAAGGGGCTGTACTGTAATTTTTTCTACGCATTTGCTTGCTTTTGCGGAGGAAGTAGCGGACGATGTGTTAGTTTTACATGAAGGAAACATTCTTATTTCTGGTGAATTAGAGGAAATACTTTTACAAGAAAATTCATCTTCCTTAGAGAATTTATGGTTAAAAAAATTAAATCTGTAACATTTTGATAGGTAATGACGTTATACTAAAAGATAGGTTTGTTTGAATTGTATTCAGGCAAGCCTTCTTTTTCATGTTGAAGTATTACTACTTTTCTCGCTAAGTGCTCGAACTATAGGGATAAAGCAATAGAGGAACGTTTCATATAATTGTGTTACTAAACATATTTCGTTATTCTTAAAGAAGTTATCATGCAATTCAAACAATTGTTGAAAATGAAATAGGAGGTTTTTTTGATTTATGAATTCACAAATACAAGATGTATTAGAAAATATAGAAAAAGTAATGATAGGCAAAAGAGAGGTTGCAGAACTCAGCATAGTAGCTTTGCTGGCAAGGGGACATGTCTTGCTTGAGGACGTACCAGGTGTCGGTAAAACAATGATGGTGCGAGCACTGGCAAAATCCTTTGATGGACAGTTTAAAAGGATTCAATTTACACCTGATTTATTACCGTCAGATGTTGTAGGGGTATCTATCTATAATCCAAAAACGTTGGAATTCGAGTTTCGACCTGGTCCAATCATGGGTGACGTAATTTTAGCTGATGAAATTAACCGTACATCTCCAAAAACACAATCTGCTTTACTTGAGGGGATGGAAGAAGCATCTGTCACTATCGATGGTAAAACCTTAACTATCAATCAACCATTTTTCGTTATGGCCACTCAAAATCCAATTGAGCATGAGGGAACATATCCGTTACCAGAAGCACAGCTGGATCGTTTCTTACTAAAAATAAAAATGGGTTATCCTTCAAGAGGGCAAGAAGTGGAAATTCTTCGTCGCGCTGAACATGGTAAACCAATTGAAAAAATTGAAGCAGTGCTAACAGTTGCGCAATTAAATGAATTGCAGGAGCTTGTACAGGGTGTGTATGTTAAAGATTCGATCAAAAACTATATGGTCGAACTAGCGACTCAAACAAGGGAAAATAGCTATGTATATTTAGGCGTAAGTCCTCGCGCAACAATTGCTTTAATGAAAGCTTCACAAGCTTATGCATTTATCAAAGGGCGTAGTTATGTTACTCCTGATGATGTTCAATATTTAGTACCATTTGTTTTTAGCCATCGTTTAGTATTAAAACCAGATGCTCGTTATGATAACGTAACGGCAGAGGAAATTATTGAGCGAATTATTGCGAAAACACCTGTGCCGACAAAGAGGTTTTCAGAGCAATGAAGAAATGGCAAGCTTTAATAGAGAAAAGTAAACATTTCTTATTAGTATCTTTGTTAATGATCATAACGTTTTGTTATGCCATGTTCCAAGGTGGGTTTGTCAGCTGGTTTGTATTTTTTACGGTTAGTCCGTTTTTGTTATACGCAATTATTTTCTTACTGGTGAAAGAAGATATTTTACTAGTGGAACGCAAAATTGAGCCCTCTCATGTTGAGAGTGGACAATCTGCTAAGGTTACCATTACGGTAGAACGAAAAACACGCTTTCCATTTGCTTATATGATGATGGAGGAACTTGTGAACAGTGAAGCCCTTGTTCAATCGAGGGTGCTAGGAACGAATACCATTAAGTTCGTTGGCTTCAGGAAAAAATTTAGCTGGGATTACGTGTTGGAAAATATGTCCCGTGGCGAGCATCGTTACTTAGGTGTTAATATTGTTTTCTGTGATTTTTTTGGCTGGGCAAAAAAGAAAGTTGTGGCAGAAAAAGAACAAGTCATTTTAGTTTACCCGAGAGTAAGAGAAATGAGGTATGCCGCGCTTCAAACAAAATTTGATGTTGGTACAATGATGTCACCTTATTCAATTGTTAAGGATACATCAATGGCTGTTGGCTTACGTGAGTATGTTCCCGGTGACCGTTTTTCGTGGATTCACTGGAAATCATTTGCGAAAACACAAACGTTGCAATCTAAGGAATTTGAAGATCGTCAATCACAGGAGTTAATGTTAGTACTCCATGCCGGGAAGTCTCCGTTATTTGAAGAAAAAATTGAGCTTGTAGCATCGATGCTACAAACAATTGTCGAAGAACGTGGAGATATTTCATTTGTTTCAGCGGGTTCTAAATCGAAGGTGTTTCCGATTATTCAAGGTAATAAGCAGCTAGATAAAGTAATGTATCATTTAGCTGCTATAAAACCTGCTGAAACTGTCAAATTTCAAATACGAGATCAGCAAGTGTTTAAGCATGTTGCAACATTACTGTATGTTACGAATGAAGTATCAGATGAATTACTTCATTCTCTAGCAAATATGGTGAAAAGCTGTATTTGTTTTGTAGTAGCGGAGCAGCCACCTTTGCAAACAGAGCTGGCGAAGCGTTATAAGCAAATTCAAGTTGTACATGTAAATCCAACAGATTTTTACCATCTGTTCACGGAGGTGATGAAGCCGTGAAAAAATCACTAGGAGATTTTATAGAATTAACAATAGCATACGTAATAATTTTTCTAATTTTACGTGAATGGCTTATTCCTGTAATGCAGCTAACAAATACAGGCTTGTTTCATTTATTTTTAGTGTTTATCGGTCTATCATTGGTACTCAGCTTATTTCAAGTACATCCATTGTTGTCGGGATTAGTGAAATTTGGTTATATTACTTGGTTTATAGTGTTTGTTTATAGCGAAAGTCCCTTTTTTTCTGGACAGACAATACCGTTTTTAATGCATGAATGGAAATGGAATATGACGACCATTCTTTCGGGCGATTTTGGACAAGTATCGGATTCATTTAGAACGGTGCTATTCCTTGCGCTTGTTTGGATGTTAATATACCTAATTCATCACTGGATTACTGTGCGGAAAAATATATTCTATTTCTTCGCGTTAACTGTATTCTTTATTGCCACACTAGATACGTTTAGTGACTATGATGGAAAGGTAGCGATTGTTAAAGTTATAGTGCTTGGATTAATCATGACTGGCTTGCTTTTTGTTAAGCGCTTATGGCTTCAAACAGATGCACCGAGCAATGTAATAGGAAAATGGAAACTGGTTATTCCGATGATCGTTTCGGTAATGCTTGTTAGTGCAGTGGCGTTCTTTTTACCTAAAACAGGACCGACCTGGGCTGATCCAGTGCCTTTTATTAAAGGGGTTGCAGGGCAAGGGAACTTTGGAACAGGTGCAAAAACAGTTGGTTACAGCGAGGATGATAGCCGATTAGGAGGACCGTTTCAAGGTGATAATACACTAATTTTTACTGCAGCTTCCCGTGATCGCCATTATTGGCGTATAGATACAAAGGATACTTATACTTCGAAGGGTTGGATTCTTTCGGAGGGGAACTTTGGCAAAAATGTCTACCAAACCAATACCCCTATCCAAACTTCGTTACAAGTTGGATCTCCTGAAAAAGAACGTCAAATTCAAATAGACATTGCTACTCCAATGCCATTTTTATTGCAAACGTATGGCATGATATCTGTTTCTGCCCAAGATTCACCGCTATTTATTCAAGATGGACGCACTGAAAAAATAGCAATAGAACAACAGAATGGCGAGTCAAAATTATTGTCTAACTATACAATCTCTTATAGTGAGCCAGTATATAGCATGGAGCAGCTTCAAATGTCTAAAACATCCACGTTAGAAACATTAGATCCGTCCTTTGATCGTTTTTTACAATTGCCAAATACACTTCCGCAACGTGTAGTAAATTTAGCGAATGACATCACAAAGGATAAAGCTTCGGTTTATGATCAAATAAAAGCAGTTGAAACATATTTTTCATCTCATGCCTTTAGATACGATAAAAAAGAAGTAGCAATTCCGGCTGAGGGTCAAGATTATGTTGATCAGTTTTTATTTGATACTAAAGTTGGCTACTGTGATAATTTCTCAACATCAATGGTTGTCCTCCTACGTTCAGCGGGGATACCCGCACGTTGGGTGAAAGGCTTTGCACCTGGTAAGCCTGGTCGAGTAACAGATGGTTTACAGGAGTATCAAATTACAAATGATAATGCACACTCATGGGTCGAAGCATATGTACCTGGGACAGGCTGGATGGAGTTTGAACCAACAATTGGATTCACAGGAAATGTGAATATTGATTATGATATTGAGCAAGACACTCCTCAGCAGGAGCAAGTACTGCAGCCAGAAAAAAAACAAGAGCAACCAAAGAAGGAAGAGCAAGAGCCGAAGAAAGAAACATCTAGCTCAACGTCATTTAGTTTAGACACTGTATGGACATGGTTGAAAAAGCTTACTTATGTATGGATTGCTCTAGGCATTTTGATGATCATCGCTAGCATTGCTTTGTATATGCAACGTAAAACGTGGATACCTAAAATGCAAGTACGAGCATTTCGTAAAAAAGAAGCGGACTGGACAAATTTTGATGCTTCATACCATGTTTTAACAAAGCAATTATCTCGTATTGGATTGCGCAGGAAAGATGGCGAAACATTACGAGTATTTGCTACAAGAGTAGATGCATCGCTAGAGACAGAAGAGATGCAAAAACTGACCGCTGTATATGAACAACATATTTATGCCAAAGATAAACAAGAGGTTGATTTTACGAAATTGAAAGAAAGTTGGGAAAATTTAATCAATCGCACTATCAGTTGATTTTGATGGGTACAAAGAGTAAAATGAAAAAAATTATATTTGATGAGGATTGCTTTCATATAAGTTCGATAATAAGGTTCGGATGTTTCTACGAAATCACCGCAAATGATTTCTCTATGAAGGTGAATGTTTTGGTTTGGTGAGAAGGTTAGTAAATCACTTTTCTTTGCTACGCATTCGCCTTTATTAATTTAGAGCTTATGAACGCGTAGGAAGTTTTTACTTTCATACGCGTTTTTCTTTGAACATATGAAAAGTCCTTTAAAAATAGTAGAAGAGGTGGAAATATTGTCAGCAAGCCCTTTATTAGAGCAAGAAAAAATCGTCGTTCTTGATTTCGGTAGCCAATTTAACCAATTGATTACGCGTCGTATCCGTGAATTTGGTGTTTTCAGTGAGTTACATCCTCATACGATTACAGCAGAAGAAATTAAAGGTATGAACGCAACAGGTATTATTTTTTCAGGTGGTCCAAACTCAGTTTATGACGAAAATGCCTTCCATGTAGACCCAGCTATTTTCGAATTAGGCTTACCAATCCTAGGTATTTGCTATGGTATGCAATTAATGGCACATACGCAAGGCGGTAAAGTTGAAGGTGCTGAAACACGTGAATACGGTAAAGCAGAAATTAAAGTAACAGCTTCAAACAAGTTATTCGGTAACTTACCAACTGAACAAATCGTTTGGATGAGCCACGGTGACCATGTAACAGAAGTACCTGCTGGTTTTGAAGTAATCGCAACAAGTGCTGCTTGCCCTATCTCTGCAATGGCAAATGTAGAACGTCAACTATATGCAGTACAATTCCACCCAGAAGTACGTCACTCTGTATATGGTAACGACTTATTACGTCAATTCGTATTCGACATTTGTGGAGCAAAAGGCGATTGGTCAATGGCAAACTTCATTGAACTTGAAATCGCAAAAATCCGCGAATTAGTAGGCGACAAAAAAGTATTATGTGCACTTTCTGGCGGTGTAGACTCATCAGTTGTTGCTGTTCTAATTCATAAAGCAATTGGTGATCAACTAACTTGTATGTTCGTTGACCACAACTTAAACCGTAAAGGTGAAGTTGAACAAGTTATGAAAACATTCACTGAAGACTTTGACATGAATCTTATTAAAATTGATGCACGTCAACGTTTCATGGATAAACTTGCGGGCGTTTCTGATCCAGAGCAAAAACGTAAAATTATCGGTAACGAATTTATTTACGTATTCGATGAAGAAGCGTCTAAACTTGAAGGAATGGACTTCTTAGCACAAGGTACGCTGTACACAGATATCATTGAATCTGGAACAGCAACTGCACAAACTATTAAATCTCACCATAACGTTGGTGGTCTTCCAGAAGACATGCAATTCAAATTAATCGAGCCACTTAACACATTATTTAAAGACGAAGTGCGCGCGCTAGGATTAGAGCTTGGCCTTGACGAAAAAATCGTTTGGCGTCAACCATTCCCAGGCCCAGGTTTAGGTATCCGTGTACTTGGTGAAGTAACAGAAGAAAAACTAGAAATCGTACGCGAATCTGATTTCATCCTACGTGAGGAAATCGCAAAAGCTGGTCTTGATCGCGATATCTGGCAATACTTCACGGTATTACCTGACATCCGTTCAGTTGGCGTAATGGGCGATGCACGTACGTATGACTATGCAATCGGTATCCGTGCGGTAACATCTATCGACGGTATGACTTCTGACTGGGCACGCATTCCTTGGGATGTACTAGAGAAAATCTCTGTTCGCCTAGTAAACGAAGTTAAACACGTTAACCGCGTACTGTATGATATTACATCTAAGCCACCTGCAACTATTGAGTGGGAATAGGACTGTTCAGTAATATAAACTAAACAGGTTATAAACGCAGTCATATCAATGTCTAACGTAGTTTGTTAAGAACTAAATCAATGATTAACGTACAACTATTTATATTTCAAAAATTAAACTCTCTTTTAGTTATTTATAACAAATAACTAGAAGAGGTTTTTTGTTTTAGTTAAAATTAGCGACTTGATTGATGACTTTAAAATGAATCAGCAAATTTAAGGTCGTAAAGATAAGTATAATGAATACCAATTGGCTATGAATTATTTTTCTAAGTTTTTACTGATATATGCAAGTTTAGGCAGTACACTAATAAAGTAAAAAGGTTTACTTCAGTAAAATAAGGTATATTATATTTGTTGAATAGATTCTCTTTAAAGACAAGAAAAGTAGGTGAACAAAGTGGGGAAATATCAATTGGATACCAAAGGTAAGGTAGCTGTGACAAAGTATCATGAAAAACACAAGCCTGCCAAATTTGATAAAAAGCAGCAACTTGAAAAAATACGTGCGGAGTATTTGAAAAAGAAGCAAAAACAAACAGATAAATAATATGAATGAAAACATAGGAAGACTAAAATCTCCCTATGTTTTTTCTTATTCGAAGTTCTTTTTTTCAATTGATGATAGAGTTTATTATTCTCCTAAATTTCAGATTCGGTGACAAAAAACTCGTCATCGTGCTTGAAGGAGCCCTTTTAACGGGAACAGTTGGAATATTTGCAGTAGGGTTATCGATGATTTCCACATACTGTTTGCTTCAAAGTTTAAATGCTACAACATTTCCGTCAATGCCCTTACTACAGGGAGGTATAATTGTTCTTTCATAGGTATGGCGGCAGTTTTATTTCCTGCTCTGTGGGCAACGAGGCAAGATCTAATGAAGGGATTACGCTAGAAAGTATAGCTTTTAAATACTTTTTATAACAGTTGTATCTAAATTCAAGAAAAGTAAGAAAGATGGAGGATGACTATACCTCCGCTTTCTTGGACTTGATGATTCCATCAGCAACACTTTCCATAATAATAAGGTCTCAATCTGTTAAACTATCAAGCTGTTTTCTAATTTTCTTCTTCTAGTACTTTTCACTCCATCAGAGGAGGTAGAAAAAACTCATCAACAGATTCATTTAACAATGATACAAGGTCATAAAGCACCTGTTTGGTGTTACCTGCAAACTTGGAGTGGGAATAATCCCCTTATTTGATTTCAAAAAAGCTAGTCTGAATTTTTTCAGAAGCTTTTAATTTCCTTTTTCAGCATTAAAAATAAGAAAAGTACACCAATTTCTACGATTAGCGAGACAAAAATAACATTTAAATGGAAGAAAATTATACTTATCAAAATAGCTATACAAATAAATATTGAACTATATCGATAATTTTTTGATTGATAAAAGAATGAATATGGTAACAAATGTGCACCGTAAATAATTGCATATACAGGTAAGACCCACATAGGTGCTTTAAGTAATAGAAGAATACAAATAATTAAATATAAAATTTGATTGTTTGTTGCAATCAATAGTCCATTAATCAATGGATTTTCTTTATAAAATAAATCAACATTTAATATTTTGGCACAAAGAATTGAAACAGGAAACAACAATGCACCACAAGATAAAATACCAATATTTTTTATCATTAAATCTAAAGGCAGCAACGCGATTATTGTGATAACTCCCCAAATAAATATTGAGGCCATTATAAAAGGAAGCCCCTTCTTTTGTTTCTGAGCAATATCGTTTAATAGTACTTGTAAGCTAGTATTGAGGTTCATTTCAGTCTCCTTAATTTTCAAGCGATCTATTCAAACTATCCGCTATTTTTTTATTTTCATATTTTGAGAAAAAATAAAATCCGATGATATGACCAATCAACGTTATCACTAAAATTAGCAATAAATAAGGTTTGATAATTGCAAATACATTCAGTGAAAAAAGATATACACTTCCTATGCAACAGAAAAAATTCAAAAAAGTACTAATAGTAATTTTAGATGTTACTTTTAATGTTGAGTAGTTCCACAAATATGGATAAGCTATACCAAAAACAATCCCCATCAGAACACTGATACCAATTAAATTCCAAATATAGAGAAAGTTGACTGCTTCTTCGTGAAGATTAAAAATAGTAATTAAGAAAACAATCCAAATCAACCCCAAAAATGAAACGTACAAAAAGCTATTTTTTAAGTCTTTTATCATATCAATTTCTCCTTAATAGATTTTGCATAATGTCTACTGACAATATACTTCTTTTGTTGTTTTGTAATAACTTCCAATCTAGCATGACTTCCCGAAGCAAATGAGCGTATTTGATTCAAATTCAAAATCATCGAATTGTTGATTCTAACCAATCCGAATGATTCCAAGTAAGATAATTCTTTTAAAATCTTATTCAGCAATAGCTCTGTACCATCTATTAAAAAGATTTTGGTAAAATGACCAGATGCTTCAATTGCTTCAATGTCATTGAGTTCAATCATAACCTGACGATTTGTTTTGAAATCTGTTGCGCTTAATGTTATAGATTGAAAAAAATGCTGTTCAATTGTCGAAAGTAATTCTTTATTCGATGGATTACTGATAATCTCAATTTCAGAAGATGATTGATTGTTTTTCCAAATATAGTTGAATTTCATGTTGATCTCCTTTCTGTTTTAATCGTAGCAACACTTCTCAGAACTTACGATGATTTTTCGTTTTGTTGCAAAAAAAATAGACTTTGTTACAACATTGATTTAGTAAATTTAAAGCTACAGTTTTCACACCATCAAAAAACTTAAAGATTTTCAATTGGTGTTTAGCTTCTATCAGCGGGTGTGTGTACACCCGCTGATAGAAGTTAAAATGACTGTATGTTTTTATGGAATTAGGAGTAGAGAAAGTAGAGGTGTTAATCTGCAATATATTACAGTTCTTGAAATTCTTTCTTTAAGGATAATACTTTCGAAGCGTTAGGTATAGTAAACTAATGAATATAAATAGGACTCTATGTCGTTGTTTAGTTTAGGGGGGACCGAAATGGAAAAAAATATAGCGATGATTCACACACTTGCTATTGGTATGCCGAAAGAATTGCATTATAGTAATGGGCGCTCAATGATTACAGGAATTGAAAAACGAAAAGTACAAGAAGTATATTTGTCCGCTCGTGGATTCGAGGGAGACGATGTAGCAGATAAAAAACATCATGGTGGTCCTGACCGTGCCGTTTGTTTATATCCTGCGGAGCATTACATACAATGGGAACAGGAACTTGGTAAACCGTTGCCAACAGCAGCATTCGGTGAAAACTTAACAGTAACGAATATGTTGGAAGCGGATATTTGTATTGGCGATATTTATAAAATAGGTGATGCTGTCATTCAAGTTACCCAAGGACGTGTACCTTGTAGTACGATTGATAAATATGCTGAGGCGAACATATTACTCAAACGTTTAATTGAAACAGGTTATACGGGCTTCCTTGCTCGTGTACTGGAAGAAGGGACAATCTGTGCAGATTCAAAAATTGAATTAGTGGAAAAGCATCCTGAACGTATTTCAGTTTTACATTGCAACGAAGTGTATTTTAAAAACAAAGACGCACTTGCGATGAAACGTATACAATCAGTTGATGCATTAGCGGAAGATTGGAAACAAAAATTAGAAAAAAGAATTCAGCTCTTGCAAAGTAAAGTGATGAATTAAACATATGTCGATCAAGGGAGCTCTCCCTGTAATCGCTGTAATCAATTATGCCTCGGCATAATTGCGTCCGGAATCGGCTTTGTGTTTAGGCCTGCACGAGGGCCGACACAATGTCGGTCATTTCGGTAATGCCACAGGACGTGGCGTTTTTACCGATGCAGGTCAGTTAGCCGTTATCGCATGGATGCGATGATTTTAGGCTAACATCCTTTAAGAACTCCTTTCCGATTTCCGTGACATCCGCCGGAGGCTTTAGGCCAACACGAAGTTGGTCACTCAGTCGTGTGTTGTTGCTGCCGCTTCGCTTTCGCACAGATAAAACCCTATTGCTGTCGCTTCGCTTTCGCACAGATAAATTGCCACAGGACGTGGCGTTCTTAGACTAAGTTCCTTTATTTCAGCGGATGTTTGTACACCTGCTGAAAAGTAACTTAAACCCGGATTCATCTCACCACCTATAGAGGTGGGAGACTTCTGTAGCTGACGTTTAGCTTTCGCTACAGAAAATAATTGCTGAAAGAAGTTAAAATCCTCTAGAATTCGAATGGATCCTAGGGGGGGTTTTTTATTTTATAACTAACAATAAAACGTTCAGTCCTGACCTATTTATGCAACGATTTCTTAAAATGTGAACATTAAATAAGGATTTTACACGAACTTTCGTATAACATTTATGAAAAATGTTCGGAAATAGGCTTGAAATCTAAAAAATGAAATGATATATTACGATTGTAAATTAAATATGTCGTCGTATAATGTCGGGGATAAGGCCCGTGAGTTTCTACCAAGTTACCGTAAATAACTTGACTACGATTTTAGTTATATATACCAATGTATAGACACTAATTAATTTCACACAATAACCGGTGATGAAATGTATCGTAGACATGCGACTAGTAGAGTAGTCAGCGTGTTTTTTTGTTTTCGATATTGAAGACGACCATACGGAGGATTTCTTTAAAATGAAAAAGTATTTCATGTTTGATGAATTAGGAACTAATTATCGCCGCGAAATAATAGGTGGTATTACTACATTCCTTGCTATGGCTTACATTTTAGCTGTTAACCCTGGTATGTTAGAAAATGCAGGAATGGATAAAGGTGCTGTATTCGTAGCTACAGCATTAGCAGCTGCAGTCGGTTCTCTGATTATGGGTATATTCGCTAAATTCCCAATTTCCCTTGCTCCTGGTATGGGCTTAAACGCATTCTTTGCCTTCACTGTAGTTGGAGCGTACGGTATTCCATGGCAGACTGGTTTAACAGGCGTTTTCTTCTCAGGTGTTATCTTTATCATTCTTTCGTTAACAGGTATTCGTGAAACAGTAATTAATGCAATTCCAGTACAACTTAAATATGCAGTTTCAGCAGGTATTGGTTTATTTATAACATTTGTTGGTTTACAAGGAGCGGGCATTATAACAGATAGCCCAGCTACATTGGTGACTTTAGGAACATTCACTGGTGCAACTTTACTAGCTGTATTCGGGATTGTCCTTTCAATTATTCTTATTATTAAACTTCGTAGTATTGGTATTTTCTTAGGGATGGTTATAACAGCAATTGTTGGTATGATTACAGGTGTCATTGCGCCTCCTACAGCATTTGTTTCAGCAATTCCGAGTGTAGATTCTACATTTATGGTAGCTTTAGATCCAATTCGTCATGACTTTGGTTCTTTATTAAACGTTAAATTTTTAGTAGTTGTCTTAACATTCTTGTTTGTAGATTTCTTCGATACAGCAGGTACTTTAATGGCAGTTGCGACACAAGCAGGATTAGTAAAAGATAATAAATTACCACGTGCAAGCCGTGCATTGATGGCTGATGCTCTTGCAACAACAATTGGTTCTTTATTTGGGACATCAACAACTACAGCGTATGTAGAGTCAACTTCAGGTGTAGCAGCAGGTGCTCGTTCAGGTTTCTCTGCTGTAGTAACTGCAATACTATTCCTAGTAGCATTATTCTTCTCACCGTTACTTGCTGTGGTAACTCCAGCGGTAACAGCACCAGCTCTAGTTATTGTAGGTGTTCTGATGGTATCTTCATTACGTTTAATTGATTGGGATAAATTCGAAATTGCTGTACCAGCTTTCTTTACAGTAATAATGATGCCTCTTGGTTACTCAATCGCTACTGGTATTGCAATAGGTTTTGTATTCTATCCAATAACAATGCTTTTAGCGGGTCGTAAAAAAGAAATTCACCCTATGATGTACGGATTATTCTTTGTCTTCCTTGCATACTTTATCTGGGTACGCTAATTATAAATACACAAATCGAAATATAAAAAGCACCTGCAATTGTTAGAAAACGAAACTAACAATTGCAGGTGCTTTTCTTATTGGAGAAATTAAATGCTAACAAAAATAATAAAACTCTTAAAGGTAAGAAAGCTTCATTAACTTCTGCCGGAGAAAAGGGAAGCAATTAATGTGAAGGACAGGGGAATTTGAAATACTCGATTAAAGTGCCATTCATACTTGAGACGCTTTTCAATGGAAGCATTTAAGTGTTATACGGTGAAGTTGATTTATATATTATAGAAGAAACTCCTTATTAATTAATTAGAATAGTTTTATTTTAATAATTCACTTGCAAACTTAATATTAAGGTGATATATTTATAAACGTTGTTACGAAATAAACAACAACTTAAAAAATACTAACATGAATGGTTGACATAGAGTTAACAACATGTTAAAGTATAGAAAGTCACTTAAATGAATGTGACGAACTAATGAACCTTGAAAACTGAACAAGCAAAACGTAATCAATAAAGTTTTTAGTAGCTAACCTTGAGTTGGTGAACGAAACAAAATTTTGGACATCAAACATGATGCCAGCAAAACAATTTGAGCTAATCAAATTTCTTTTTATGGAGAGTTTGATCCTGGCTCAGGACGAACGCTGGCGGCGTGCCTAATACATGCAAGTCGAGCGAACAGAGAAGGAGCTTGCTCCTTTGACGTTAGCGGCGGACGGGTGAGTAACACGTGGGCAACCTACCTTATAGTTTGGGATAACTCCGGGAAACCGGGGCTAATACCGAATAATCTATTTCGCTTCATGGCGAAGTACTGAAAGACGGTTTCGGCTGTCGCTATAAGATGGGCCCGCGGCGCATTAGCTAGTTGGTGAGGTAACGGCTCACCAAGGCAACGATGCGTAGCCGACCTGAGAGGGTGATCGGCCACACTGGGACTGAGACACGGCCCAGACTCCTACGGGAGGCAGCAGTAGGGAATCTTCCACAATGGGCGAAAGCCTGATGGAGCAACGCCGCGTGAGTGAAGAAGGTTTTCGGATCGTAAAACTCTGTTGTAAGGGAAGAACAAGTACAGTAGTAACTGGCTGTACCTTGACGGTACCTTATTAGAAAGCCACGGCTAACTACGTGCCAGCAGCCGCGGTAATACGTAGGTGGCAAGCGTTGTCCGGAATTATTGGGCGT
>NZ_JBGCCD010000030.1:0-67648 GCF_041262405.1 Lysinibacillus sp. RC79
GAGCGATTCTTCGGGTGACCCGATCAGATTTCTCTCGGACCTGAGCGATTCTTCGGGTGACCCGATCAGATTTCTCTCGGACCTGAGCGATTCTTTGTCCTCTGCCTCACGAGGATAGTCTTATAAATCACAAAAAACTAGGCTCACATTCTGAGTGAAACCTAGTTTTTATCTCAAGCTTAATTGCTCTTTAATCAATTATGCCTCGGCATAATTACGTCCGGAATCGGCTTTGTGCTTGCACAAAGAACTCCTTTCCGATTCCGTGACATCCGCCGGAGGCTTTGGGCCAACATGATGTTGGTCACTCAGTCGTTGCCACAGGACGTGGCGTTCTTAAATTTTTATTATAAAAATCAACATTAAAATTTAACACAGCCAAAATTAAAAGAACCATCCTTTTTTTAGAATAAAAAGGATGGTTTTATCAAATATAGCTAATTAACTTTTTACTATTGTTCTTTGAGCTTTTTTAATGATTCTCTCAGTTATTTTAGTCGGAGATTCTTTTTGCCATTCATCACATAAGGTTCTTACCCACTCTGGTTGAGTTTTGCTAGCATCATTTAACCAATTCCGACAGAATCTTGAACATACTTTGACGGATCTGATTTAAGTAAATTTAGAATAGGAAGTGCAATTTGCGGTTCTTCCTTTAAAATCTCAATATGCTTTGTCCATACCCCGCGAGGACGAATTGATTCTAAACTGAATCTCCGAATGTTTTCATCTTCACTTGTCGTCCACTCCGTTAACAAGACTACACTATTCTCAATATTTGCTGCAAGGTCCTCCCTAATTGACATCCAAGCAATTTCTCGAACACCAAAATGATGATCTGCTGCGAAAGGTCGGATATACAACAGCTTCTCTTCTAAAGAAAAATCGTTGTTTTTATTCATATATGCTGCCCAACATCGGACACTATCAGATACATGTTGCGAGCATTTTTTGATTAAATCTTCTTTTTTAGTATCACTTTCATCCATCAGGACTGTATCTAATAAACTTCCTATTAAACGTATGGCCTTCATTCCCGTTTCAACTTTTTGCTTCTCAATCTCAGTTAGTATAAATTCTAACTTTTCTTCTAGACCAATGGATGGTAGAACATTTTTTAATAAAGTAATATGGTGAACAGTTTGCCATTCTGTTAAATTAACACTCTCTATTCTCCCTTGATTCAACAACGTTAAAACTTCGCTTGGGATATCGCTAGCCTTTCTAGCTCCCTTTCTATGTAAAATATCTTCTTTTACAACCATTTAACACCCTCCTGTAATTGTGGGACATAAAATCAAATAATTAGAGGTCTCTTCTTCTATTCCCCCCTATCGTGATATAGGGTCACTATAAGTTAGAGGGGAGATACTTCCTCCACTCCTTCCAAGCTTCCATATAACCATCTAGGTCGTGCGGATGAACTTTAATACATACTCCAATACGTGTATATAATTGAAAGACAACTTCATCCAAAAGTCGTTCCTTCGTAAAGGATGCATTCCCGTTCCACAAGGAAAACGATGAAAAAAGTGTATGTAAATCTAGACTATCTGGTGAAGAACAAAACGCATAGGTAAAATCGTAAACTTTCGGACCGATTAAAGGTGATGGGTCAATAACTCCTTTTAACTGATTACAAGAGTATACAAAATTATGAACACCAGTATCTCCGTGAAGATAATACTTCTCCTCTTGATTGTGAAAAATTTTTAATTTATTGACCAACAACTCTACTCTTTTATGGTCCTCGTTCGGTAAGAGCTTCCCTATGTTCATTTTGGCAGACTCAAAACTACTTTGGTTAAAGTCTGACCAGGAATTTCTTTGAATCCCATTTATTCTTCCCCAAGCAATGTCTCTGTCCACCTTTACATAATTATTGAACAACTCTTTAATTAAAATTTTCATCCATTCTAATTTCGATCCTCGATTATAGTGAGTTTCTCCAGGGATATAAGCGTAAATAATAAATTCTTTTTTATGATCCGTGTAAAGAACATCCGGCAACAATTCCACATCTTTATAGGCAAGTAGGAATTCCTCAGTGGAAGTTATTATATTAGGATGGTCAATCTTTATCACATAGGTTGGCATATTTTTAAACAGGATAGTATATAAAATACCATCCGTTGTACCACTTTTTAACCCCTTCAATTCCAGATGATCATTTACTACTAAACCTTTATTAATGAGTAAATCAATGATTTCATTTATTTTTTCCATTTTTTAATCCTTTTTAGTCGATTAGTTAACTACCCATCTTAATAAGTTCGCTATCTTTTTCAACAATCCTTCCTTAAACTCTATAGGAAAAGCTCCTGCATTAGAAAGTTACCCAAATACATTCTTACTCAACGACTCCATAGTTTTTAGTTTATGTACATTTTTCGCAATTTTCAAATTAATCTTAGCGTATATATATCCTATAAAAAAATCACCTCTAAGAAAAAATAACGAGGTGATTTTTCCTTAGCTTTATTACGAATTTTCAGTCTTTTGAAATTCATTAAGACCCAAATCGTAGAAAGTCATCATAAGGGGTGATACATATTATATTATTTAAAAACATTAAGAGTTCTTGCTGTTTTCACTAAAGGGCAGACTATCTAAACGATCAATAAGTTGTTGCAGGCTTTTTTCGTCTGTGGCGAAATGTCTGACATCCTCTCCAACTAATTTGTCTACCTGTTCTCTTGTAAACGTAAAGCTATTAACTATATCATCGAATTGACCCGAACTATCAACAATCGAATAGGTTATACTATCGATGTTATCAATCAGGCTTAAGAGTATAATGGCATTCCGATGAAAAACTTCGCCATTTATCTCTTCTTCTTTCCCGCGATTAGAATCATTCATTAAATAATTGATCGTCACTCCATAAGGCTGAACTTTCGTTTGAAGTGCCATGTTCCATTTAGAATCTGTTGGGTTGGGCATTCCATTGATGAGTCCGCCTACCTTAGTAGCGTTACCTACATAAAGTGTTTTGTTCTCCATTAGCTGATCAATATTATATCCCTGTGGCGATTGCTGCAATGGCTTGGGATTGGCTGTACATCCTACAACTAAAGCCACAATAACAAGCATATACGCTGCAATCATCCTCTTTGAAGCTTGACGGTAAGTAAGAATGTTTTTAATTCTCGCCTTCACATTGCTCTCTCCAAAAGCAAGCGGACTTCCGGTTGGTACCCCTTTTTTGCTGACGGCAAGAGTAAGCAATGAGGTTGAGTAGCTTCGTTTAATCTGGTTCCCCATCTTGTTAACAACACTTTCATCGCAGGACATCTCCATATCTTTACTCATAAGCGCGTAAGATAACCACATTAGCGGATTAAACCAATGAATGATAAGCAGCATAAATGCCAAAGGTTTTATTAAATAATCTCGTCTCAAAATATGAATCTGCTCATGCAGTAAAATGTAAGACAGCTCATGATCACTCAGGCCGATTGGGATGTATATTTTCGGATTCAAAAAGCCGAGAACAAAGGGTGTGGCAATCTGGTCAGTCTCATAGATATTATCTTTGACAAGTGTTGCCATTCGAACTCTAACTAATATTTTCAAGTACGAAATAATGCTGTAAAGCAGCAGAATGACTACACCTGTTATCCAAATTATACTTGCAATCCATACGATGAATTGCATAGGATTTGCACTTGCCATCGGAGTAGCCACTGGAAGGGATGAATTTATAAAATGGCTTACTTCTTTAATGCCGGTATCCACAACAGGCGTTTTCTGTATACCAATTACCTCTGGCACAAATTCCAGGAAACCCGTGCCGGTTTTATCCTGGGGTTTTACGAAGCTTAATATACTAAAGCTTGAAGCGAAACTAACGGGAGTAATCAGTCTGATTGCTACGGCCACCCATAGAATATAGGAGAATATTTTAGGGGCGCGCTTCAAAAGAAATCTCGCAATGATAACAGCAAGTGCGACAAAACTTGCAGTAATGCTCATATTTAGGATTATAAGAAACAGGTTCATCCTTTAGTGGCCTCCTCAATAATCCGCTTCAACTCTTCAGCTTCCTCATTAGAAAGTCCCTTTTCACCTAGAAAAGCAGTTAAGAACTGCGGCAAGGAACCATTGAAGGATTTTTCAACAACCATCTGACTCTCGTATTTCTGTGCGTCCTCTTTTTTAACAATAGATGTGACCGTTGCTTTCTCGTTTCTAAGGATTCCCCGCTTACACAATTTTCTTAAAACGGTATAGGTCGTGGACTTTTTCCAGCCAAGCTCTGTTTCGCACAGCTTGACAAGATCAGTAGAATTAATTGGTTCATTATCCCAAATCAGGCATGCAAATTTGTACTCGGCATCGAACAATTTGTACGGTTCCATTCTAATCGTCCTCCTTAATGAGTTTATTACAGTAAACCTCTTGATAAAGAGTTTATTGGAATAAACCTACTTTGTCAACAATTGGGTTTTATTTTTGGAGTTTTTCAGCATATGGGGAATTTCCATTATAGAGATCACTCCGACTGCATTCTTTATGTGTTATTCTATTATTAAAAGAGATGGATAGCTCGGTCAGTTTTCGCTGGTTAATAAAAGCAACAATAAGTCGTGGAGTCTGTAGGTGGCGGGTAGTTCATACTTTACGTTGAAAATAAACGTTAGTTTTTCTCTCATATATCTTTTTATTGGCTCATCACCAAAAGTTGTGGATATTTGTTAAAACGTTGATTGGAGTGGAGACTAGGCGACTCCTTGGGGATTAGCAATAGAGGAACGAAGGCTAAAACCATCACATCCTGTGATAACGCCTTCGTGACCAACATCGTGCTGCTGCCGCTTCGCTTTCGCGCAAAAAACATCTGTTGGCCCGAGACCCTGCAGCGAAGCGAAGCAGCTCATCGGACGCCCCCAGGAAAGCGCCTAATTGGAACGGAAATCAACCCCACGTTATGGTGATGATCCCTATTATTAACTCTTTAGTGGAAAAAGCGAACAACAATATTAAAGGATGGTAATCAATTGAGTAACGAACAAAATAAAAGTAAATTTATATACACATATGTACATCATGTTGACGAATACGATCTATGTAGAATGGAGATGCGTTCATTTTTTAGTCTTGATTCCCAATCAAACTATATAATAAGCAATATTAAAATTGATCCAAGCCGTAGCCCTTTTATACAAGAGAGACTTGAAGTGCTATATGAAGAAAACAACATAGAGAACATCAAGACATTGGTCAAGAATTTAAAAGTAAATGAAGCAACTTATAAAGTGGTTTGTTTAAATAATATGGATATAGGTGAAACGAAGAAAATCCCTCAGTCAGAGCGTCGATTGCTAGAACGTGAGATAGGATTGTGCATTGAGGGAGAACCTGACCTAAATTTTCCTGACATTGTATTTGGTCTTATGTTAATAGATGGAATATGGTATTTTGGAAAGTATATGAAGAGTGAATCCATTTGGTGTAAACATTTACACAAACCAAACAGTTATTCAACGGCACTAAGTACTAGAGTAGCTCGTGCTGTTGCGAATATCGCAGTTCCCCAACCTCAAACTATTCGGGCTATTGATCCTTGTTGTGGTATAGGCACAGTAATAATTGAAGCCCTTTCCATGGGAATTAATATTGAAGGACGAGATATAAATTACAATGTTTGCAAAGGTTCTCGAGAAAACATCGCTTATTTTGGATTAACAGGCAAAATTACATTAGGTCCAATCTCAGAAGTAAAAGAACACTATGATGTCGCCATAATTGATTTACCTTATAACTTATTTACGCATTCATCACCAGAAGATCAATTTGATATTATAAAACATGCTCGCCGGATTGCCGATAAGGTTGTTGTCGTTACAATTGAAACAATTGATGACATGATAGAAGATGCAGGTTTTGTTATATCAGATCGATGCGTTGCTAAAAAGCAAATGTTTTTACGTCAAATTCTATTATGTGAATAACTTAGTTTTTTGGGTACGACGTAAGCGGTAATTTGCTGAATATCATTACTAAAAAAATCTGCTACATAAAACAGAGACCTGGACAACTATCTAGGTCTCTTTTTGTTAGTTTATTAAAAATACCTAAGCCTCTTTGGATCCATTCACAACCTTGTTCAGTAGTCTATGTCCTGTAATCCAAACTGCCACCCCGGTCCCCCACAATATCAGGGCTGAGCTAAAACCAACAGATGTCCACCATACCATAATTTGATAATTACCCCAGGTAACTTTTATAGGGAAAGTAAACAGCGTGATTCCCGAAAGCAGACAAAGAAGTGAACCCGAAATATAATAGATCTTGACCTGGAAAAGCTGTGCTAGGGGAAAGAAATGAGCACCGACAATAAGAGCCATAACAGGGACAAACAAATCCAAATGATTGGTAGATCCACAAATTGCGGCAGCGATGGCTATCAACACGCCTTCTAAACCGAAAATAATACCGAACCACATATTCTTTCGTTTCCAACGCTGGGAATCCCCTTCCACCATCTCGTTTGATAACCTTTTTGAATTCATTATCAATACGATTCCTCCAATAAGCAATATTACACCAATCAATAGGGATAAGATCAAAAGCCAGAGAAATCCCCAGCCCTGCAGCCCTCTAATTCCAATTCCCGCCCACAGAGTACCGAAAAATGCCATGAAGATAACTCCAAAAGCTGTCCCGCGCACAGCAACTCTAGGAATGATGTTTTGCGACATATCATGAACCCTCCTCTTTCAATTTCATTCTAAAAGGCTAAAAGATACTGTCTCACCATTACGGAAAATTTCACCATAGTAAAGATAATAATAATATTCATTATTTCTGGAGTTAATACATTGTACATTCCATACAATTGTAGTTTATATCAGAAGAAATCAAAAACCATCGTCTTACTGTTAACACATCGCGACACTAATAGAAATTCTCCATCTAAAAACCCCTTGTTGCTTTGAAAATAAAGTTTGATCAAAAACACCCTCGCAAGCAGCATTTTTCAATAAAAAAAGAATCCACTTTGAAAAAAGATTGTTCAAAATGGATGCTTCTTCAGTAGATTTAAGTTTGATTTTTATAAAAAAATGAATTGCTCGAGAGTTAATGAATCAAGAAATTTTTTTACGGCAGCTAAGTAATCCGGCAAATTAGTATCATGCACAAAGTGTCCCGCATCCTCTATCGTCACCAATTCGCAATTCGGAATAAGCTCAGCAACTTCCTGCAGTTTGTTTTGTGGAATATGACTGGACCCACCCCCTATAATCAGAGTCGGCATGATAATGTTAGTAAGACGCGCCCACCATTAGGGATTAGGTTCATTGAGTTGCTGTAGAATCGAAGGTACAACCTGCCAATCAAACGGTAGGAGATCAGAAGGTTTAGAAGGAATTTCAATCGGCTTATCCTGAAAAGGTGGTGGTGTGTCTTCAACAATCAACCGTTCTATCCTTGAAGGAAATGATTCCGAGAAAAGATAGGATACTGTTCCCCCCATGGAATGACCAACTAGCGTAAACCGTCCTAAATTCATCGCATCTGCAAAATGAAGCAAATCTTCGCACATCAGTTCAATACTGTAGGTAATATTTCTCGCACTCCCACCGTGACCTCGTTGATTTAAAGCTAAAAAGCGGTATTTTTCTCCTAATACAGCAGCCACTTGATCCCATGATTCTGCACTTTTTCCCAGCGCGTGAAGTGCAACAATCGGTGGCGCAGAAGAGTCCCCACTCTCGCGATACTGAAAAGTGAGTCCATTCAATTCAATTTGATTTACTCGAGTTTTCATCGCTATTCATCTCCTAAGGTGGGTTTCGCAAATTGAAACCCATATTATTTAATGCCCATACCTAGAAAGGAGTGTGCTAATATCACCATCTAAAATACATGTTAGATATATATATTTATACACTAGTGTTCCATAAAAAATGTTTAATTTTTTTATACAGCGCTAATGGGATACTAAAATTCCCTTCTTAAACTAACGTGCCTCGTTAACTCAATAAGAAAAGCTACCTTTGACTACGGTAGCTTGACCTTAAACTCTTGCCCCGTTAGTACAACAAGCAAAATATTTAAACTCCCAAAATTGTTTTTATACGGTCATTTTCTACTTTCTTATCCAAATATTCAAATAGTCCAAGTCGATTCCCCCAAGGGTCAGTGAAAGTTCCCCATTTTGCAGAAACTTTCCACAAACGCTGCAAAAGTCAAAATGTATTTGCAGAAGTATGCCCTCTTCGGCTAATGGAAACCTCTCTTTTTCATATAAACTCTTTGTCATACCATAATCGGTAAAAACAAGTTTACTATCATTGTTTAAACCGTAATTACTACTGTCTTTTAAATCAAAGCAGTCGAAGTTTTTATCCAATATTTGCAAAACCTCATCAAACAAATTAGGGATCAAGCGTCGGTATTCTTCA
Organism: Lysinibacillus sp. RC79; assembly: GCF_041262405.1. NCBI lineage: Bacteria > Bacillati > Bacillota > Bacilli > Caryophanales > Bacillaceae > Lysinibacillus > Lysinibacillus sp. RC79. The sequence continues at coordinate 8,412 of NZ_JBGCCD010000030.1, forward strand.
ACCTTTACCTCATACGATTGATTATCCTTTAGTTCTAAAGGTTTGTAATATTTTTGTACAGATATGAATTCATCAACGTAGTATGTCTGAGCGAGTAACGTGGCGAGACCTTTATCAGCCATTGAAGTGTAAATTTCTAATTCATTTTTTGATTGTTTATAACCGATTGGATGCAAATGTACTTTTATTACATAATCCAAAACTCTATATACTTTTCTTGTAGAACCTATGCCAACAAAATTTTCATCTCTACAATACTGATTCCAATTTTGAATTATTTGTTTAAGCAATGTTTTCTCTCCTTACACAACTAAAAAACTTAATTGTATATACTTTATTACTTTTTCCTTCTTAAAGTAACCTGCTCCGTTAGTAAAAAAGCGTCTTACTTGTTGTAAGTTAAAGTGGAAAGTTTCACAAATGATAGAAAATAGATTATACTAGACTAACTATCATATTCAAAAAGGAGAATTTCCAATGACCGAGAATAATCATTCTGAAGTACCCAAAAAAAAAATCAGCCTGCAAGAGGCAGTGAAACAGCAGCTTGAAAACAAAAAGAACCATTCCTCTTCTAATAAAGGAAAAAAGAATGCCGACCTTTCAACAAAAAAAATGAAAAGCCAGCAAACGAAAAAAACAAGCAATACCCGTAGAAAAATGGGTGTCTAATTTACGGACAATATCGGGAAGACATATTACCAGGCAAAGCTGTTGATATTGTTAAAAAAGGATCGAAAAAGGGGAAGATTACCAGAGATATCATTTAAGATGTTTTTACCAAATCGAGCACCCTTCCCCACGGAATTAAAGTCAGGCTTACAGATGGACAGATTGGACGTGTACAGGAAATCCACTCTAAATAAAAGAAGTGAAAAAGCATTCAAGGGTGAACTGTACCCTGAATGCTTTTTTAATTATTGGCTGCTCGTTAGTTGAACAAGGGGCAATACAATGTTTATTAGTTAACTTCAACTACAAATGTGTAGAATACCATTTAGAAGTAGTATAGCTAGAGCAGCTAATACAATGATGATAGACCAGAAAAGTAAAATTTGATTGTACCTATTCCTATTTTGAATTGTGCGTTCGTCTTCAATTATCTCGTTCTCTTTTTCCATTGTTATATCGGATAACTCCCAAAAGCAAAATTATACTCATAGGTATAGTCCCGTATGAGTATGGGTGTTCAAATAGAGAAACAAACAAATTAATTACAACTAAAGTCGCAACGCACAACCAAATACTTACCGTTTTTTTTCTGTTAGACTGCACTAGACTCCTCCTCCAAGAAACTAAGAATAACGAGACAAACAGTTATTGCTATAGAAAATCACCATTACGATCCTAGTTTAGAGTTGGCTCTTAAAATTTCTGAATTTTTCAACAATAACGCGGAGAATATTTTCATTTTAGCAAATTGTTCTTGTGTTAATCCAGCTTCATTTCTAAATAATTTGATATTATTTTTAACCATATTTATTAACTCCTAAAGCAAAATGATTCCAAGCCTCTAAAATTAAAATCATCCTTCCTGCACTTCCAAAAATAAAGATTTCTTTACATCTAATATATACAATTGTATATCGCAACCCAATTTTGAGCCAATTGTTAACTGAGCCAGTGAGCCACTTTACACTACCTGTCTTTTCCAGAAGAACACCTCGGCTTTATTTGGAGTGGCGGGTATGATACCCTTGTACGGGCGTTAAATTACTGTTACTACGCCTTTAAAGTGCGAATTATGCCCGCAGAGGCTCCATGTAAAGCCCACCGAAAAATATGCTATGACATTTAACTTGTCCACTGAAATGGATTGCCTGTTCAATTGCGAAGTGGCTCAATTTTCATTTGCGAAATACATACAATTTAAACAAAAGATTGTTGCTTATGGTTTTGCTATCTTCTTCAACTAAACCAGCTAATAGGTTGTCAATATCTTTCTCTCAAACATAAAAAATCCTCTAGTTATACTATGGAAGATTTCACTTTATATGGTTAAAAGGCTTCTCTAATCTATATCTAGGAAATATTCTTTCTTCTTTATGTGAAGAAGCTTATTAATACAGGCGACAATCGCCACTTTTGAAGGCTTTCCTTCTAAGCGTTTCTTGTCGTAGAACTCTTTGAGCTTTTTATTTCTGGAACTTCTTATTCCACATAAAACAGCTAGATACAAACTGTGTCTTAGTCTGCTGGAACCTCGTTTGGCTATCCGATTCATCGTCACTGTAAACTTTCCAGATGAATGAACAGCGAAGCTTATTAAACAATCGCGCCATATTGTTGAAGATCACAAAATATAAAAAGTGACGACTGCATACATACGTTGTAATGAAGTAAACTATATTATTAAAAGCACAAATGATTTTGTGCTTTATTAGTTTAGTTTGACTCTTCAATAGGAGTTGGATAATTACAGAATATAAGGTAGGAATTATTAAGAAAAGAAGGAGAGATACGATGTTCGATCAAGTTGCGTATTTTATTTTTAAAGCCCTGGTAATTCTAACGGTTTTGGTTGTTGTGGTTGGAATCCCTCTTGGGGATACACTGTTTAGAAAAAAATAAGGAGGCTGGACAAAAGTGTTTCAGCCAACAAATATACCGAACTATCCAATGAAACGCTCATGAAGTGTTTCGAAATAGTTCGGTTTTTCTATTTATCGTGTTTTGTTAATTTAGAGATTATTCGGCTTTATGAAGGAACCATTTAGTTATGTCCCAGCCTCTTTTTGATTTTACATCTTGCTTCGTTTCTATAATAGATTTAGGGATTGGTGAAAAATAGTGGACCATATTGAAGTAAAGCACTCGTTACTTGAATAATGATTAAATAAAATCTTTAATTTGTTCCTTAATCTCATCCCAAATATCCATTTGTTGTGAAATGTCTTTAATCAGGTGAACAACAACATTCTCTGAAATAAGAATATTTTCTTCACAATTGGTTGCACATAGGTGTTCTAATGCCACTCCCCACTCTCTATGTTCTAAATATTCTAATACAGTAATACGGTCTTTTTGTGGTAATCTAGTACGTATTATTTGGATAGTACCTCTACTGGTATCGTTGGCTTGAGATACATAAAAACTTGGCATTTGAAAATCGAGTAGAGCAAATGCTTATTTCAGCTTGTCAAAAATCTAAATATTTCATAGTTGAAGCATTAAGAAAAAACAAAAAGCACCTTTATTCAGATGCTTTTTAAGCAGATTCAGTGATTTCATCGCTATGTTGAATGAATATCTGAAAGAAAATGTTCAGTAAAACAAAATGAGCTGCTATCATGAGCAACTCACTATGATCCTTTTTTCTTTCTTAAAACTGAAATCCAGCAGACCATGGCACCAAGGAATGCCACTAAAATTGGGACAAAAACATTGTTATTCACTGTAATAAATCTCCTTCCAACCAATTGGTATTATAACTAATCTATGATGTTTGGAAGATATTGATAACCTAAAAATTAATATAAGAGTTCCAGCTGAACATTTTGAGGATTAATCGAAAGAAAATGTGCAGTGAAAAGGAGGCAAGTTTATGTGGAAAATGTTAGTTAAGAAAGTTAATACAGAGTCAACGTGGGAAGAAGGTATATCAGTTATAGAAGTCGATTACCGAGGTCGAACAGAAGTAACGCCATTAAGGAAAAATGCAGCACGAAAATCGGCAGTAGAACATGCTCAAAATGTAATTAATCGCTTTAATTCTTCACTGCGTAAAGGCGAAAGCCCACGGGAATTAGTTGGTGTAATCAAAGTTGATGACAACTAATTTTACTGCACAATGTGAGTAAAATAATAAGTAAGGTTATCCACTACTTATTACGAATATCCAAGAATTTATGAGAAATCATATTTAAACTAACTGAGTGCTTTAGTTAAAAATTTGGTTTGCGAAATATCAAAACAAAAAGACAGAGTTCATTCTCTACACATTGTAGATTTAATCTGTCTTTATGTTTTAATAGCAACAATCTTTTAGAAAACAGCCTTTTTAAAAAACAGGATTGAGTTCTACAAATTGTAGAACTCAACCCTGTTTTTATTTTTCACCTTATTGAACAACGATCTTTCTGAAAACAGCAAGTTAAATTTACTTTAGCAATTTAAAACAGATCACTTGCTAACCAAAATGCTCACACATTTGTTCACATATTTATTTTTTGAGTTAATTTTATTTAACACAATTTATTTGAGGATTGCTTAAAACCTTGATAAATCAGACTTAATCGAACTGCATTTACTAAGTTAAACTAGTTTGATTAAGTGACTTTACCCTTCTTGGATCAACGCCCTGATTTTTTTTAAATCCTTTTTATTCCTGATCAAACCATAGTGGATCTTTGTCATCAACGTCGCCATTATAATTGATTAGAATTTCATCTCCGGCTTTAATATCCGTGTAAGCAAAAAAGTCAAATGTGCGATTTTTAAAATTAATTTCATAAGTTGCATTAGGTTCATAAGAATGGTTAAACAACATTCCATAACCAAGAAGGATAGCAGATTGACCTATCCCATACTCAAAAGCATAATCAGCGAGTAAGGTTTGCTCAACGTATTGATGCTGTTCGTTTGGATAAGAAATGACAGGTGCTTCGTGTAAAAGCTCTCCTTTTTTGATATCACATGTTGCAAATACCCCTCTATTGAATTCTCCATCACTTAATGGGGATTTTTTTATCTCAATCATGTTTGTATTCTCCTACTCACTTTTAAAATATTCTTTCTAACTGTAACATTTAGCTCTTTTTTTTCTGTTGTAATGCGTATAGCTAATACGTCGTTTATCATTTAAACGTTTAGCGTGACTCTTTTGGTGGTTGGCAGACGTCACATTTACGTTGATGTTTATTTTTAAATTTTGTAAATGTTTTTTCAAAGTTGCTACCACACGCACATTTAAATAGTAACTTTTGAGAGAAACCGTGATATTCAGTCGTTAGCAACTTACTTTCCGAATTATTCTCAACAAATTCTTTAATTTTATCAATTGTCCATTTTTTATTCAATCTCTTACACCTCAATATTTTATCTCTATGCGGAGGCTTTTTTGGCATCCGTTCAGTTATAAGGAACATCTTAATTACCTTAAGCTACTTATTATAACATGAACTGGTACATAATTAAACAGATTCAAGATAGCGTTATCCAACATCTCACTACAAATATTGTTATATCAACGGTTTCTTATCACTTCATGAGGAAGAACAAAGATTCCCAAAGTTATTTATGGCGGCATTTCTAATGTTACAAGTGCCAAGAATTCAGAAAGACTTAAGTAAACTCTAGGTCCTCACCAATAATTGCACAATCACTAGGTTTCCTCCTGTTTGACGAATCATACTCTAATCATTTGCTTCAGTTTTTCAAAAGGCACATATCCAATAATGGGTTCATATGATTTATTGTGAATAATCAAACGAGAATTAGGAATTCCCATTACCTTATATTCAGCTGCAATATCTGGGCTTTTTTCAACATTCACCTTTATAATTTTTATCTTGCCACTAAATTCTTCACTGAGTTGATTAAGAACCCCTGCAAGCATTTTACACGGGCCACACCACTCAGCCCAAAAATTTAATAACACAATTTTTTTAGTATTTAAGTGTTCTTTTAATTCTTTCTTTGTTGTTACATGAACAATCGACATAATTCTTTTCCTCCTTTGTGGAAATAAAAATCTTGAAGTTATAATATGCTTATAATTATTATTAGACCCTACTCTCTCTCCTTTTTATCACACATTAAAGACCTTTAATGTCCGTAATTAAGTTAAAAATTTTTTAAATTGTACTATCGAAAACAACTGCCATCGCTGCTTTATATCCCTCTGCAGCAGCTACTATTAATGAAGACTGGCCTAATTTAGCAATCTCCCCCGCTGCATAAACATTTTCCTGTGACGTACGCCCTGCCGAATCCACAACAATGCTACCATTTTCATTTAAATGACAACCAAGCTGCTCTGCAAATCGATTTGAACGAACAAAGTTAGGCACTATAAAACCTCCAACCCTTTCTATTTCAAGTCCTGAACTAAACACTATTTTGTTTAAATAACCATCCTCGCCCTGAAGATTCTGAATAGGTTCAGTAATGACAGTTATATCTTTTCTTTGTAGTTCATTCAATGTTGGAGCAGAAAGTTCATGCCCATTTGTGGCTATCACTAAATCCTCTGACCAGTTATAAACAAGCTTTCCTTTAAAAAGGGTCTGTTCTTCATTTTCTGAAATAATAATTAGAGGTTGATCTCTTAATTCCCATCCATCACAAGTTGGGCAGCTGAATAAACTTTTCCCATAATACTTTCGAATATCCGGAATTGACGGAAATTCTTCTTGAACACCCGTTGCCAATATAATTCTCTCAGCAACATACTCAACTTCTTCTAAAGTTTCAATTTTAAACAAGCCATTTGGTTGTTTCGTAATATTCAAAACAGTATTTTGATAATATTGAACTGACGGGTATTTTTTTACATCATTCAAAGCTATTTCTTTAAACTCGGCTGGTTTAATTCCATCACGTGTAAGAAATCCATGTGATTCCTGCGTCACACGATTCCGATTTGTTCCATTATCAAATAACCCGACTTTTTTTCGTGATCTTCCTAAAATCAAACTTGCATTTAACCCAGCGCCACCAGCACCTATAATTGCACAATCAAATAATTCCATCATTTAACACTCCTTCATAAACTGTTTAGAGTACATGTTATTTCGCATTACAACATGCCGCCTAGCTCAAATTAAAGTTTAAAAATAAAATGATTCTTAGCTATTAGAAGTAAGAAATTAAGTTCAGAGTCGTTTCGATATCATAGTCTTAAAAGACTTTTTATATCTCTAATTGTTCAAAAAATAATGGTGGACTATAAATCCACTACTATTTTTTCACAAGATCCGATATTTTTTTATTTCTTAACTCATTCTCCAGTGTTTCCTCTGCAGATAGCATTACTTCTTTTATTACACACTTAGGATCGTCATATAAACAACAATCAAACAAAGACGATTTGCCTTCAATTGCATGTATTATATCTAAAAATGAAATATCGCCCCAATTATGGCTAAGTGTATAGCCACCATTGGCACCCGATACAGAGTTAATCATTCCCTCTTTTACTAACTTAGTGAGGATTTTAGACAAATACGTAGGAGATACATTTTGCATTTCCGCTAATTGTTGGACACCAACTGGTTTATTTGGTGCTTCCTTTGCAAGAAAAAGTATTGTGTGTAGTGCATAATTTGTAGCTTTAGAATATTTCATAATCGTTATTCACCTCAATTAGAGACTTTACATATCTATAATAGCATCGAATATTATTTATTTCAATATTTGTGTCTTCATTATGATTTTGAGGTGAGAATCAACCATCTTCTAAAAATAGCGACTAACTTTGTCTCTTTAAAATGGTAAGCATCTGAAAAATCTGTCCTCTATGATGTGACTCATGTTCAAGGAGATGGTAAATAACCCACTCAGGTGTGACATCGTAATGTGGGAGATTTCTGGATGTACGCCAATCCTCTAAGTCCATTGAACGAAAATGGAAAAGCAGTTCATCACGCACACATTGTAGACGATGTAAATGTTCATCTAAGGTTTGTCCCTCTATATGGCTCAATGTGTCATCCTCATTACGGTCTTCTTGAGAAAATAAGGCACGGATCTTTGGATTCCATTTACCGCCAAGAACCTCTTCATAGAGCCAGTCTGCCTCAAATCAATTATGCCTCGGCATAATTGTGTCCGGATTCGGCTTTGTGCTTGCACAAAGAACTCCTTTCCGATTCCGTGACATCCGCCGGAGGCTTTAACTTCTTTCAGCGGGTGTACAAACATCCGATGAAAGAAGTTAAAGCGATATGATATAATAATGATCCTATTGAGTGACCGTTTAGTTTGGCATCAAGCTGTTCCTGACTTATTTCTGATATTTTTTCTAAAAGCGCGTTCGCCGAACATCTTCCAAACACCATATCCATCGACCAATCTCTGTTTCAAAATCTGATAAGGTGACGACAACCAAATTTTTTCTCTTCATCTATTTCTCCTCCGTATTCCTCAAAATTTGCCCGTTTTTTAGCAGTAACTCTGTTGAAGTTCTGCTTTTTACTACTTGCGCTTACATGTTTATGGCGGAGCTCTTTCTTCTGTAAGAAACAGCAGTTACCGGAACTAATGACCTTAGCGACATTCTGATGACTGCTACTAAAAAAATAATATAATCGATTCATTTCTTTTAATTTTACGATTCCATTGATAAAAATCATAGTGTAGAAAGGTATATAAATAATCTATAATCAAAGATAAATTCAAGTTGTCTTGTTAAGAAAAAAGAAGGTGCGAAATATTATAGTTTTGGGATGATATTAAGTATTGTAACTTTGTTATGCATTGAATCTGGGGTAAAAGCTCATCTGACGTTTTCATTGAAAACGTTCATTATCATATTATTCCTTGCACCTTGTTATTATTTTTTTAATAACTTGTTTCGAGATTTTAATGAAGCAGGTTTACGGATGAAAGGAATTTATTTTGTAGTATCAATGGTCGAATGCTCTCCATGAATAACGTTTTCACCTTCTTTTCCATACAATACGTTCTTTGGATTGATGACGATGAGTAAAACTGCCACCACTAAATAAAGAATTGCGTTATACATGAGTAAATCAATTAATTTCCCGTTTATTAAGCCCATAAAAAAATTAAAGAATTGGTGGATAATGATTGGGACGATTAAATTTTGATTTAAATTATGAAATGCTGTCATGACGATCTTAGTAGACATGATTGCAATCATAAAGAGTAGAATATATTTGATTAAATCAATGCCCACAAGCCCTGTAGTAAACCATATGGGTAGATGCCACATCCCCCACCAAAACCCTATAATGATCGAAGCTTTTAATGGCGAATGCTTCTTTTGGAGCTCCATTTGAGCGAAACCTCTCCACCCTAATTCTTCTCCTAATGGCCCAGATAGAAGGTGATTAAAAAAGTAATAGATTAGCATTCCCCATGAAGAAACAGTTAAAATTGATTCTACTTCACTAGTATTAGATACAATAAACAAAATCATCAAAAATATGAAAGCTTGAATCATAATTGCAATAAAAATCACAGAAAACTTAAGTTTATTCTTGAATTTATCTTTTACAAATTGGATCAAACTTTGCCCAGGATAGATTTTTTTAAATAATATTGCAAAAGCAAAGGTTGAGGACCAAGCTGATATACAGAGCATGATATCAAAAATCCATTTAGGTAATCCTAATATGGTTATGGCTCCTACAAGACAAAAAAGTGGCAAAAAAATGATATTGGTTAGGAGAATAAAACTTGCCACTGGTTTTTTTAGTTTCTTTTCTCTATACATGCATATTCCCCGCTTCACACTAAGTTTTCGTAAAAATAATAATATTTAAGAATACCTTTAGCTTAAACCTAGGGGTAACTCACAGGTCAATACATTTACACCTCAAAATTCGGCGAAAGAAAAAATAAAAAATACCCTTTAAAGACTTAAAGGGTAATTAAAATATTTATTCTATTCATCGAAATATGTAGTTTTAATTTTTTTCTTGTCCAAAAAATTTTCGATTTTTAATTGTTGTCTTCCGTTCGCTTTAGTAAAATGCTCTGAGGCAAAATTTGATATATCTGTCAAGCTAGCATTTTCGACCATTCCAGCAACTTCATCTTCAATTTGTGTTAAAGTTTCTCTGATAGATGAAACAAATTCATAGATTGTCTTTGAAGGTTCTTTATAATCATCAGGGATATTATTATTACTAATAAAATCATTGAAATTCGCATCATTCTTTTTCCCTACAGCTATTAATGTATGTAATTTTTCCTGATCGGATTTAGTAGCATCCTCATAAAGATAAATAATATTTTCCATTTCTTTATCTATTACATGACTATAATCCATATACTTTTTTATACTTGCTTTCATTTCATCTTCACTAATATTTTCATTCTTTTTATTAGAAACAAATATATCGTCAGGAATTTTAACAGGTACATTGCTAACAGATTTTTCATTGCTTTCTTTATTGCTTTCTTCGTTAGGCGCTGTATCGTGTGAACAAGCATACATCAATACAATTGTGAACGCCATTAATAGATATAAAGTAAATCTTTTCATATTAATCTCCTTTTCAATCCATCTAGTCATTAATTTCACCCTTTCTTATAATACGCTTTCTTCTCGAAGCGTCTCTACTTCCTCATGTGCAGTGAACGAACCATTTTACAATAAAATGATTTGATCTAAAATAGTCTCCACATTATATACACTTCGCGTCACAGTGTACTAGTTAAATAGTACACTATGACTTTTAATTTCGCAATCATTATATTCAAATAAAAGGAAGACCCCCTAAATAAAGGGCTCTCCCTTGATGAAATTAAGTTGAATAAAGTATGCCTCTTCAGCAAAGCGAGGAAATAATAAGTTTCACTTGATAGGTGCATAAATCTCTAGAAATACACGTTCAAGTCCGTCTTCATAAGTGGTCAGTAATAGGTTTATATAAACTCGTCCCAAAAGTTCATACCCTTTTTCTAATGCTATGTTTCTTAAACTCGCTTCCACGTGTTGATCAATATTTTTTCCGCCAGTTGACCATCTTCCATCTTCAATAATTGTATAAATACATTTTGGATGGGATAAGGTTTCACCGTCTATTTCTCCATCAGAGTCTTCCACTTTTCTTACAATGATAAACTTATCTTCTATAATAGCTTCTTCATTGAAGCTGATGACTCTTCTTAAAGATGTGAGCGTAACTGCTTTTTTTAAGCTGTCCGCATTCTTTTTTAAAGTGTCATATTCTTCATAAGCAGTAAAATGTTCTATTTCTCCCTTTATTTCTAAAGGTTTCATTTCCTTAACTATGTACTTTCCTAAGAATTGTTTGATTTTCTTACAATCTTCTTTTACTATTTGAATCTTTTTCAATAAAAGCTTTTTATATTCTATTTCCAGTAAAACCTCTTGTTCTTTTTCTTCTAATAATGATTGAATTCCATCAATACTCTTACTTTTTCTTAATTCCTGGATTTTTTTAATTTCAATATCAATTTCTCTATAGAAATTTACTGTTGTAATATCATAAATATCAAAATGATTATATTTTCTATATCCATTCTCTATATTTTGTTTCGGCTTTACTAATTCCTTTTCCTCATAAAATTTCAAGGTATCTCTAGATACACCTAAAAAATTAGCTACTTGCCCAATTGTGTACATTTTAGTCTCCTTATTATTGCAAATTCTTTATTTTATCTATAATACCTTATAATACCACCGTTTTTTTTGAATAGGTGAATGCCATATGTTCGTAAATTAGTAGATGATGACTGTTTATATGGATCAGAATTTCGTATAGGCGAAAGGATTTCTTAAATTAAAAACCGATTTTTTCTTAGCATAGAAAAAATCGGTTTTTAATTTAATTGTAAGAACGAGCGTAATAAATAGAAACCACTCCTATCTACTCGGACTTTCCGACAGTGCAGTTAGGGGAAATTACATCCCACTTACCAAGCACCGTCAAGCCAGCTGCTTTAGCTAAGACTGTTGAAGCTTCGTTATCGAGCTGGCATCTATACTGCGGTTCGTATCCCTGCTCATAAGCGTACTTGCAGATTGAACGTACCACTTTGCGAGCATGACCTTTTCCTCTAAAAGGTGATAGAGTCAGTACACCGAGATCCGCAATTTGCACATCTTCTTCCCAAGGATACATGCTGGAAGCACAGACCAAGCGATCATGCTGCATCATCTCGTTCTGTTAATTGGCGCAATGTACCTTCCAGGTCTTCTTGCAGCAAGATGTTCTTTTCTGCTTCTGAAAAATAAAAAAGATAATCTGCGCCATGCATTGTGACTGCTGCTTCATTTAATTTCTGGCGGAAGATCAGCTCAGACAGTTCTTGTCCTTTAGTAAGGTCTAACTTTTCGGCCATCTCAGGCATTAAGACTACCAAAACCTGGCCGTCAGTAGTTTCCAGCACCATGAACCGCCTGTCTTCGCTTAGGTCAGGGTTGATGGTAACCGTACAGTTTTCATCGTTGTAGATAACGTCTCCGTTTAAAAATTGCGACTTCCAATAGTCAGTTATCGTTTGTGAAAACATACTCATTCCCCCTATAATTGAAATTCTATTTAAAAATACCACATTTACCCTTTTTTCTAACCTTTTTGTTTTTCTAACTTTTTCCATATTCGATTTACCCAATTCTAGTAAACATTTACTTCAAAATTGTAATTATTTAATCATTCTCTCGCATTCTTTATTTTTCGGCTAAGCTTTTTTTCGCGAATTTTACCTTAAAAAGACACTTAGGACGAATTAGTAGTATTATAAAGCTTCACATCGTGCGAAGCTCAAGTTTTTAAAAGTGTAAAAAAATGCCCAAAGAAGATTTTGAAAGAATCTTCAAAGAATAGTTTTTGAAAAATGGTAAAATAAAAGCCTTGCAACACTTTTTATGTAACAAGACTTGTTAAAGTTGATTCATTTTTAATAAAGATATTTAATTAAAGCCCCGCATTTTTTATCCATTTCTCCGTTATCTCTGCGAATTTTTTAACTGCTGGTGAAATAGGCGTTCTGATGGCTAATCCAATCGTTCGAGTTTGCTCTAATTCAAGTGGTATGACCTTTATGGTATCCAATCCTTTAGGGATGATCATTTCCGGTAAAATGCTAATACCTAAATTATTTTCAACCATAGAAAAAATAGAATTTTCGTTCATATTCTCGAATCGAATATTTGGCTGGATATTGTTCTCTTTAAAAAATAGTTGTATATCGTCAAAGCACTGATAAGTTGGCATGATGAAAGGAGCATTTTCTATATCTTCCACCGATAGATGTTTGTTGCTATGTAAAGGTGATTGCTCTGATACTACACATAAAAGTGGCTCAGTCTTTAACTTTACAATATCGAATGAATGTAAAGAGGTAGTTTTGTTATTAACAAAACCACAATCCACTTCACTATCTAGTAACCATTTTTCTATCTCTGCATAATTTCCTTCTATTAGTTGTATTTCTATATCAGGATATTGCTTCTCCATTTCTTTGATAATATAAGGAATCCAGTTTGTAGATATACTACTAAATACCCCTACCTTTACCGTCCCTTTATTCAATCCGTTAATAGCGTTTACTTCCTGCTTTAACATATCGTTATAATATAGAATCTCTCGAATCGTGATTAATAGATCCTTCCCATTTTGAGTTAGCTTAATTGCAGAGTTGTTACGAATAAATAAAGGAAAGTTAAACTCTTTTTCTAAACTTGTAATGGCATGGCTTACAGCAGATTGCGTTAATCCTAATTCCTCCGCGGTTTTCGTAAAGCTATTTACCTCTGCTGCTTTACTAAAAATTTCATACTTTACTAAACTCATCGTCGACACCCCCAAGAATTTTTTTCATGTACTTCATTATAATTATTCGCTGTATTAATGACAAACATATACTTATAATCAGAACAAGCTTAGCTAAAACACTGTTTTTATTTAATAAAAACGTAAAGGAGCGTTTATCATGGTACAGAAAATTTTAATTACAGGAGCTGCTGGAAAGATTGGTCAACAGATAACCAATACTTTAATGAAGCAAACAAGCTATCAATTAAGATTGGCAGACATTAATTTATTTCCATTAGAAAAATTTAAAAAGTCGCCAGATCATGAAGTTACATATCTAGATGTTTCTAGCTTAGAAGATTGTCAGGAAGCTTGTAAAAACATAGATATTGTTATTCATTTAGCAGGAAATCCTTCTCCAGATGCAGATTTTTATACATCTTTATTAGAGAGTCATATCAAAGGTTCATACAATATATTTAAAGCCGCATCGGATAACGGTGTAACTAGAGTCATAGCTGCTTCAAGTGCTCAAACTGTTGAAGGATATCCACTAGACTTTCAAGTGACCGATTCTTCACCTATTAGACCAAAGAATATGTATGGGGTTAGCAAATGTTTTGTGGAAGCACTTGCATCGTATTTCGCTTATGAGAAACAATTACAAAGTGTCGCTATCCGTATTGGTGCTTATGACGATTACAAACCTGAGGGTCAGCCACTTTCAGCTCGAGACATGAGTGCGTATATAAGTCCAGAAGATTTTAGTGACCTTCTTCTAAAAACGATTTCAGCTAAAAACCTGCCTCCCTTTTCAATCTTACATGGTCTATCTGATAATCGTTTTAAACGTTTAAATATTGAAGAAACAAAAAGATTAGTAGGATATACTCCGTATTCAGATGCGTTTAAATTGAGCGGAATTCAATTTTTTGACCGTTAAACGTTGCATACACAAAGCACATATCAATTATGCCGAGGCATAATTGCGTCCGGAGGCTTTGGGCCAACAGATGTTTTTGCGCGAAAGCGAAGCGACAGCGGCAGATGTTTTTTGTGCGAAAGCGCAGTGCTAACGTAGCGGCAGCAACATGATGTTGGTCACTCGGTCGTGTGTTGCTGTCGCTGCAGAGGTCAGCCCCTTTCAGCTCGAGACATGAGTACTGATGTAAGGCAGAAGACTTTAGTGACCTTCTCCTCATCTGTTTCTAGTTTTGAGAAGCAAGAAATGGAATCCATATTTCGATGAAAATTTAAATGTTTATATTTTAATATAAATATTGAAAATATGTATAGGAAATAAAGTGAAACATCAATCAGTGGGGGGTTCCTCCCCCCATTGATTGTTAGTTGAACCGATCGGGCTTTTACGGGTAATTGATCTCCCACTTATATTTTTTGTTTCACTTAAATCTTGAAGTGGGAGTCTTACAGCCCGTTAATGCGGGATAAAAATGACTCAGATTGCGAACACAGAGATCATTAACCAAAGATTTTATACTAAGGAACTTCCGTGATAGGATTTCTGCTAAAAACCTGCCTTTTTTCTATCTTACGTGGAATTTTTAATAAATGTATTAAACATTTAAATACTGAAAAAACATAAGATTGGTAGGATACATATCGAATTCAGCTTGTTTACCGTTAGACAATACATACAAAGCACATTTAAAAGGAGAATTTTCAGTGAAGAGCCTAACAAAAAACGCTAAAAAGGAAAAGATTATTCAGTCAAAACAGATAGAAAATAAAAAGAAAAAAACTTATAAAGACTACTGGAACGAAATTATTAAAGCTCTTATTGCTACCAAGTAAATCTTTAATAATATATTAAATTGATATTAATAACGCCCACAGCATATATGCCAAATTTAATGCCAAGAGAATTTCAGGTAAGTTTTCTGAATTTCCCTATAACCCATTGACGTTTTTGAGGTAGCAATCATCTCAAATTCTATCATGAACTAATTTCAACATCGAGCCTACTCACTTCCGAAAAAAGGTCGATTCAAGGTTTTAAATGAACTCCGATTCGACCTTTCCCACTTCTATCCGATTTAACTATGGTGCGGTGGTATGAATCGTTTGCGCCCGTAAATTCGGGGATATTAAATATGCTATTAACTAGACTCTATTTTAGTACACTTCTTGCCAATTCGATAAAGACCTTCATTGATGGTGAAATCCATTTCTCTTGATGCCACAGCATTTGAGTAGCAAATCGTATTTCCGATAAATCCCAAGGTAAAGCAATCAGTTCTCCCCGCTCCAGCTCTCCCTTTATCGCCATTTCAGGTAGTAAGGCAATGCCGAGACCAACCATTGTGCATTGTTTAATGGCCTCTACACTATTAAACTCCAGTTCGGTCAAGCTATCGGCCCCTTTTCTCAATAACGTGCGATAGAAGAAAGTCCGATAAGAGCAACCTTTTTCACTTAATAGAATTTGCTCTCTATTAAAATCTTCTATGCTTAATGTAGAGCGTGTCGCAAGTGAATGGTCGGGTGAAACTACCATTAGAAAAGGTTCGTCCAATAAAATCTCTGTATGAAGATCCGTAGATACGACAGGTTCATCCAGCATAAAGACCACATCAACATTTCCTTCTCTCAGACTTTGTTTCAAATGGTGACTAGACAAGGGCCTAAACAAAAGACGAACGTGCGGATATCGTTCGCGAAAAAGCCGGAGCAATGCAGGTAGCCGGTATGTACAGAGCACTTCGTCTGCACCGATTATAACCGTACCAGTTAATTCTCCGCTTTGACTTGAGACATACCGAGCCTCCTCTATATCATTTAAAATTTTGTTGGCATAGGGTAACAATTGCTGGCCTGCATCTGTTAATACGACACTCTTGCCTAAGCGATCCAGCAGCTTGACCCCCAATTCTTCCTCTAAAGCCTTAATTTGCATGGTTACAGTAGACGGAACATAGTTCAATACTTCGGCAGTACGGCTAAAACTGCGTGTGGAAGCAAGCGTCCAAAATGTTTTAAGTTGGCGGATTTCCAATGAGACAGCACCTCTTCATTCAAAAAAATTGAACGTTATGGTCAAAAACGTTTCGTTGATTTGATGGTAGCAGTATCGTAGAGTAAAAATCAAGCTTCAACACCAAATCTTGTATAACGAAGGAGAATCACATAATGAAAGATTACGAAATTTATTCACTGGGAGATGTCGTGCTGCAATCGGGCGAAAAGTTGCCTCAAGCCTTTCTTGCCTATAAAACCTATGGAACTTTAAATTCCACCAAGTCAAATGTAATTGTCTACCCTACTTGGTTTGCTGGTCAACACACTGATAATGAGTGGTTGATTGGACCTGGTAAAGCTCTCGATCCAGACAAATATTTTATTATTGTGCCTAATATGTTGGGGAATGGTCTTTCTTCCTCCCCAAGCAACACACCAGCCCCTTTTGACAGAGCAAATTTCCCGCTCATTACGATTCATGATAATGTCCGGCTACAACATCAGCTCGTAACCGAGAAATTTGGAATTACGAAGATTGCTCTAGTCGTTGGCTGGTCGCTCGGGGCGCTGCAAACCTTTCAATGGGGAACAAGTTATCCTGAGATGGTCGAGCGGATTGCACCGTTTGGCGGAACAGCAAAGACTAGGCCACATGCACAAGTTGTTTTTGAGGGGCTCATCGCAGCATTGCAAGCGGACTCAAATTGGAAGGAAGGCTATTATGACAGTCAGCCAGCAGCAGGACTTGCCGCGATGGGACGCGTCTATGCTCCTTGGGGATTTTCTCAGGCTTATTATTTGGAGCAGCTCTATCAGGTGGAGGGATACTCGACGTTAAAGGCATATCTGGAAGACTATTGGGATCAAGTGTTCCTTATCTTTGATGCCAACGACTTAATTGCTATGCTCCGTACAGGGATCAACGGGGATATTAGTGCCAATCCTCAAGACAACAAAAATTTTGAACAGGCATTAAACAAGATCACTGCTCATGCTCTTGTTATGCCAGGATCGACTGATCTGTTCTTTCCTCCTGAGGATAATGCATATGAAGTGAAATATATGCCTAATGCTATTTATCAGCCAATCAAATCTAAGTGGGGACATTGCTTTGGAATCGGACAAAACGAACAGGATTCTCTCGTGATAGACAACCAACTGAAACACTTTTTACAGTTGGGGTGAGTGACTTTACGCACAGCTAGAGCGAAGAACTAAATATTGGATCTTCTCCAAAGTAGCACGTTTTGAGACTCCGTTTTACTCTATAGAGCCGATTGCACATCGGAAAGTTCGCGAAAATTTGACTGAGCGCTTGACTTTATAGCCGACTAGAGGGTGTATACTCATTCCGAAATAGAAGAAAAGAAGGTGAAGAATTGTTTAAAATCAGCGAATTTTCCAGGCTAAGCAGAATTCCGCTACAAACCCTGCGCTATTACGATCAGCTCGGAATCTTAAAGCCTGCCAAAATCGATGAATCGACCGGGTATCGGTACTACTCCGCCGAACAGCTGCTAGTGATTAATCAGATTGTTATTTTTAAAGAATTGGGGTTTACACTACAGCAAATCGGGCATCTGCTCCAAGAAGATATATCCGCTGAACAGATTCGTGGCATGCTAAGACTTAAAGAAAGTGAAATCGAGCGATTGCTTGATGTCGAAAGGTCCAAGCTTACCCAGGTTAAAGAACGAATACAGCTTGTGGAGCGCGAAGGTAGGATGGATAAAGAACAGGAAGTTGTTATGAAGCGCGTTGAAGACATGCACATGGTTACTTATGTTTCTACTGGTACAGTTGACGATATCCCATTTCTCTTCGAAGTCTTCGAAGGACTTCTCGATAGGAACTCTAGATCTTCTTTATCTGGTCCTCAAATGGTGCTATGGGACGTACCCAGCAGTACGGTGCATGCCTTTGAGCTAGAGGTCGGCTATACCGTGAAACCAGTCACCTCTAAGCTTCCCGAGCATCTTAATCTACGTTTCCTCCCCTCGGAGACAGTAGCCACGCTATTATTCCGTTCGGATTCAGCGTTTTCGGAGACCGCATGCATAGATCTTGCTACATGGATCGAACGCAACGGCTACCGCATTCGAAGCGACCGACCTGGAAGAGAAATCTATGTGCCACTTTCAGGGGAACCGGGTACTTGCCTTATCGAAATCCAAATTCCTATTGAAGAAAGAGAGAATCGTCTATGAGTAATAAATGGGTTGTAAATTTACTTGCTCTGGCAGTGTTTCTTATTGGAACAATTGAGTACATTATAAGTGGAATCCTCCATATGGTAGCAGCAGATCTTGGAATTACAACATCTTCTGCGGGAGCGCTCGTTACGGCGTTCGCCCTGTCCGCTGCGATTGGGGCCCCCGTCGTGATTGCGGCAACCATCCAGGTGGATCGTAAAAAAATACTGTTAATCATGCTCGGTATTTTTATTCTGAGTAGCTTCCTAGTCTATTTCAGCCCTTCTTTTGAAATGATATTGGTGGCGCGAGTGATTCAAGGCCTCAGCGGGGGTGCTGCTACTGTTATTGCAATGGCCGTGGCGACTCGTTTGGTCGAAGTACAAAATCGAGGCCGAGCCATCGGTACTATTTTGATGGGTTTAAGCAGTTCTCTTGTTCTCGGTGTACCTGCAGGCACGTTTTTAAGCGAAGTTATTGGTTGGAGAACTTTATTCATCCTCATAGGGATGCTAACATTGATTCCGTTGCTGGTAGTCTTCGCCAGAGTCCCGTCTATTACCGAGCATAAAACTATTACACTCGGAATGCAGCTGTCAATTTTGAAAGACAAAAAGATTGTGCTTGCGCTTGCTACTACACTGCTCTATATAGGAGGATACTCAACGCTGTTTACTTATATTACTCCATACTTACAAGCAAATGCCAAGTTGTCGGTAGCTGCGCTTTCCGGTATTCTGTTACTCTTTGGTCTTTGTAGTTTTTTCGGCTCCAAATTTGGAGGAGTGATTGCGGATACAAAAGGGCCGAAGTTCATGATCTACACTGGTCTGTCCGTCCAAGCCGGAATGCTACTGCTTGTGACTTGGGCAGACGGCTTGATTTATGCTATCATCCCGTTGATCATGATATGGATGGTGGCCACATGGGCGACCTCACCAGCACAGCAGTTGTACTTGGTTTCCTTAGTCCCACACTCACCTGATATTGCTCTTAGCGTCAACACTTCGTTTATCCAGTTCGGTTTCGCTCTTGGCTCAACTATCGGGGGGCTGGTGATCAGCAGTTTCTCCATAGGTAATCTTGGCTGGTCGGGACTCATAATGGTCTTGCTGGCGCTCCTTCTAGCAGTCCGGTTGTTTGCTTACAGTACTAAACCTGAACATGTAACAAGTAACTAAGACAAAAAAAGTCGATTCCTTTGAAAAGAAGGAAATCGGCTTTTTAGTTTTGAATTTACTTAACATACAAAATTTCGCTCCAGGCTATCCATTTTTCATCAATTTGTTTGTAAAGTAAATTCCGGGTGATCACCAATGGTTTGCTCTAATAACTTAAATGGCTGTTGTTTTAAATGGTGATTGAAGAAATCTAGTGAGTAATCGTTAATAAGGTGGTGAACACTTCGTATATTGACTCCATCCATCTTTTCATATAACGGTAAAAACGAGTAAAAATCAGAAAAACCCATATGCGTCATATTATTAATTTGAAGCCAATAATTTTTATGTTGTGCAACATCCTTATCCTTCGATAAAGTTGCTTCTATTAATCCACCGAAGTCCTCTGTACCTGTGCCCTCATCGGCAGTCATCACCATAAAGGGTTTCTTCAACTCGCCCGCGGAAACTGGACGTTTGCCATATGGAAATCCATCCATATTGATAGCTGCCTTAATTCTAGAATCCCTCATTACCATCTGAGTAGCTGTTGCTCCACCGAATGAATGACCAAACATACCTATATTTTGCATATCCATACGGCCTGTAAAACGATGGTCTGGATCAGCTTTGGCCAACTTTTCCACTTGGTCCAGTACAAATTTTGCATCTTCCACCCAAACTTCATTAGCTTCATTCCAATAAGTAACTGAATCCGAATCTTGCGGTACATAATTAGCTACTCGTCCATCTGAAAAAATAGAAACTACGCTACTGTAGGTGTGATCTATACTTACGACAATATATCCATGACTGACTAATTGTTCGATCTGAAAAGTGTTCTGATTTTTATGTCCATTAAAACCATGTGAGAAAATAAGAACAGGATAAGAGGATTCCTGATTGGATATCATCACATTCTCAATAGCATTTGTTTTGATATAGCCAAAAGTTGTAAATAATAGTTTGGGTAGATCCATCACTTTACTGTACGCCTCGGCAAATACATCCCCATCAGAGTGGTACTTAACCGTCTCACCTTCAGCCGTGGCATCAGCAGGATACCAAATTTGTACCATTAACTCTCGCTTGTCGCCAGATTCGGGTGTTAGAGTTTCTTCCCGCTGATTATCCCGCCAATCATAGGTTACTGTACCAATTTTGTACGGTCCTTTGGGCTTCTCAAAGGTGAACACTGGAAATATAATCGGTAGAGCCACTGCTACGAATGAATAAATCACAGATAGCGCAGATAGTGTAATCAGCTTTGCAGTGGATGCCTTGTTAGCTCCTCCCTCTTCAGGCTTAGATTTCAATCTGATGACTAGAATTACTAGTGGGACTACTGTCATCGTATAGGCAGGAATCATTTGCCAACGCACACCTTCAATAACCCCATGAAGCAATGTAATGATGGCGGAATTACCAAAACCAATAAGCAACAGACGCTGCGATTTGTTCTTAGCGACTATGAACCAAACGAATAGAAAAATATTGAAAACAATTAGTAATATTTCAAAAAACCTCATAATTCTATAACCGCTCTCCTTACGATTGCTAATTAAATACAACATACTTCTGTTGGGGCAGACTCAAGCCTTTGCTGGATTCCTTTCTAATCGCATTCATAAAATTCACCGAATTCTTCAAAAAAAGTTCAATAATCAATCTTTATTTTTTTGCGCTTTTTCCTATAATAATTTCTGCAATTTTCACAGCATATTCTTCACTATCAAAATCCTCATAATTACTTAATACCGCAATCGTTAAACCTTCTTCTAGGAAGCGCATAAAGTGTGAAGGATAGCCAGCCCATTGTCCTGAATGTTCCAAGTAATGACTATCAAAAGTTTCGCCAATAGACAAACCAAAAGCATAATCTTCATTATCAATAATTAGCTCACCAGCTGAAGAAGTTTTCGAACCTACCTCTCCCATTCTTTTAACAAGCTCTTTCCCACCAACAGTACCTGTTGCGAAGTTTTGTCCCCATTTTACTAAATCCTCAACATTTGTATGGACCGCTCCATCGCCCGTATGTTCCCAAGGACTTTCATAAATTTCAAATGCCCCTTGCTCATTCTTCGAATAACCACGAGCAATCGAAATATTGGTAGGATAGCCATCCACGATTGTTGTGTCATTCATGTTTAAAGGCTCAAAAATACACTTCTTCGAAAATTCGCGCAAAGATTTTCCACTAGCTTTTTCAACTACTAAAGATAATAAGAAATACCCTGTGTTACTATACTCAAATTTTGTTCCGACAGGAAAATCTGCAATTTGATAATTTTCAAGATGTTCTAGAGATTGTTCAGCAGTTAATTTATCCTTATCTGAAATTCCCTCTTTCTCAGCTAATTCCATATAATCTACTAATCCACCAGTATGATGAATTAGATGTCTTAGAGTGACAGGTTCAGCATATGCTCCTAGAGAAGGTATATAGTTTAAAATTGAATCGTCTAAACTCAGTTTACCCTCTTGTTCTAATAACAAAATGGCGAATGCTGTGAATTGTTTAGAGACGGATGCGAGATTAAAAATGGTTTTTGTTGTGATCGGTACCTTTTTTTCTATCGATTCTAAACCAACCGTACCCTTGTAAGTTACACCATCATCGAAGCTCGCAATATAAGCACAGCCTGGTTCATCTGGTGAAAGGTTGTTAACTAATTGTTGAATTGCTACATCTGTTGTTTGATTGTATGCTTTATTCATTTAAATTCACCTCATTCATCTACCATTAACCAATTCACAATTGCTATGATCGGGAATGAAATTAATGCTGTTAAAATTGCAATAACAGGTGCTATACTAAGTGTTCTTGCTACATAGATAAGATACATAATTGGCGCAAGTAATAGAATACTTGGAACTATCCATCCTGTAACTGCTACATAATGATACTTACCCTTCGCCCAATTTACTTTGGAAATAATCGGTAAAATCAACAGTACACAAATGATCGCAGGAATCGTAAATGCGTAACTAATACCTTTGAACGTAAGACTTGTTATCACAGCCAATACAATCCATAAAACTTGCGTACTCATGGCAAAATTCGCAGGACCACATTTTTTTGAAATCCACTTTGCAAAAAAGAAACAGAACACAATAGCGAGTAAGACCATCAACGTAAGAATCAACGGATCATAAGTACCAAACATAATCAATCCATCTTCATCAATTTCAATGTTAAATACTATTGATAAAAGACGAATTAGAAGGAAATAGAAAATGAAAATGGAAACAAGACTTCCAATCATCGCTAATAAACTAAGTGCAAACCCTTTAATTTGTGTCATTTGCTTTTTAAAGCTGAAGAAGAATATTGCGACTGTTAAGACAAGTAAAACAATCATCAATGGGATTACAAACTTTTCCGAATACACAATTAATGTTTTTTTCATTAATGGAAAGTAAATCGCATTACCTTTATTTTCTTCTATGGCTTGAAACTCTTTTGCGTTCATCATCATATACTTTTTCACTAAAGGAAGAGCATAGTCACCAAAGTGACGAATTGTTTCCTCATCACTACTTTCCACACGATCTATCGCTGCATGATAGGCCTCTAATCCACCCATATTAGCAAAATTATACCCTAATTTTTTTGTCTCTTTTAATTCGTCAAAATCTGTATAATTCGGCATCTTTTTATACATTTCAGAAGCAAAGGAATATGCTACAGGGTATGGAACAATCTCTTTATACAACTGCATTAACTTTAAATCATTTGAACTTGTTTCAAACAAAATCGGTACCCCTGTATTGCCTCTTGCTTCGAAATTGATCATAACGCGTACTTGGTCTAATATATCTGTTCGATCTAGTAAAGCAGTCGCTCCAAGTGTTCCTTCCTCTTCACCGTCTGTTAGCACAAAATAGATTGTATTTTTAGGTGCCGGCATTTGTTTTAATGCTCTTGCCGCCTCCATCATTGTGACAACGCCGTAACCATCATCTGCTGCTCCAGGAGTTTCTGGTGCAGAATCATAATGAGCTGTTAATAAAACCGCATTATCATCACCGGATGTCCCTTGGATTTTTGCAATAATATTTTCAACATTCTCTGCACCTATTTCTGCAGCATACTTCTCATCTATATCCTTCACTGGCTTCGATTGAATTTCGACAGGCACATCTATATTTTGAAAGTGTTTTACAATATAATCTCTTACCTTTTTATTCGCAGGAGAGCCTATTGGATGTGGCTCCTTTGCTACTTCTTTTAAATAATTAAGCGCTCGATCCGATGAAAAATCCTTTTCTGTTTCTCCCATTTCCTCTTGAGAAGGACTTAAAAATTGACTAAAACTTATAAAAAACGTTAACAATGCAAGTAATATCGCAAACACAAGTAATCTTCTTTTTTTCAACTTTTTCTCCCCTTATTCATCTACTTACTTAAAACTGAATTTTATAGCTAGCTAGGCATAATATATATTTTCATTTATTTTCCAATATACTCTAAAGAATAATTGGCTCAACAAATAAAACTAACCGAACGGTCAAGTAAATTGTACTTAAAACTAACCGAACGGTCAAGAACTTTGATTTGTGATATAATGATTAAAATGTGACAACCATTCTCTTAGGAGGTACGTTAATGATAGATGGAAGAGAAAAAAAGGGAAATAAAACAAAAGAGGCATTACTAAATGCTACTATATCTTTAATAGCAGAAAATGGTTTAGAGGCGCTAAGTGCTAACAGCATTGCAAAGAAGGCAAATGTCAGTAAAGCAAGTGTATTTCATCACTTCGGTTCTATGGAGTCCATCCAACAAGAAGCTTTTATTTATTCTGATGTCCTCATGAATGATGCATTAGCAAAAATTTATAATGAGTCGATAGAAACAGATTCTTTTTCTGATATTATGATAAAATATTTTCTTTTTTTTATTGATGAACAGAATAAAGAATACTTAATTTTGATTAATGTTCAAATGCAATTTTTAGTGAAAGCATCCTACGATCAAGAGTTTGAAGACCTTATCTTTAGTAAAGACTCAGAAAAAACACCGTTTGATTTATTTGAGCTTTTATTAAATGATTTTTATGGTGATAAACTAACCCCTTCTGACATTGAACTAGTAGATGATTTAATAGTAACTTATATAAATGGATTTGCGACTTTTTTAATCTCTACGACAGACAAGAAATGGCTCCTTTCATTGTGGAAAGAACAAATTAAAATGACCGAAATCTATATTCAAACACTCATAGACAAGAAATAATTCAAAGGAAAAATACAAAAGTTCTTTCCATTCTAACTGACATTTTTAGATAAAAACGAATCTATTCATACATGTATTGATAGATTCGTACTTTATTTATATTTTCAAAATTTTTTTAATATTACATCATGTCCACCTTCATAAAAAGCACAACGAATATCAAAACCCATTTTTCTTTCTTCAATATAAAGAACAATATGATTCAAAATATGATTGATTGGATTGAAGAGCATTTGTTTAAGAGGTCTTCTTTGATAAGACTAAGTGAAGAAATGGGCTATTCTTTCTATTATTGTTCCCTATCAATTATGCCTCGGCATAATGGCGTCCGGAATCGGCTTTGTGCTTGGCTGTTTACCTAAAAAGATAAATACTTAAACTTGCTAAAAGATCTCACGGTGCTTTACCATAGTTAAGCAATGATATGTGACAGTATCCATTACTCTTACACAATCTTGAATAATATCTTTACCGAAGGAGTGGTAGAATTGACACGTGTTTTATTTATTAATGGTGGATCAGAAGGACATATCAATCCAACTATCGGCGTTGTACAGGAGTTAATTTCGCGAGGAGAAGAGGTCGTGTTCTTTACGATAGAAGCTTTTCGAGAGCGTATTGAGAAGACGGGAGCGACTGTGCGCACGTTTGACGGTCAAAAATTTATAAAAGCCTTTATTTCAGGTGGAAGAAATCATTTACTTGAGAGAGTCAACGGACTTTTACTTACTGCAGATATCGTCATACCTAGCGTTCTTGAACAGATTAAAGGAGAGCATTTTGATTACATCATCCACGATTCTATGTTTGGTTGTGGCCATTTACTTGCCAAAATCCTAAAACTTCCGTCAATCAATTCATGTACATCTTTTGCACAGACTAAACTATCATTCGATAGAACAATAGAACATCTTTCAAAAAATGTCCCTACTGAAGTTTTAAAAAAGATCAATGATGATTTTCAACACCTGACAACAAAAATTAAAGAAAAATATGATATTGAAATCAATTCTCCATATGAAGTTTTTTGTAATCCCGCACCGCTTACAATCGTTTATACAACTAGGGAATTTCAACCTTTTGGAGAAACATTTGACCAATCCTATAAATTTGTAGGTCCATCCATCTCTTCACGCTTAACGCAAGAAGACTTCGACCTTACAGCACTCAAAGAAAAAAGCCCCATTTACATTTCACTCGGTACTGTCTTAAATCAAGCCATCGATTTCTATAAGCTGTGTTTTAAGGCTTTCGGGAATACTGAGCATACTGTTGTCATGTCTATTGGGGGACAAACTCAACTAAGTGAATTGGGAGAGATTCCTGAAAACTTCATTGTAAAAACTTATGTTCCACAAACTGAGTTGCTAAAATATACAAAATTATTTATCACACATGGTGGAATGAACAGTACAAATGAAGCTCTCTATAACGGGGTTCCGCTAATCGCAATCCCACTAAGTGCGGATCAGCCAGTAATTGCAGAGCAAGTTACCAACATCGGAGCAGGTATTCAATTACAAATGCAAACCTTGACGGCAAGTCAATTAAATGAAACTGCCGATCATGTGTTAAACAACCCTTCCATCCATAAAGCTGTTGCAAATATTAAAGAATCCTTCCAAAAATCAGGTGGGTATCACAAAGCTGTTGATGAGATTTTTAAATTTAAATGTCAATAAGGTATTTAAAAGCTGCCATTATTGGTGGCTTTTTTTTGGTACTGTATCTTCGACTTTATTGAAGTAATGGAGTGGGACTTTTTAAAGAAATATTTTTACGTAGATCAAAAAAGCTGGGTAAACATCCCCAGCTTTTCTGCACATATTTAGTTAAAAGAACAGCGACAAACAATATATCATTTGTTAATGTAATCTATCATCAAACATTAATTGTATTTGAATACCAAACGGATCTTCGATTATACCGTATGCTTTGCTAAAAACATTATTTGATAACGGAACAATGATTCTCACTCTCTTATCTGTCGTTAAGCTTTTGTAAAAATGTTCGATTTCTTCTAAATCCGCACTTTGAATACACAATGAGGTGTTATTCCCTACTACATATTTTTCAGTGACATCCATTGTATCTTCTGCCAACATTACCTTTGTTTTACCGATTGCTAAAACGGAGTGAGTAATATAATGTTTATTCTCTTCAGTAAGCTGCAGCGAGCTGTCACGTCTTGCCATATCTTTATAGGTAACAAGTAACAATTCCTCAGCGTTAAAATGTTTTTTGTAAAAATCGACCGCTTCTTTTGCTTTTCCTTTCATGGATAAGAAAATAGCTACTTCTAGTGTTGTACTCATGGTATCAATCTCCTTTAATAAAATGATTGTAGGTAGATATCTTATCAATTGATATTACCTTGACCTTATTTTAAGATGTAAAGGTATCAAAACATGACACCTTTATCTTCATTCAGAAGAACCCCCCACATCTGAAGGTGGTGAGATGAATGAGGATGTGGTTCCTTTTCACCCACGTACTGAATGAAGATAAAGCCTCCGGCGGATGTCACGGATTTTGAAAGGAATGAATTGTACAGGCACAATTCTAAATCCGGACGCAATTACGCTAAGGCGAAATTGATAAGGAGATTTATATGAAGAAATCCGAAAGATTAAATGACATGATAAGATACTTAAACAGTCGAGAGTACTTTAATTTAAATGATTTAATGGCTAAATACAATATTTCTAAAAGTACGGCTCTACGTGATATTAGTTCATTAGAACAATTAGGTATGCCTATTTTTTCGGAGCATGGCAGACATGGACGTTATGGTATCTTAAAAAATAGATTGTTATCCCCTATTATTTTTACGATTGATGAAGTGTATGCTCTGTACTTTGCCATGCTAACGTTAGAATCTTATCAATCAACACCATTTCATTTAAGTGTTCATAAATTAAATGAGAAGTTTGAAAACTGTCTGTCTAACAATCAAATACTGCAGATTCACAAAATGAAAAAAGTCTTGCAGTTTGAAGTAAATCAACATAATAATGTTAGTCGTTTTTTAGATAAAATTTTAATGAGCATTCTTAATGAAAGCACCTGTAAGATTCAATATTTAAAAAATGACGAGCAAAAAAGCTACCATGTTCAATTTTTCAAAATTTCTGCTAGGTTTGGACAATGGTATGCCACTGGAATAGAGTTCAATACACATAAATATAGAGTTTTTAGATCTGACAGAATAATCTTTATGGAAGAGGAAGAACTTACTCCCCACTTCTCTATAGATGAACTTATTAGTCGTTCATTAGAAATTTACCAATCCGAGAAGAGGATTAACTTTGAAGTTGAGATTTTAGCACAAGCAAAGGATTTATTTTATAAAGAACAATATCCCTCAATGACATTAGTAATTGGTAATAAAACAGTCATTAATGGATTTTATAATCCTGGAGAAGAGGCATTTATCGCTAACTATTTTATGAGGTTCGGTCATAGTGTTATCTCAGTGAAACCTGAATCATTAAAACAAATTATTCAGGATAAAGTAGAGAACCTATTCAATCACTATCAAAAATTATAATTTAACATGTAAGTCAACAATGTAATTTGTGGGGTTTTCCAGCTGAGTAACTACTATGCATTAGCAATCAATGATTTTGCTCAGACAAAGTAAAGGAGAAAAACGAAGTCGCTTTTCTCCTCTTTTTTTATAAAACTCGGCTATGCTTCATTATCATCAACCATTAACCAATTCACAATTGCTACTATTGGGAATGTAATGATTGCCGTTAGAATGACTAATAGAGGTGCTATACTAATTGTTAGTGCAACATACATCAGATACATAATTGGTGCAAGTAATAAAATACTTGGGACTACCCATCCGGCAACCACTACATAATGATACACAGCCTTCGCCCAATTTAATTTTAATACGATTGGTAAAACCAACAGCAAACTAATGATCGCTGGAATCGTAAATGCGTAACTAACACCTTTGAACGTAAGACTAGTTATCACAGCCAATACAATCCATAAAACTTGCGTACTCATCGCGAAATTCATAGTACCGTATTTTTTCGAAATCCACTTCGTAAAAAAGAAACTGAACACAACTGCGAGTAAGACTAACAAAGTAAGAATTGTCGGATCATAAGTACCAAACATAACCATACTATATTCATTTATTTCACCGTAAAATACGATAGTTAAAAGACGTATTAGAAGGAAATAGAAGATAAAAATGGCAACAAGACTACCTAGCATCGCAAAAAAACTTAAAGCAAAACCCTTAATCTGTATCACTTGCTTTTTAAAGCTGTAGAAAAATATTGCAGCTGTTAGGATAAGTAAAACAACCATTAACGGGATGACTACCTTTTGTGAGTATACGATTAATGTTTTTTTCATTAATGGGAAGTAAATTGCATCACTTTTACTTTCCTCTATGATTTGAAACTCTTTCGCATCCATCATCATATACTTTTTCACTAAAGGAAAAACATAGCTCCCAAAGTGACGAATTGTTCCCTCGTCACTATTTTCCACACGATCTGTTTCAGCATGATATGCCTCTAATCCATTCATATTCGCAAAATTATAGCCTAATTTTTTTGTCACTTTTAATTCGGTAAAATCCGTATCGTTTGGCATTCTTTTATACATTTCAGAAGCAAATGAGTATGCTACGGGGTATGGAACGGCCTTTTTATACAATTGCACTAACTTTAAATCATTTGAACTCGTTTCAAATAAAATTGGTACCCCTGCATTTCCTCTTGCTTCGAAATTAAACATTACGCTTACTTTATTCAAAACATCCGTTCGATCTTTAAAAGCCCTCGCTCCAAATAAACCTGGCTCCTCACCGTCTGTTAGCACAAAATAGATTGTGTTTTTAGGTGCCGGCATTTGTTTTAACGCTCTTGCTGTCTCCATAATTGTGACAACGCCGTAGCCATCATCTGACGCTCCAGGAGCCTCAGTTACAGAATCATAATGAGCTGTTAATAAAATTGCATTGTCATCTCCTGATGTCCCCGGGATTTTCGCAATAATATTTTCAACAGTCTCTGCACCTAATTCCGCAGCATACTTCTCATCTTTAACATCCTTAACTGGCGTCGATTGAATTTCAACAGGCACATCTAAATTTTGAAAGTATTTGACAATATAATCTCTGACCTTTTTATTCGCAGGAGAGCCCATTGGATGCGGTTCCTTTGCAACTTCTTTTAAATAATCAAGAGCTCGATCTGATGAAAAATCCTTTTCAGTTCCCCCCATTTCTTCTGTAGAAGGACTTAAAAATTGACTAAAACTTATAAATAGCGTTAACAATCCTAGTAATATCGCAAAAATAAGCAGTTTTCTTTTTTTCACCTATTACTCTCCTTATTCTTTTTACTTAATACCGAATTTCATGGCACCTAGACATATCATATGTTTTATTTTTAATTTATTTTCCAATCATCCAATTTCATTCTAAATCTCTTATGGACAAAAAATAATTCAATTTACAAAAAGGAAATTAATAAACATCTCCATTGAAACAAGGGTTGGGAAGAAATCACCTAGAGAGTATACTAAAAAGATAAACAAAAGAAGCCTTTCAAATTAGTTGAAGGTTGGCAAACAATAAATTTCTTCACCATATTTCCCCATAACTTTTAAAATCCTAACTAGCATTTTGAGATAATAAAAGAAAACATTAATGCATGTATTGGGAACAGAAATCAACCCTACGTTATGGTGATGAACCATACATACCTTATCGTTGAATCCAGTTCGATTCATTCAAAAGCACAACGAATATCAAAACCCCTTTTAATTCTTCACTATAATTAAAACCAGGAGTGATGCATGATGAACAATATGATTCAAGATATGATTGATTGGATTGAAGAGCATCTGTTTGAGGGGTTTTCCCTAATAAAACTAAGTGAAGCAATGGGCTATTCTTCTTATTACTGTTCCTTTAAATTTCATCAAATAACAGGCATTAGCATCAAACGATATATGACCCTTAGAAAAACCTATCTTTCTTCAATCAGTCTTAGTGAAACAGATGAAAGGATCATTGAAATAGCGATCAAACATGGCTACTCGTCCCAAGAAGCATTTTCCCGAGCTTTCAAGGAGATATTTGGAGTTAGTCCCAATGCCTTTCGTTTGTGTCCTGAACCATTGCAAACATATGTAAAACTCACTATGAATGAAGCGAGGGGTTATTATATGGACATTTCAAAAAAATTAAGAATTGAAGATTTACAAAAGCATGTGGATAAACATTTTGATCACGAAGTATTGAATATTTTAAATGGACAAATGATGTACGAAGAATTCAATTCTCAACAATTAATGGGAAAAAGCGATTACGCACCTTTTAATGAAGCGATGTGTGTACACGACAGCGTTAAAAAAATTTTTAGCGACTCATTTAAACAAATTCGAGCAACAGGCCATCAAGTCTCACTTGCGGATTACGAAGCTATTACAGTTACACCACTTGAAAAGACCTTATTTTCAAAAGAATATCAATGTATCGTTCTTTGGTTTGGTGAAGATATGTTTTGTCAGATGAATTTAATAACCGTGTTAGCTTATTTAGAACAAACATCATTCAAAGGCACTATTTACTATCATGCGGTGAGAGAGCAAACATATGATGTGAAAGAAACTGAAATAACATTAGGCAGCTATTATGAAATATATAAAGCAGTGTTAGTAGAACACCGTATGCCAGATGTAGAATTGATGCCGGTTATGTATCAAGGAATCAAATTGTATTTAGAACTTTTGCAAAACGACAACGAAATTACAAAATATATTCAAACACATCAACATCTATCTCACCATGAAATCGTTCGAAACTTACTGCACCTCTTCCCTCAATATGGTTTAGGGGATTCTCAATATTTAGAATTAATTAAAGCAACACAAAAATAAAAATTGAGCGTTGCTTTCCTCCCCTTTAGAAGTGGTGAAGAGTTGCCATAAACTCTTCATCGCTCATTTTAACAGCACGAAAAAACGAATCTCCTGCTTTGAAGAGAAAATTAAAACATTTTTTGTTTTCAAACAGCATCATTGACAATGCATTAGATTTTTTATATTCTGTAATAATGCATAAAATTTGTAAAGTATCATGAAAATAAAGAATGAGGTGTATTGAATGAGAATTATAAAAGTTGTAGATTATAACCACAATTGGAGCAGCGACTATCAGAAAGAGGAACGTTCTATTAGGGCTATCCTTCAAGAAGAATTGGTGAATAGTTTTCATATTGGAAGTACATCAGTTCCAGGTCTAAAAGCAAAACCAATTATTGATATTTTACTAGTCGTCAATGATATTCATAAATTGGATTCATTTTCCGAACAATTTCAAGAGATTGGATACGAAGTTAAGGGCGAATTCGGGATAACTGGAAGAAGATATTTCCGTAAAGGTGGCGATCATCGCACACATCAAATTCACGCTTTTCAATATAACAACATTGAAGAAATAGAAAGACATTTAGCATTTAGGGATTACCTTCGAGAGCATCCCGAAGTTTGTAGGCAGTATGGAGAAATAAAGAGCCAACTTGCCAAGCAGTATCCAAATGATATTGATGGCTATTGCGACGGGAAAGACGATTTTGTTAAAAACGTTGAAAAAGATGCTATTAAGTGGTATTGGACTGTTCGTTAATATTAATGTTCATTTAGTGGCTGTCCTTGAAAGCCCTCTTTACTATATAATAAGGATTTAAATGTTGAGTAACAAAAAATTGGATATAATTTTTTATCAGACAATTTCATATAAAGGGTGTAATGAATGAAAAAAGCAGTGAAAATAGCCTCCTAAATAAAAAGTAATAATATTTAGGAGGCAAATAATAATGAATTTCAATAAAATTGATCGAAAGAGCTGGCATCGACACGAGTATTTTGAGCATTATATTACCCAACAAACAACATTTAGTATGACGTCAGAAATAGATATTAGCATTCTGTATAAAAACATAAAAGAAAATAATTTTAAGTTTTATCCAACATTCATATATATGGTGACAAAAGCTGTCAACACTAATATTGCATTTAGAACGTGTTTTAATAGCCAAGGTGAATTAGGTTATTGGGAAAAATTAAATCCAAGTTATACGATTTTTAATGAGGAATCAGAGACATTTTCGAGCATTTGGACAGAAGCATCGGATAATTTTAAACAGTTCCATCAGAATTATGAAAGTGATTTAAAGAAATATAACGGTAGGATAAGTTTATTTCCTAAATCCCCTATTCCAGAAAACATTTTCCACATTTCCATGATTCCATGGAGTTCATTTACTGGTTTTAATCTCAACATCAATAATGGAGGTAATTATCTCTTACCGATTATCACTGCAGGTAAATTTGTGCAGAAGGAAAATGCTATTTATCTTCCTATTTCTTTACAAATGCACCACGCTGTTTGTGATGGTTATCATGCAGGCTTATTCATGAATTACCTTCAGAGTTTTGCCGATGAATCTCATGATTGGTTATTAGATTGAATATTTCCCACTAATTCTCAAAAAGAGCATCCCTGCTCATTGTAGGTTTGGAATAAAGTTTGATTAAAGGCACCTCCCAAGCCCACATTTTACGATAAACAAAAAGAATCCGTTTTGAAAAAAAGTTTGATCAAAACGGATTCTTTCTTTGTGAAGTATAGTTCAATTTTTATAAAAAAGTTTAATTATTTTCTACTGTTGATCTTCAACAAACGCGCTCTTCAACGGAATAAAATTACAGTTCATTAAAACAACTTTCCCTTTATTTCCGTTTGAGGACTCTATAATATCTCATTAATGATATATGGTTCAGAAAATGTGTGCAAAATTTCCATTGTATTGTTATCACTTTTACTGGGTCTGACTAAGACAAGATTCTATAGAGTTTTTCATATGATTAACGAGTACTGTCACCTCGGAATCCAGTCCTTCCCACTTATCAACATATTCTCCTCGATAGGCTTTTCTGGCTAAGTCGAGTAAAGTCGAATATTCTTTGGGCAACCGAGGTAAAGCCCATTTTGCAGCAACATCTTTTGGAGAAATTTCACCGATAGACACTGTCTGCCACATTCGAGCCAGAGTTAAAATTACATTACGCTCATCACCTTCGATGCCCTCAATCAACCCTGGCAAAGACTCCTTAATCGCTCTTCGAATATCTGTCATTGGAACGGGGTCTAGTATATCTGAAGCGTCAGGACCAAATAGAGTAATGTTATTCTTTCTCGCTTGTGATAAAACAATAGCCAAATCAGGGTCATAGGTTGGTTCCTGAATTTGTCCTTTCTCAAACTCACTCCTGAGCCACTCTCCATAGGTAAATTCATTTTTTGGTGGATATAGCCAAGGTACAACATCGCTATAGTTTATAACCGTGACTTCAAGTGGTCTCACAGAATCTTTATTTCCTATCTTTCCAGATATAAGGATTAGTCTGTCTGTTAGTTTTTTTCGAGTTACTTCAGGTAAACTATGATTCACGACCACTAGGACATCTACATCACTGTTAATGCGTAAGCCACCATTTACTGCAGAACCAAATAGATATACCCCGACTATCGAACTTCCAAGCAACTCCTCTACGATTTTTAATGCTTGCATCGCTTGTTTTGGTATTTTTTCGTTACTCAAATCACTCATCAACTACAAACTCCTCTCCTCTGATTTTGTTCGCATAATGTACGTTTATATTGGTTTCATTGGTATTCAATTAAATGACCCATTACTGAACAAAAGAAACATTTTTTACAAACCATTTTATCAAACTTTATTTCAAAACCACACTTTTTACAGGAACGCTTTTATAATCTCCCCTTATGTTACGGAAATTCACTTCCACTATTACAATATTAATTTGTCATTTTTCTCATAACCCATTCAATCGGCCCTCTTTTAAATCTATTTCTCCATAAAACAGAAAAGAAAATACTCGCTACGAAAAACAATATTGTAAATAATAATGAAAATGCTAACGTTTGGTTTTCTAACCTATTTAATAAAGCCAATATGCCAACGCCGATGAATACATGGCTTACATAATGCGTTAAAGTTAATTGTCCTGTTTGAATAAATGATTTTATCAACCAATGTCCAGCAAACTTTTCTACGATATAAATAGAAGCAACGATGACAATTATCGCAGAAGCGGAATTTGATAACATATATAAAATGTTTGGTGGAATTGGCCCTGTTTGAAACAAGAATTCTGCACTATTTACATCTAACACCGATAGAGATAGGCGCATTAATACTTTTGAAAGTATCTCTATTGTTATGAGTAAAATTATAGAAATAAACAACATTTTGTTTCTTACAGTTTTCTCCGATAAATCAAGTCTGCCAAGGATCATTCCAAGTAAAAAGAAACATATCCAAGGGAATACTGGATGATACCCATTAAACAAAAGATTTCTTAGAAAACCTTCAATCGTCCAAAAATCGAGATATTCCATAAATGGTTGTTCAGGATGCCATCCTTTCAAAAAATTCATTGTCACTTGTAAGATTTGCGATGTTATTAAAAAAAGACTAGATATTAGGATCATGAACTTTGTAGAGGCCACGATAAGAAATGATGCAATCAGCATATAAACTCCATAATAATGGAGGATATCTCCAGTCCAATCTGCAACATATAAAAGTAAACCTAGAATAAAGAGAAAAGCGGAACGTTTCCATAATTTCACCCTATTTTCTTTAATATAAGAAAGCTCACCGCCATTTCTAGCTTTTCTTGTCATCAAAGCAACTCCGATACCGGCCAACGTAACAAAAGTAGCAGACGCTCTTCCTTCAAAAAGTCCAGTAAACCATATAAGCCAATCCGGCCCATTTCCTGCCGCTCCCATAATAATTTTAAAGTTAACTATAAGCATCCCAAACATAGCCAATGCTCGAGCGAAATCTAACCCTTCAATCCGTTTAGATTGTAACTGTTCGGTCATAAATGTTCCTCCTTATGTACACTATTAATAACTTAATCTATTGACCAATAGTCAAATTACGACATCCTTTTTATAGATATAATAGACTTTTTATATCTATATGAAGGATTGATTAATCCATTATTTACCAGAACCTATACATTTTTTTTTTATTGCTCCCTTCTTAATACATCATCACTATAAACTATAGGGTTGACCTAATGTCAAACCAACTTTTGTTTGTGCCCACCTCTCAATTCATTTGCCCAATTATTCATTGGTAGATGCTAAAACCCACACAGCGCAAATCCGTTAGCTTTATTACATGGAATTTATACCTACAAATTCTTATATCCATTCCTTTCATTATCAGTGATAATTGTTTAAAGTTTTATCTTAGGTTTATTGTTTGACATTAGGCTAGCCCTAGAGTTTATATTTATTTAGAGAAGAGGGATATTATGGATGAAACAATTACAATAAATCAATTGGCTAAAATATTTGATATCAGTCATCATCAAATACGATATTACGAAGAGAAAGAGCTCTTATTTCCATCCTACACGGATAATAATAGGTATCGAAAATATTCTCTTAAGGAAATTTATCAACTTGCTCAAATATTAATGTTGAGAAACTTAAATCTTTCAATCGCACAAATTAAAGAGGTTTTAACTACGTATGAAAAAAATGATTATGTGAGTTTATTAAGAGCGAAATCAAAAGAACTTTCAGACGAAATAAACAAGCTACAAAAGATTAAAAAGGCAATTGATAACCATTATGTAAATATTACAAACAAAAAAGTAAATTCAACAAAATACTTAAAAAAAAGTCATTTAGAAAAAATAATCACTTTAAAAACTAATGAAACTTTATCAGCCAAAGATTTTTTAACATTACAATTATCAAAGCAATTTTTTTATAATGATATTATTTATGTTTTTGAAGAAGATGAGTATCATATGTGTATAAAAACAGAACATAAAGCTGATTTCATCATGAATGAAGGTAAATATAGTTCTATATTTATTTTAGGTGAATCTGATGATGAATTTGAGGAACAAATATTATCCATTATCGACAAGAAAAATACCCCTATCTATATAATGGAGCTCTCAAGCGGCATTTTTACTAATAGTAATATTCTTGAGTTAGAAATTCTAATTCCCGAAAAAAGTGATAAAAATTAAAGCTAATCGGGATCAATTATGCTGAAAGAAGTTAAATTTATTAGAATATAAACCACATGCTAGAGAATGTTATATTACAGACATTTCTGTTCATCCGGAAAATAGAAGCAAAAGAGTTGGAAAGCTGTTATTGCAGTAGGCAAAGAATTTTGCTCGAGCTCATTTACAATCAAATGAGTTGCGTTTGCACGTCGTAAGTAGTAATCCTCGTACTAAACAACATTACGAGCTCCTATCATTCAAGACTCAATCAGAACAGAAGAACTCCGTGCTGCAACTTTTATTCAATGAATCGAAATGTTATAAATTATATTGATATGTAAAACTCAAAGAAAATAATTGTGAAATAAATACCATTTTAAAAAGCTCACATATTGAACAGAATCGTTCAACATGTGAGCCGTTTTTTATACTGGATTATACATTCATATCTGTAATAGCAGGAATATTTATTTCCTTCACACAGGAAACTGGTGATAAATTAATAATACATTGGACAATGGCTACAATATCTTGTACAGGAATACGTGTACCTTCATACAACTTAATTGCTTTTTCAGCCCCTTCTTCAAAAGGTACTTCAGCAGCAAGTTCTCCTGGATTAATACACGTTACAGTGATCTTATCTTTTCTCACATGCTCGCGTAAAGCATTTGTAATGCCTCGTAAGCCGAATTTAGATGTCACAAACGAAACTTGCGCATTATTCGTATGATCTAAACCTGCTGTCGATCCAATTAAAATTATTTTTCCATTTTCCGCCTGTCTTAAATTAGGTAATAGCGCCTGAATATATGTAATTGTGGAAGTTAAATTAATATTAATTAAGTTTGCTATATCCCCAACTTCATCGTTATCAAACGTATAGTCATCTTCAAAACCATGCTTTTCCCATACTCCAACATTGTAAATTAATACATCCATAGCAACGCCTTTTAAAGCTTCTTTTAAAGCAGGAATATGTTGTTGACTAGATAAATCAATAGCCAGCCATTTACGATTTACGCCATCATTTATATCTAAACTACTTGGTCGTGTGCGTGACACCACCCATACTGTATCCCCTTTTGTTGGTAAACCCTTTACAAATGCATCACCTAATCCTTGGCTTGCTCCAAATATAATAAAGTTCTTACTCATCCAATCACCCTTTCTATATAGCTACAACGTAAGTATAGTTAATATAAAAAATTGCAACAACTAATGTGATTTATGGAAATATTCGAGTACTAGAAATTACCTATGCTCGTTCATTTTAAACTTATTTCACCCAATACGTTGTACAATCGTCACTTCGATCTAGGAATCCATATTCAATTAAGTATCTTCTAATTGATACATAATCACTAAAAATAGGCTTTAAAATCGCATTCACTTCTTTTTCGTTATATTTATGCCCTACCTCAAACTTCGTTACAATGTGTTGCAGTAAAATTATTTTTCGTTTTTCCTTACTTGGAAAACTTTCAATAGGACCATCTAAGCCATTTTTAAAATACGTCGCTAGTACTTTTTCTTTCTCATCTACTGTAATCGCATAACGCTCATCCACCTGTGTCGCCCCCTTATGAATTGGTTCGTATACTTTGGTTGTTTCTAGAGCCTGCAGAATTGCCAGAAAAACTTTTGCTTGTTTTTCTTTTTCTTTTAATTTAAATCGATGCTGTCGAATTGTTGAAATGCTATTTGCAGAAGTGCTATTAACAATTTCCTTATCTGGTGCCCCTGTTGCGAATAGCATCAGCAATTCGGTTTGGATATCTGATAGCCCTGTATACTTCTTATCTAATTGAAGTAACGCTTCAAACACAGAGATATGTTCATTCTCGATATGGAGTTGTATAGCTTTTTTAGCCGTAAAAAATCGATTATCTATTTTGAACACTTCTTCGACATCAAATATTTCTTTACAAAAGATACATTCATAGCCATCACCTGTATTTACATATCCCTTCGATAATTCCTCTATTGTCAATTCACTTATATTCATAAACAAAACCTCTCTGTGTTTATCATTTAATAAACAATATACAATAAGTTCATTTATTTGTAAACGTAGATGCCTTTTGTTTATTTTAAAACAAAAAGAAGAATCCATTTTGACAATAATTAATCAAAATAGATTCCTCTAGGTAAAGCATCTTAAAAGAAACGATGGGCATATCAATTTTTTATACAAAATCTTTTAGCACTAGAGAATTTCTAGCAATAAATACTGATTACTCTAGGATTAATCATTTTTAGGGATAAACCAATAGTTATCTTTGTTATTGTCATCCATGTACTTTTTAAACTCTTGAGAATTATAGGCGTCTTTTACTGCTTTTGCCCAATCGGTATCTTTATTTTTTTCAGCTATTACTGCTACTAATTCGTAATTTTTCACAACATCTTCTTGCAATATTGCTTTTTTCGCATCAATTCCTGAAGAATATACGATACTTCCTGGGATTACACCATAATCCAAGTCTTCTAATGTACGTGGGATTTGAGCCGATTCCATTTCTTTAATTTCTAACTCATATTTATTTTCAACGATATCTTGTGCTGTTACTTGAATTGGATCTATACCTTCTTTAATTTTTATCCAACCTGCTTTTTGTAGAATTGCATATGCACGAGCTGCATTTGATGGATCTTGTGGAATACCAATTACGTCGCCTTTTTTAACGTCATCTAATGATTTCTTTTTACCAGGGAATAAAGCTGCTGGTACTGTTGGAACAGCTGATAAAGAAACAAGGGATGAGCCACTTTCCTTATTGAAATTGTTCATATAAGCTGTATGTTGGTCCACGTTTAAATCTATGCCACCATCTGCTAATGCAACATCAGCTTGTCGCAAATCTGTAAATTCTGTGTCTTCTACTTTATATCCTTTATCTTCTAAAATTGGCTTTACGGCTTTTAAAAATAATTCACTATAAGGCCCAGGTGACGTGCCAACTTTAATTGTTTTTTTGTTATCTGATGAGCTTGAATCAGAATCTGAATTTCCGCAAGCTACTAAAAAAATGGCAAGCGATAATAGAAGAAATGCTGAAATATACTTTTTCATAAACATAAGACCCCTTTTTTATTGATGTCTAATTTTTTTTGCTAAATAACTGCCGAGCGTTTGAATAAGTTGCACAATAAAAATTAAAATAACGACAGTTAAAACAATGACAAATGTATTAAAACGTTGATAACCGTATGATATGGCTAAATTCCCTATACCACCGCCCCCAACTGTACCAGCCATCGCGGTTGCGCCAATCAACCCAATTGTTGCGGTTGTTAGCGTTAATATAATAGAAGCAAGTGCTTCAGGGATTAAAAAATGTCGTACAATTTGTAAAGGCTTTGCACCTAATGATTTTGCTAGTTCGATTATTCCAGGATTAACTTCTAGTAGCGAAGTTTCCACTAATCGTGCAATAAATGGCGCAATATAAATAATTAGCGGAACAATCGCTGCCTCTGTACCATATGTTTTTCCAACAATTAAACGTGTGAACGGAACGATCGCTACGAGCAAAATAATAAACGGTAATGAACGAATAATATTAATAATTGAATTTAAGATGAAATAAACAATTTTATTTTCTTTAATACCATTCGGCCTTGTAAGTACTAGAAATAGTGCAAGTGGTAACCCTAATAACGTTCCAATTAATAATGATACAGAAACCATATAAATGGTTTCGATCACGGCCTGCCAAATAATATCAGGGGAAATCCGATTCATATTTTCACATCCTCTACGATGACATTAAATTCTTTAATAAATGCTTTAATTTCTTGGATGATTGACTCATTTGCAGAAAAAGCGATAGTAAAGATGCCTAAAGTAGTTCCCTCTAGTTCTGTAACATTGGCAAAGACAATATTGCTTTCTACATGATTGAAACGTTTATTTAGTTGATATAATAACGAACTAGCCGTGTTTTCTCCTAAAAACTTTAGCCGTAATAACGTATACGTATGTTGATTTTTTTGATAAAAATCCAATAAATCATTTGGAATTTTATTCGGAATAACCGTTTCTACAAAATCTTTAGTAGTCGGTTCGTTCGGTTGACCGAACACTTGAATAACATTTCCTGATTCGATTAATTGACCATTTTCCATCACAGCTACTTTATTACAAAGATCCCGAATAACTTCCATCTCATGTGTAATTAATAGAATGGTTATATTAAACTGTTCATTGATTCGTTTTAACAATGCTAAAATTGATTTTGTCGTTTTAGGATCAAGTGCAGAGGTTGCCTCATCACATAATAAAATTTCAGGATTTGTGATCAGTGCACGCGCAATTCCAACGCGTTGTTTCTGACCTCCAGAAAGTTGATTCGAATAGTTTTTATCTTTATCTTCTAAGCCTACAAATGAAAGCATTTCCTTCACTTTTCTATCGATTTCTTCTTTACTTTCATTCCGTAATTTTAATGGCAAAGCGACATTGTCAAAAACATTTTTTGACTCAAGTAAATTAAAATGTTGAAAGATCATACTAATCTTTTTCTTATTTACAATTTTCTCATTTGGACTTAATGTTTGAATATCCTTGCCATCTACGATAATTTGTCCAGAAGTCGGATTTTCTAAGCCATTTACCAACCGAATTAATGTACTTTTACCCGCTCCACTATAGCCAATAATCCCGAATATATCGCCTTTCTGAACTTCTAGAGAAACATCATTTAGAGCGGTTATTTTCTTTTTCTTTTGATAAAATTCTTTTACGATATGTTTAAAACCAATCAAGGTATCATTCCTCCAGATTCATTTGCTACTAAACAGAAAAAATGGGCTTCATTCTATCAAGTGAGTGTATCGATTTTACATTTTTCTAATCGACATAGTTCTCAGAGATTAATCGATCAAGAAATGATTGGCAATTTTCAAGAACACTTCCCCTGTATATAGTAGTGCTCGTTCATCAAAATCAAATTTGGGATGATGGTGAGGATATTGTGTATTTGGATCTTCATTATGAGCGCCTACATAAAAGAAATTACCGGGTTTTTCTTGTAGATAGTAAGCAAAGTCTTCCGCCCCTAACACCGGTTCTTTCTGAATAAAAGCACTCTCTCCAAACTGCTCTTTAATGAATTGCTCCACAATTGTAGCCTCTTCTACTGGATTAACAAGTACCGGATATCCATGTAGGTAATCTAATTCAAAATCTATATAATTAGTAATCTTTAGCCCTTCTAAAATTGCTCGGATTTCCTTTTCTATCTGAGCACGAACATCTTTATTCAATGCACGAACGGTTCCTTCTAATACAGCAGAGTCTGCAATTACATTAAAGGCATTTCCAGCATGTATACTTCCAACCGTTACAACTGCCGCTTCTATTGGATTAATACGACGACTAACAATTTGTTGTAGATGTTGAACTAAATGAGTTGCCGCAATAATAGAGTCTTTCGTTTCATGTGGTCGAGCTCCATGTCCGCCTTTCCCAAAAATCCGAATCGTAAAAGCATCAACTGAGGCCATTGTTGCACCTGAAGCGGTTGATAGCTTGCCAACAGGAAGATCTGTCGCTACATGGGCACCGAACACAAAATCCACATCATCTAAAACCCCATCTTCAATCATAAATTTCGCCCCACCTGGTGGCTTTTCTTCTGCTGGTTGGAAAATAAATTTAGCTGCTCCATGAATACTGTCCTTATGCTTCTGAAGTACTTTTGCCACAGCGAGTAAGGCAGCTGTATGCCCATCATGTCCACAGGCATGCATAACGCCAGGCACTGTGGATTTATATGTAACTTCTTTTTGATCCTCGATCGGTAATGCATCAAAATCTGCTCGAAATGCAATCGTTTTTCCCGGCTCTCCACCTTGAATAAATCCGACTACACCTTTATCACCAACGTTTTCCTGAACAGAGATTCCATAACTTTTTAATGTATCCGCTATAAAGCGAGATGTTTTTTCTTCTTGAAAAGAAAGCTCTGGGTTTTGATGTAAATAGCGACGATTTTCTACAATCTCTTCAAATAAGCCGCTCAACTCTTTTGTCAGTGTTTCAATTGTCATTCCTTAACCCTCCTCCTATTAGTTAATCATTCAATATATTCGAACAATTAATACGATTTTAAACATATAAAACCGATAAGTCAACTATGTTTTTATTTTATATTCATTCATTAAATGAAACAGCCACCTAGCCTTGATTAAATATCGATGCCAGATGGCTGCAAAAGCATGTCTATTCTACAGTGATAAAGAGATTATTAGTCTTTACCTATCGATCTTTTACAAGCAGTTTTATTTCGACTTGCATCTCATTGCACCCAACTTCGTACGCAGTTTGTTCGATTTGAGGGGTTACCAGATTTATTAAATAATTTAATCCAATTGATCATTTAGGAATACAAAAAAGCCAAGAAACACTGTTAAATTAACGTTTCTTGGCTTTTTCTATGATTCCGAGCAAACAAAGCCTACTTTTATCGTCGTAAACCCACATTTTTTTAAGGGAACTTCTATCAGAGCCTATTAATTAAAAATATTTTTGGTTTATAATGGATTACAATACATAGATATAATTTCTTAATTAGAAGTACATAAAGGTTCCGTTGTAGTAACTATATTTATATTGGGAGGTCATCATTTTGCAAGAAATTGAACGCAAGTTTTTAATCGTTGAACTTCCAAAGGGAATGAGTCCGTTTGAAACAAAGAAAGTTTATCAAAATTACCTGACGGTGCACGGGATGGAAGAAGTAAGAATTCGAAAACAGGTGGAAGGGGGTATCGAGAAATTTGATATGTCCTACAAAAGCGGAAGTGGTATGATTCGAAATGAAATCAAATTCAATATCAGCAAAGAAGCTTTCGTTGATTTAGATATCCTAGCATTAAAGCCTGGTGTAGAAAAGTATCGAAGATTCTTCGATTACAAAGGACACGATTTAATGATCGATATCTTCGTAAACCCAGAGTTAGTTGTAGCCGAAATAGAATTCGAAAGCGAGCAACAAGCAAAAGAATTCATACCTCCATCGTGGTTCGGAGAAGAAGTTACACACTCAAAAGAATATAAAACCAAAAATATCTGGAGAGACCTTATTAAATAAGGTCTTTTTTCTGTTATAGAACATACTTTCCCATTCAAATTCAGAGCATTTGAGGCGAATTATCCATTCACTCCGCTTTGTTAATAAAATGGTTTTGCTTCGTTAAATCCGTATATCAACCTTTTATCATATAGTGACTATAAACCACTATTTCAACCGATTAATGACTATATATCTTCACTACATCAGTCATTTGATCTGAAATAAGCCACTTTATTCCGTCACTATTTACATTCAGAGCGAACTGCACCTCATTACATAATTCCTGATTGATAATAGCATTATGTACCCTTATTTAATGCTTTTCCCTCTTTATATTAATTAGTTCCATTGATTAGTTCCTGTATCATATGTTGTACTTGTTTGAT
Source organism: Lysinibacillus sp. RC79 (assembly GCF_041262405.1). Taxonomy (NCBI): domain Bacteria; kingdom Bacillati; phylum Bacillota; class Bacilli; order Caryophanales; family Bacillaceae; genus Lysinibacillus; species Lysinibacillus sp. RC79. The sequence goes on from NZ_JBGCCD010000030.1 coordinate 52,979, forward strand.
TCAAATAAATTAATTTTATATTGCACCCTACTAAGTATTTTAAAGGCTTGTTTGATAATTCTATTTATAAAAATCCGCCCTTCTTATTGACAGAAAATTCAGATTTAATATATAATTTTTGGTATTACCACTGTCTTTAATTTGTATTACCATAAAACAAAGGGGACGAGATGATTTGAAAGAAAAGGAACGCTCCTCAGATAAAATTGAGAATGAATTAATTAGATCCATATTGGCTGGTGTTTATTCTGTAGGGAGTACTTTACCGCCGGAAAGAGAGCTTGCAAAAGAATTTGGTGTTGGTCGTCCAACTATTCGGGAGGCACTTCAACGTTTAGGAAGGGGTGGATGGATAACAGGAAGAAAAGGAATGCCTGCTATTGTTAATGATTATTGGCGCAATGGGAATCTAACGACACTTGTTAATATTGTTGAGAATCATCCTATCATAACAGATGAATTTATCATGTATTTATTAGAATTAAGAAGTTCCTTGACTCCGACTTATATTCGTGATGCTGTTACGTTTAATCAACCTAAAGTAGTTGCTCTCCTTGCCAATCTAGAGCAGCTTGAAGATAGTGCAGAAAGCTATGCAGCATTTGATTGGCATTTGCAAAAAAGGTGTGCCGGCCTTGCTGTCAATCCAATCTTTCTACTCATTTTAAATAGCTTCGATTCCATTTATACAGATATGGCGAAAAAATATTTTTCTGTAAAAGATCATCGTGAGTTGTCCTTCAACTATTACCACGACTTATTAAAAGCTGCATTAAAGGGTGATGCAATGGAAGCGGAAAGGTTGTCTACGACAACAATGGCGAAAAGCTTGGCTCTCTGGAAAGATAGAGAAAAATAAAGAATACAGGAGGCGTGATAAATGAGATTGAAATATTTTAAAGAATATTTTTCCTACCCTGATATATTAATCATGACCTGTCTATTCCTCATTAGCTTTGGATTTATGATTCTACATTTAACCTCTATCGGAATTTTGGGTGCTTTTATTCTGGGAATGATTATGTATTCCTTAGCTGAGTATGTTACACACAGGTTTCTTTTTCATCTGAAACCACCAAGGAATGCATTCTTGTTAAAAATGCTTAAGCGCTTACATTATGACCACCATTCAAATCCGAATGAATTACATTTATTATTTTTACCCTTATGGTATAGTGTGCCAAACATTGCAATTGTAGCAGCCATTTTTTATTTTCTTTCATCTAGCTTTATAATGACAAACGCATTTATTGCAGGTATCATGCTCTTTTTATTATTTTATGAGTGGAAGCATTATATCGCCCATCGCCCCCTTCGGCCAATATCACCATGGGGGCGTTGGATGAAAAAGGTTCATTTATGGCATCATTTCAAAAATGAGAATTACTGGTATGGTGTTACGAACCCAGCCTATGATTTTCTTATGGGTACCTTTAAAAACCAAAAGGATGTTGATCAAAGTAAAACGGCTAAAAATCTAGAGAAACGTGGCGAGTAGAAAATAGAATTATAAAAGATATACCTTCTGCAATATTCGGTCCTATTCTGTCTTTATGATAAAAATCCAATCATCGTTATTTGATGATTGGATTTTGGTCCTTTTAAAAACTAAACTTACTTATGATACGTTCTTCGTAAAATCTACTAGTCTTCTAACATTTCAATCATTTTTGTATAGCCCATCTCCTTGGCATAATCAAGTGCTGTCTTACCTGAATTGTCACGAAGTTCTTTATTCGCATTGTGTGCTAATAATTCTTGTACAATTTGCTGATACACCACTGAACCGTCAGTTAATGCTACCGCTTCAATTAATGCTGTATAGCCAAAATTATTTTGATGATCGATATCCGCTTTCCCATCGAGTAAAAGTAGCTTCACATTGTTTAAATGTCCTTTTTCTGCTGCAGGTATTAAGGCATTGCCTCCATAGCGATTAACAATATTTTGATTTGGCTCCGCGTGCTCAATCATATACTTTAAAATCTCTGTTTTTCCTTGAGCACCTGCATACAGATAGGCGCTATCCTGAATATTATCTTGTTGATTAATATCGGCTCCCCCTTCAATTAAAAGTTTTGCCACCTCAATATAGTTTTCATGAGTAGCAATTAATAAAGGCGTTTCCCCTTTATCATTCGTTTCATTAATTGGATATGATGGATCCTGCAAAATTTCTTGTACTTTTTCTAAATCATTGTTTTCAACTGCTTGAATAAGTTTATCTGATTGTGGCTTCATATGCTTTTCCTCCCCTTTATCATTACACCCGGTCAATATGAATAATGTGCTTACTACAATGCTTATAAAATATTTCATATAATACCCTCCTTTCACAAGGAGATTTTTCAACTATTAAAGCGATATCCACTGCCCCAAATTGTCTCAATTGGCAGTTCTGATAGTTTTCCCTTTTTTAATTTATCTCGAATGCGACCTACATGAACAACAACTGTAAAAACATCTCCATCTAAATCATCCATATACCATAATTGACGGAAAAGCTGCTCCTTTGTCCAAACACGATTCGGATGCTCCATAAAGAACACGAGTAAATCAAATTCCTTCGTTGTAAAAATAACTTCCTGACCTAAAACGAATACTTTTCGTGCAGCCTTATCAACTATAATATTTTTCATCTCTAAATAATCCTGTGCTTGTCCAGTACCTGTTAGTTGCCTATAACGCTTACTATGAGCTTGTACACGTGCGACGAACTCACTAGGACTAAATGGTTTCGTTATATAATCATCCGCACCTAGGCCAAGCCCTCTTATCTTATCAATATCTTCTTTTTTTGCAGATACAATTATAAGAGGAATATTTTTCTTTTCACGAATGCGTCGGCAAATTTCAAAACCGTTCATTGAAGGGAGCATTAAATCAACAACAATTAAATCAAAAGGCTCATTTAATGCTCGATTCAACCCCTCAAAACCGTCCGTTACAATTTCCGCCTTTATTTCATGGATTTCTAAATAATCTCTCTGTAATTCTGCAATACTAATATCATCTTCAATGATTAATATTCGTGATGGCACCAGTCATTGACACTTCCTTTAAGCCTTACCCAAGATTATTGTCACCGTTGTACCATAATGTAGCTTACTTTGAATTTTTACGTGACCATTATGCTTTTCAACGATTTGTTTCACAATTGCAAACCCCAAGCCACTACCGCCTGTCGTCGAGGTACGCGCTTCTTCCCCACGATAAAAACGATCGAATACATATGGGAGTTGGAGCTCCGAAATTCCTTGCCCGTTATCCTTTATGACGATTTCAACTAGATCATCGACTACTACTACTTCTAATATCATACATAAAGGTTCAGTTGGCTTTTTAAACTTCATACTATTTTCAATTAAATTAGTGATTGCCCGATTCATCTGCATACGATCAATATGAACATACACATCCTTCACTACATTCAACTCTAATTGAACTTCTCGATTGTATAACTGAAACTCCTCCACTATATGTGTAAGGAACTTTGCAAGCTGTATTCGTTCAAAATGAAAATGAACTGCCTCCGCATCAAACTTAGAGTAAAGGAAGAGTTCTTCAATTATTCGAGCATTGAGCAAACAATCCATCTTCTCTTGGATTTTATTACCATAGAAATCGTCGATTTTGAATGATAACTATCCCCCCTAAACTGTTGAAGCTACAACAATTTAGGGGGTCAAATTATTCTTTAATCTTTATTCTAAAAATTTAATAGGCGAAATATCATATAGCAAGACAATAGTAAAGGGGGGACACGTTTGAAAAATTTTTTTCGCGCGGTACCATTATCTTTACAGCATTTGTTAGCAATGTTTGGTGCAACAGTTTTGGTTCCAGCACTAACCGGTCTTGATCCAGGAAGTGCACTTATTGCCAGCGGTTTAGGAACCCTGATTTTTCATCTTATTACACGTGGAAAGGTTCCTACGTATCTAGGTTCATCCTTCGCTTTTATTGCTCCGTTAGCATTATATGTGGGGGAGTTAAAGTCACCAGGTCAAGCAGTTGGAGGTCTTATCAGCGTTTCCATTGTTTATGCCATTGTATCTATTATCATTTCAGCTGTCGGTTTTGAAAAAGTCCGAAAAGTAATTCCTGCAGTTGTCGTAGGACCGGTTGTAAGTATAATCGGTCTTTCGCTGGCAACCACTGCGGTGACCAACATGGCTTCTACCCAATGGGATGTCGCTATCGTCAGCCTTCTTGCGGCGATCATTGCTACGCTTGCAGGAACTAAGATGATCCGCCTCTTCCCGCTCTTAATTGGTCTTGCAATAGGGTATGCTTATGCTGCGATGCGTGGATTTGTTGATTTTGATACCATCGCCAGCGCACCTGCCTTTGCTCTTCCACATTTCGTCATGCCGGAATTCACATGGGTTGTGATCCTCGGAATGGCGCCGATTGCCTTGGTTACCATCATCGAAGACCTTGGACATATGTTTGTACTAAATGAGATTACTGGAAAAGACGTGATTAAGGATCCTGGATTTTCAAGAATCCTATGGGGGAATGGCCTTGCAACATTAATCTCCGGCTTCATCGGTGGACCTGCACAAACTACTTACGCGGAAAATCTCGGGGTTCTAGCCATCACACGCCAGTTTTCAAGTAGGATTATTCAGGGTGCTGCTGTTCTTGCGATTCTTCTTGGTTTGTTCGGTAAAGTTGGAGCTGTTATCCAATCCATTCCAGTTGCAGTGATGGGCGGCATATGTATCTTGTTGTTTGGTATGATCGCAGGAATGGGGATCCGTCACATCACTGAAGAAAATGTTAGTCTGGCTAATATGAAAAATTTAGTCATCGTCGCAATTATCTTTATCATCGGAGTTGGTTATGCCCACGGTATCGCCTACGCCACAATTGCCGGATTGCTCATCCATTGGTTCGTACCTGATTTTACGACAAAGAACGAAAATTAGAATAAAAAGGCCATTCCAGAACACTTTTAGCGGAATGGCTTTTTATAAGGCAACAACTCGGTAACCGCACTTACTTACGATACGGTTCACCGTAACATGTGTAAGTGCGGTTTTTAATCTCTAATTCTATGCTAATTTAAAATTATACCTTTTCGCTCTTATAATTAAAAATGAAGGTCGACGAAATTCTCTATTAAGACTTGGTTAATTACACACTGCTTCTTTAGTTGGTATTGGCTCAATTAAGTCGCCGCTGCTGAGGAAGCAGCAGCTTGGTCAGCCTTTACACAATCAATTGCGACAACGAGCGCAATAATGATAGCTTCCATCTCTTCATTCAATATTTGTACCTTGTAGCTATCGCCCCAAGTGAACCACTCCTTGTTCACTTTACCGACGACTTCACCATGCTGTATGATTTGAAAATCCATATCCCACCAGTTACCTTCTACCTCAATGCCTGCCGCATCAATTGTATAGCGTGCTTTAAAGAAAGAAAACTCCTTCTTAATCGTTAACACCTCTTGACCGTTTACTTCAACAAAAAACTTCGGTAAAAAGCTGAACACCTTTTTCGTAATAAGCGCGACCTCATCTCTTGCTGCATTCATAATGGAGAACGTTTTTGGAATTTGCATAAAACTGCCCTCCACGTAATAAACATCCTTCTCCTGCTGATCCTTTACCGTAAATTTTCCACTTAAACTGAATACCTTCTGCTTTATAAAAAGTTGCTTCATACTACGCCTCCTTTTTAATAGCATATTACTAAAACCGTTTTTATCATAGACAATAATTACAGAAGTAGGTTTTATATGTATAATATTTAATGAAATTTGCCTAGGAGAAAAATATTTTCTTTATATATATTCACCATATAAATAACTCTCTTACTTGTAACATGGAAATAAAGCCTATTCAAGACTGCTATATCTTAAATAGGCTGGCTTATTGTTTTTTTACAGAGAAATAGTAAGTAAAGAATTTATTGAATTTAATCCATCAAGTACTTGTTTAACTTCAATATTTTTCGACCAATCTTCATCTTCGATTTCTACACGATTATTAACTACAAGCCATAAGTTAAGCTATGGCTGTGCAGCCGCTCTACTAATACCTATTAACTCTTAGTCCTCAAGGTGAATCATATTTACCATTCCTACAAATTGAACCTTCTTTGGCTTTCTAATATGGGCTTCCTTTACTGCTGGTTAAACAAAGTACTATTCCGGCTGGCGGTGTTTGGGGAGATGCTGGACAGCTTGTTTCTTTCACTCCACTTATCTGGTTTTCAAATACAACAACAGTAGATGACTTTTTTGATAGCGTACAATGGTACGAATCCTTACAAAACTGGACAGGACAAGTTCGAAGTGGTTTCTTCATTCAGATACAACCTGAATACAAATATACTTGTGATAAATAAGCAACGAAAAAAAGGAAACTTTGAGAAATGAAGTTCAAAGTCTCCTTAGAATATCAGCATGCTATCTAATTCTTATTGAAAAGTAGCCAAAGGTTTGTCCTCTATGCTTATTTCAATTTAACCCCTTAACCCCTGTAGAAATCTCTTACTTTACTAGACCGTGTGGGTCGATGACGAATTTTCTGGCAGCCCCTTTATCAAAATCTTGATATGCCTTTGGAGCTTCGTCTAATGATATTACTGTAGCATTAACAGCTTTCGCAATTTGAGCTCTTCCACTCAAAATTGCCGCCATTAAATCGCGATGATATTTCATAACAGGTGTTTGACCAGTTACAAAAGTATGTGCTTTAGCCCATCCTAAGCCAAGACGAATTTTTAACGTACCAATTTTTGCATCCTCATCAATTCCACCAGGGTCCCCGGTTACGTAAAGACCCGGTATACCTAAACGTCCTCCAGCACGTGTTATTTGCATAATAGAATTTAAAACAGTAGCAGGTGCTTCAACTGCATTAGCTCCATGTGCAGATGCTTCAAATCCTACACAATCTACAGCACAATCTACTTCAGGTGCTCCAAGTATTTGGTCGATTTGCTCTCCTAGGTTTGAATGATTTCGTAAATTAACTGTTTCGCAACCAAAGCTTCTAGCTTGAGCTAACCTTTCTTCATTTAAATCTCCTACAATTACTACAGCGGCTCCTAGTAACTGAGCTGAATGAGCAGCAGCGAGACCAACTGGACCTGCACCTGCGATATACACAGTTGATCCCGGTTTCACACCTGCACTTACGGCACCATGATATCCAGTTGGAAATATATCTGAAAGCATTGTTAAATCTCTAATTTTCTCCATTGCTTGGTCTTTATCAGGAAATTTTAATAATTGGAAGTCGGCATATGGCACCATTACATACTCAGATTGACCTCCAACCCATCCTCCCATATCGACATAACCATATGCTGAACCAGGACGATCTGGATTTACATTCTCACAAATATGAGTATTCCGCTCCTTACAGCTACGGCACCGACCGCAAGCTATATTAAATGGAACAGAAACTAAATCACCTTTTTTAATAAATTCAACATCTCGGCCTACTTCAATCACTTCTCCTGTAATCTCGTGGCCTAGAACTAATCCTGTCGGAGCTGTAGTTCTCCCCCTCACCATATGCTGATCGCTTCCACAAATATTAGTTGTTACTACCTTTAAAATAACACCATGATCACATTTGCGTCCTACATTAAGTGGATTTACCCCTGGTCCATCTCGTAAAACCAAATCTGGAAAACCAATATCTTGCACTTCTACTTTTCCGGAGCCCATATAGGCCACAGCTCTATTTCCAAACACTTGCAATTCCTCCCCTATATCATAAATTCATACAATCTATATATATGGCCACTTTGTCCTAATCATTCCTATGAAAAATAGTATTCGTTCGTTCAAATTATTCATTTCTTGTTTAACGAAATGGCTCAATCTCTCACGTCTATTTCTCTACTTTACAATTGAATTCACCCATTTCAATTAAGTAGAGATTTTTTTCCTTGCAAACTGCATATGAACTAAAAGAAGAGAGTTAGTCCATAAAGAACTGACTCTCTTCTTTTAGTTCATACTATTAGGTCTATTTTTTCTATTTAATCAACGCTCCATTAAATGAATAGAATCTCACTTACTTGTGGTACGGTTCTTTGAAACTAATGTTAAATTGTTTTTCTTATTTCCCTCGTACGTCTATATCTATTGTTAATGAATAAAATAAACATCTCGTTTCCTTACCTCTAGAAATCCTTTTAATCTCTCTAACATGTTCAACTATTTCCCTACTTTTAACCAATTGTGCGGTGTATTTTTTCTAACTTTGGAATAAATGATTCATCCAGTCTATCTAAAATCCATTGATGGTGTTCTTTTGTGTGAGAATGACTTTTGGGATACTTTTGACCTTTTGCTAAGGATAAGACAGCTTCATCGTGATTTCCAGTTATCATTGAAATATCATTTCTAGAGAAAAGCATCTGTAAAACTTCATTAGAGTCAGGACCAATTCCAATCATATCTCCTAAACAATATATACGTTCAATGTCTTTTCTGCTATCTATATCAGAAAGAACGGCAATTAATGCTGATGCATTACCATGTATATCTGTAAATATTGCTATTCGCATAATTGATTTCTCTCAAATTCGAAATTTTCTATCAATTCTCATTTATACATCAAAATTGTTTCTTATAATAAAATCCACAATTAGTTTAAAATCTTCAAATCAGTATTTATATCTAACCCAAGCCTGAACCGCTGCCTAATGAAACAACTATGTCTAACAATAAAATGTGTATCTTTTTATGCCTCTTTTGTATTTTCCACTTGTACTTTAAAGGAATCTGCATAAAGCCCATTGTTTTTTATACTTTAAGTCGATAAATATTACTTGCATTTGGCAATATCAATTTATATTTCCTTAGTTTCTTCTTTAAGCCATACTCTCTCTTCTTCATTTAAATAAGGACCTAGTTTTGTGTATACCTCTTGATGATAATTGTTTAACCATTGCTTTTCACTTTCTGTTAACATCTCTTTATTTATTCCGGCTAAATCAATAGGGCAATACGTGATTGCTTCAAACTTCATAAATTGACCAAACTCTGTTTTCTCGTCTTCAACTACTAACATCATATTTTCAATTCTAATTCCATATTTACCCTCGAGGTATATTCCTGGTTCATTTGTAATAATCATGCCTTTTTCTAAAATAACATTATTATTATCATTCCTTATGCTTTGTGGTCCTTCATGAACATTTAAGAAAAAACCTACCCCATGTCCAGTCCCGCATTTATAGTCCAGACCATACTGCCAAATTGGTTGTCTTGCTAAAACATCTAAGTTTGAGCCTGTTGCTCCGTATAAATATTTTACTGAGCTTAAAGCAATAAACCCTTTTAATACTAAAGTAAAATCTCTTTTTTGTTCATCGCTAAGTCTTCCTAAAACAATCGTTCTTGTAATATCTGTTGTTCCATCATAATACTGTCCACCTGAATCAATTAAAAAAGACCTTCATTCTTGAGCGTATATTGGGTTTCTTTATTAGCTTTATAATGCATCATCGCAGCATGTTCTTTATAACCTGCTATCGTATCAAAGCTAGGTCCAACAAATCCTTCCTGCTCCCTCCTGAAATCTTCTAATCTTTCTTCTGCAATAATCTCTGAAATTTCTGTTTTATCTACAGAGTTTTTTAGCCATTTAATAAATTTCACCATGGCTAAACCATCTTTAATTTCACACCATTTTAAATTTTTTATCTCAACTTCATTTTTAATAGCTTTTAAATTAGTTGTGATGTTAGGGCTTTCAATTTTCTTTGTATTGCTGTTAATGGAATTATATAATTTGATATTTGTTTTATTTGTATCTAGAATAACAGCATCTCCGTTTGAAAGATTTCCTAACAATGTTTGTATTTCAGCGCTCGCTTTTAACTCAATTCCCTTAGCTTCCAGTTCTAATTTAATCAAAGGGGAAACCTTGCAAGAATCAATAAATAAGTAACATATATGTTCTGCTACGATTACACTAGCTGTTGCAATTGGATTGTTAGGCACATCTGCCCCTCTTATATTCAAAAGCCATGCAATGTCATCAAGAGAAGTTAAAATATAATAATTTGCTCCTTTATTTTTCATTTCTACTCTAACTTCATTTAATTTTTCTACTCGTGATTTGCCTGCATATTTAACGTCATGCGTAAAAATTGGTCCTTTAGGAATCTCCGGTCTATCTTCCCACAGATCACCTATTAAATCTTTATTCATTTTTAATACGATTCCCTTTGCATTTAGATCTTTTCCTATCTTTTTAACCATATCTATCGAAAAAACATTTCCATCAAAGCCCACATTGCTTCCTTCTTTAAGAACATCTGCCAGCCATTCTGTATAAGATGGTACCCCTGGGTCCATCATTCTAAATAATCTGATCCCTGAGCTCTCAAGCTGCTTTTCAGCTTGAATATAGTATCTGCCATCTGTCCATAAACCAGCATCCTCTAATGTAATAACTACAGTACCTGCAGACCCTGTAAATCCTGATATCCATTGTCTACATTTCCAATGTTCTGCTACATATTCACTCTGATGTGCATCAAAGCTGGGAATTATATAAGCATCCATTTGATTATCTTTCATTAGCTGTCTTAGCTTTTCGACCCTGATATTCATTACTAATACCTCCATTTTCTTTAAGACTAAATTTTTTACTTTCACGCTCATACAGCCATATAGCTAATACTATACTAATTATTCCGGCCGTAAGCTTCGATATTATAAATGCGTCTATCATTTCTGGTGCTACTCCTGACACAAAACCAAGTTGACCACCAAATACAAATGCTCCACTTACTCCAAAGGCAGTACATACCACTTTTCCTTTAGGATTCATTTCCTTAAATGTTCCAAATATCAACAAATTACTAGCTAAGCTTCCTAGAATGCCTGCTACTGAGACTGAATTAATTCCAATCTTCTCCCCTATTTTTTCAAAAATATTTTTAAAAATTCGATTAATAAGTGCTAGCATGGGATATGCTCCACCTAAAACAAGTGCAATCTTGACTACTATAACAGTAGATTCAGAAAGTGGTGCTAATCCTGAGACAAGCCTTACACCAAATATCACATTTATACCTTGTAAAAGTAATCCAACAGTACTCAAACTCACTATAAGCTTTCCAAATACATTAAAAACTTTTATAAAAACATGAGGAACTTTTAATAATCCTGCCCCTAAAATAATGGAGAAAAAAAATATAGGGACCAGATTCAAAACTAATATATTGATATTTATTTTTTGCCATAATCCTGCTGCCAGACATCCTATTGGTATAGTAATAATTCCAACCAATACACCTTTAGAAAAATATTTTTCATCCTCTTTAGAAAGCATCCCTAATGCGACAGGTATTGAAAAACTGATTGTGGCTCCTAAAGTAGATGCAATGATAATTCCTGAAAATGCCCCCATTTCTTCAGACAATGCTAGCTTATTAGCCATTTGGTAGCCACCCATATCTACAGCTAAAAATGCTGCTGGAACTATAGAGGGATCTAGATGAAAAACTCTACAGATTGGAATAATCGCAGCAGATAAAAAATTTGTAAATATAGGAACTAAAGAAATTATTCCTATCATACCAAGCCCTAAAGTCCCCATGGTCTTTATGCCTTCCTCAAATTTCCCACCCAGCTTCAAATGATTTCCGGTAATATAATCAATAGCTCCAATTACAAAAAAAGAACCAATTAGATATAGTATCAATTTATCCATTGTTATTATCACTTTCTAATTACTTTGTATAATGTCTTCACTAGTCAGCATCTGTATTATCAAAGCCTCTATTGTACATATAATTAGGCGTATTAACAGCTATAAGCTTGACCTTTTTATTAGTGTAATTTGCCCAATTGTGTGCAATACTTGATTCCATATGAACACTGTCACCAGGATATACTTCATACCTCTTATCATTTATGTAAATTGTTAATATACCCTCTAAAACATAAATGAACTCTTCTCCCTCATGTTTATAGGATAATATTTCTTCATCTTTCTTTTGAGGAAGAATTTCTATAAGCCTTGGAACAAGTTGTTTATTTTCCAAATCTGTACTTAAACTATACTTAATAAAACCTCCTTCTACTGAATCCATTATTTCTTGTTCATAACTTTTCAGAACCATATCTTTCCTTTTACGTGGGTAATCGAAAAAATGTGTTAAATGCACCCCCAAAGTTTCAGCTAGTTTTTCAAGTGAATCAACTGCTATGGTAGTAAGTCCCCTTTCTAATTGGGAAATAAAACCAACAGATAGTTCACTTTTTTCACTTAACTCTTTCAAAGTAATACCTTTTTCAGTCCTCAATTTCTTTATTTCCATTCCAATATTCATCACTTCACCTCTGATTTCATTATTATGAAAAATATAATACATATTATAGCAATAAACAATATTTGATGAAAAAAATTCATATTTATGAAAATATTTTTTAACATTATCATATATTCTCTCAAGAAAAGTCCGCATAATTACACCCTATATCACAAAAAAGACGCATGATCTATTAGATCTATGCGCCTACATTGATAAATAAAAAATATGTAAAAGTGTTATCTTATTGTACCTCGCTCAACTAAAGTACCCATAGCTCGCTGGAAAGTAAAGCTTCAGTCTGCATACAATTTGATCAACTGACCTCCGTCTTCTGATTAGGTTATGATTTTTGAGGTATATCTCTATATTTAAACGAGGAAAAATTTTAAAAATCAAAACGAATTTCTAAATTTAATTTACTCAAATTAAAATTATTTGAATTTGGATGATTCCTTTTAAAAATAACCTCACTTACTTGTGATAAGGTTCATCGTAATCTATCTAAATGAGGTTTGCATTAAATATTGCTTTAATTGTAATGCTCATTTCCACCTCTCTAATTTGTGAAAGTTTTTTACAAACATTACTGCAAAAAACTCTATTACCTCAAAATTTACTTTTATTAAGCTTCTAATGTTTTATAAATCTTTTTGACTCTTTTTAATTGTGGTGCTGTTAGGTATTTTTCTCTTTTTCGTAACACATTCAATAATTCCTCTTTATTTTCATCTGTTACGGCTAAAAGCGTACTTTCCGAGTGCTGTGGAATTTCCTTTGGTCTGCAATTCTCAAGGTGATGGAGTAATATTGGAAAAATCACATCATTGTTTTCCTTACTGACAGCTGCTAGCTTCGCAAGAGTTAGGACACCTTTATCAATTGTAATAACTGAACCAACTTTCATAGCACTTTTTAATATGTCAAGATGAGCCATAATGGTTTCTGATGCTCCCTCGGCAATCGTTGCTAATGCCGTCATTCCGCCCCAGACCAAACGATTATTACGGCTTTTTAGTAACTCTATAAAAGTCAGGACATACTTACTTATGAGTTCTGGTTTAACTTGCCCAATTTCGTACGCTACTTTAATACAATCGTATTGAATCTTTTTATCTTTGCAAGTTAGGTTTTCAATTATTTCTTCTATGCCCGTATAATTTTCTTCATTAGCTAATTTATGTGCCAGCTCAATATTTGGCACTTCATCATTTCGACTTAGTTGAGAAGCTAACAGGTTCACAACTGACATGATTATCCCTCATTTATCAAATTTATTTTATGTATATACATTATCACATTTAACCCTTAACGAATCTGTTAACGAAATAAATTCGACAACTTCATTTTTACAAATACTAATTATGTTACTTATTCTTTTTGAATGGTTTGCTTCTGTTGATAAAATTAGACTTTTCACTGTCTTTTTTGCATTAAACCTAAGATCATACTTTAGATAAGGTATCTTCATCTAGGAGATAGTATCGTTTAATATTAGAAATATTATTGCAATATAAATGCCATGGACGTAAACAAATTAACACCTCCTTGTTCTTTTTCTCAGAAAAATCTATGTTACGATTATTTAAGATTAACAACCAAGAACATGGAGGATAAATGAATGCTTAAAAAAATTATATCAATTGTACCAGTTGCATTGCTCTCGGTAACTTTAAGTGCTAATGTTCAAGCTGCAACGATTACCGTACAAAAAGGAGATACCCTTTGGGATCTATCACGTGCAAATAATACATCTGTAGAAAATATCCAAACGTTGAATCATATTACTACCAACCTTATTCACCCCGGGGATGTCCTAACCATTGCACAACAAAAACAATATACCGTTAAGCATGGTGATACATTATGGGACATAGCCCTAGATCATCAAGTAACAGTTTCGCAAATTAAAGAATGGAACCAATTACATACTGATTTCATTCATCCAGGTTTAAAACTATTCATCTTTGATGGTTTGAAAACTAGTAATACGGCTGTAACTGAAAAACCAATGATGCCTGCAGCACATGAATCAAAGGGAACTACAACTTCAGCAGCCGCGCCATCAACAAATAAAACAACTTCAAAGAATCGTACACCTGAAGCAAATGCTCCATCAACAAGTAACACAACTTCAAAGGATCGTACACCTGAAGCAAATGCTCCATCAACAAGTAATTCAGCTTCAAAGGATCATACACCTGCAGCAAATGCTCCGTCGACAAGTAATACCGCTTCAAAGGATCATACACCTGCAGCAAATGCTCCATCAACAAGTAATACCGCTTCAAAGGATCATACACCTGCAGCAAATGCTCCATCAACAAGTAATACAGCTTCAAAGGATCATACACCTGCAGCAAATGC
>NZ_JBGCCD010000031.1:0-64383 GCF_041262405.1 Lysinibacillus sp. RC79
TACTATTAACCACCGCTCGTTTTTTCTTCATTATAAACAAAAATACCCTATAAGATGACCTTTTTGAAAGTGTCTATCTTATAGGGTACATTTTAGTATTGAATCAGACCTTTTTTTACTTTGGCGAATTCCTTTTTTTGAAAATAAAATAAACGATTAACATTAGTATTAGGAACAATACTATAAGATAAATACTGTAGCGGGATAAATATACCCCAACATAACGCCAGTTCTCCCCAAGTACCTTTCCTAAGGTAATAAAAGTAAATGTCCAAATAACTGCTCCCGTATAGGCAAAGAAAGCAAATTTTTTATAAGGATAATTATTGATAGCCGCAATATATGCTGTAAGATGACGTACACCAGGAATAAAATACCCTATCAATAATAGTATGGGTCCTATTTTTGCAAATAATTTTCTAGTAAAGTCAATTTTCTGTTCAGTAATGTGGATTTTGGGACCGTATTTTTGCAATAACGGTAGCCCAAATCTATAACCTATATAGTAGCTCAGAGTAATTCCCCCTGCCGCACCTACCATAGCGCTGATTAAAGCTGGAATATGTGCGAGAGTTTCTTTATATACGCTATATCCTACATATGTTAAAAATATCTCATCGGGAAGTGGCAGCCCAACAATCCCGCCAACTAGGATAAGAATGATGCCAAAATACCCGTAATGTTCTATTAGAGATTGCACGTGATGCGCCATAAATTCTTCCCACCTAAAGCATAATGAATTTCTTTTTACAGATAGCTTTATAATAACTTAAAGTAAACAATATTATGAGTATTATGACTTTAATACAATTTTCTCCAGGATTTATTATCACTGCCTTGTAGATTGTATAGATGGAAGAATTATTTCTTTTTAAAAACTTTCTCCAATGTTGTATAGTGGTCGATTCATGCTATAAATCTCATTTCTCGGCTACTACTCTATTAAATTATTTGCAGCTCATGTAGAGCATAATCAATACCACCATCAGTTGATTTCTTCGTTATAAAATCAGCGACTTTTTTTAATGCTTCGCTACCATTACCCATTGCAATACCAAAGCCAACCTGCTCCAGCATGTCGATATCATTATCTCCATCACCAAAAGCAAGCGCTTCCTCAGGACTCAAGTCGAAATAATCTAGTACAGCCTGGACAGCAATAGATTTGGAAACATCCTGTTGCAAAACATTTGTAATGTAAGGGTGCCACCTTTTAAATAATAAATGAGGAAATTTTGAAGTATACTTTTTCTCTATATCCTCATCACCATATAAACACATTAAATAAACCTCTTGAGCTAAAATATCCTCATTAATATCAGGAAACTCTTGCAAAGATAATGTTTCTTGCATGGCTTTTAAAGTCTTTTCTTCTTGGACGTTATTCATTGACAATTGTTCTGTAAAAAAAGATAAACTTTGCTTATTTTCATCAGCAAAAGCCTTAACTACCTGGACAATTTCTTTTGCAACAGGTATTTTATGTATTACTCGATCTTGATACTTAACATGGGCACCATTAGCTGTAATAAACGTTTCTATGCCTATGTTTCTTAAATCTTGGCACATTGACAAAGGTCTTCCTGTAGCAGCAACAATATGAATTCCTTTGTTTTTTAATTGCTCAAGAGCGTTCCTTGTACTTTCTTCAATACGACCATCTTCATAATTAACAAGCGTTCCGTCTACGTCAAAGAATACAATTTTGTAATCCATCTTTCGCTCCTTATCGTTTTACATAATTTTTGACTCTTCCTTATCACCAATAACAATCCCATATTTTTTCAACCAACACACTTGTAATTTTACATTAAGAAACATCTTTACACCAAAATTACAAATAGGTATTATAACCTATACAAACAATTTTATAATAAAAAAATAAGTAGCTATTTAATTAACATTTGTACGTAATTTGACAAACTAAAATAAATGTATAACTTGCTATAACTACACCGATAAACACTATTACGGGTACATATCGAAATTTCAAATAACTAAGAAAGTAATGAACATTTTTATTTTAATAATTCTAAAGGAGTATACCAAAGAACATAGAATTGTTAATATAAAGGTAACTAAATTAAATATATTGAACGATACTATCCATCATATAAATAGAACAAAAGAAATAATCATCTGGATGTAAAGGAGTTGATTCTTATGGCATTTAACATTTACTACTATGAAAGTAGTGTGGATTGCAAGTTTTGTAAAAAGCATTTCACCACATATAAAGTACGCCCTAATCGATATAAAGTTATCGAAGAACAAACAGACTTCATGCCAGTTTATGAAGGTTTAAACCCGTTATTGTATGAAGTTGCTGTTTGTCCACATTGTGGCTATGCTTACCACAAATCTATGACAAGAACATATGGACCTTTCATGCTTCTTATTGATGAGCTATACATAAAAGAGCTTCAAAAACCAATGGATATGTGCAAGGAACGTACAATCGATGATGCCATTGTAAGCTTTAAATTAGCTTATCTTGTATCAAGGGCATCAATGGAAGAGTCACTTCTTATGGCTAATTTCGCACTAAAAATAGCCTGGCTATATCGCTTGAAAAATGATGAAGAATCGGAAATGCGCTACCTCTTTGCTGCAAGGGACTTTTACAGCAAATCTTTTGCATCCAATCAAGAGGGCGGAGAGAGAATTCAATTTTTACATGCAGAATTAAGCCTTCGACTTGGAGATATTGCTGAGGCGAAAAAAGGATTCTCTCGACTAATAGCAGATCGAAATGTTTCCAATAAATATCGAAAACTAGCACGAAATCGCTGGGAAAATTATAAATATGATGAGCAGCCTAACAATGTAAATGAAAATATAGGAGAAGTCATCAATTGAAGTAAACGAGGAGAATAATCAACATGCAGCTATTTACTAAAAGGATTGACGTGAGAGAAGAAGATATTTTTTCAGAACTACATCATTTTTTACTGAGAAAAAATAATCGCTATTTAACGAATGATGAGGTAGTTGCATTAACTGGGGTTTCAACTGAGCTACTCTATAAATGGGTAAAAGCAGGAAAATTAAAAAAATCGATTTTCCCTAATTTAGGCGCACCTTGTGAACGCTGTGGACAAGTTACTCAGGCAAAAATTTGTGTCAGCTGCTCATCAACCATCGTTAATACATTAAAACAAGAGGAAAAGGATCGTGCATGGTTCAATCAAATACAGCGGAATAATCAAAGAGCTAGCACGTATCACTATAAATAAAACAATTAACATCTCTACAGTGTACTTACGCTTTGGAGATGTTTTTTTACCTGCCCTCGCTCGAATAATCCAAAATAATGACATTTGACCAAATTTAAACAAAATTTAAACAAAGTCCCCTTTTACTTTAAACTTCACCACCTATAATTAGTCTTAACATATAGCGAAGGACTGATAGAAAGTGATAAAAGGTAAGAAACGTAAGGTTTTATTATCATTAAGTATTGCACTAACAAGTTTTGTAGCGTTCAACGGAGTTTCAAATGCATCCGCTGCAGTTCCGGCGGTAGAAGAACGCGTAGCTTTAGATAACAAATTAGAAGTGAAGCAAGCTCGCACATCCAATGAAACTCTTCAAGATTGGAAAAAGTGGACAAACGACCACGCTTACAGCTTAACATCCATTCAACCTGAAGCAGTTGGTCAACAAAACATCCCATCTACTAAATTTGAAGATTTAGAGATGCTAAAGCCTTTATTGCATGATAAGCGCATCGTTTTTTTAGGGGAAAGTTCACATGGCGCAGCAGAATTTAGCCTAGCGAAAACACGTTTAATTCAATTTTTACACCAAGAAATGGGCTACAATGTCCTAGCTTTCGAAAGCGGTATGGGGAATGCCATGAATGCTCAAGGACAAATTGATAAACAAACAGCGAAACAAACGATGAAGGATACTATTTTTGGTGTATGGTGGACAAAAGAAACAATGCCGTTATTTGAGTATGCTAAAAAAACACAGAATACCAATAAACCTTTAAAATTAGCAGGCTTTGATATTCAACAGCAAGGTGCATTCACAAACGGGGACTGGCTACAAAATAGTAAGCTTGCGAAACAGTTAAGAGAAGTAGAGGAGCAACTTGTTGACTGGAGCTTCGGTACAGATCTAAAAGGCTACCAAAAGGCGAAACCAAGCATTATCGAAGTGTATAAACAAGTAAAATCACAAGTACAGCTAAAAGAAAAAGAGTTAAAAGCGGCTTATCCGAGCGAGCCTCATATTGTAAAGCTTATGGAACGTACTTTAGCTGACCGTATCCGTTTAGCAGACGAATATGTAGAACTATCAATTCAATCAAATATTGATTTAGAACAAAATAAATATGATTCTTTTTTAAAGACAATGGAATGGCGTGACCAATCAATGATGGAAAACCTTCTTTGGTTAGCAGAGGAGATTTATCCAACTGAAAAATTTATCGTCTGGGCGCATAATGACCATATTCGTAAAGCACAATCCGAAGTAATGGGTTCTCCTTATCCGGTAAAATTGATGGGTGAACGTCTACCAGATAGCTACAAGAAATATAGTTATGTACTTGGTCTTTACATGACTAGTGGCGAAACAGCAAACAATATGGGTGAACCTATGGCCGTTTTACCGACAGTAAAAGGATCAATCGAGGATATTCTTTCATCGTCAAATAAACCATACACATTTATCGACATGCGAAACCGTCAAAATGAGCGAGGAAACTCATGGATGTTTGAGCCACGTTTATCGTATAGCTGGGGAATGATTCAAGAAAGTCTTGTTCCACGAGATCAATATGACGGTCTTCTTCTGATTGATAAGGTAAGTAAACCGAATTATATAAAGTAAAACTTTAATCAGTGGGGTTCTCTCTTCATCCCCACTGATTATTAGTCTTTACCAATCGGGCTTTTACGGGCAGTCCTTTCGTTGAATTTTGAGATGGAGTCTTGTACCTGACGCTTCACTTTCGGTACAGTTAAATTACTGACCCGTTAATGCGGGATAAAATAATAATATAAAAATCGCAAACTAGTTTCTACTTCTAGTTTGCGATTTTTCCTTTAAGCATCATAACATGGGGGCGTCCGATGATCCGCTTCGCTCCAGGGTCTCGGGCCAACAGATGTTTTTTGCGCGAAAGCGTAGCGACAGCAACAACGTGTTTTGTCTGTGCGAAAGCGTAGCCATAGTTGATAAAAACTGAAATTGTTCCGATAAAACGAGAAAATATTCCGATAAAAGCTAAAATTGTTCCGATAAAATGAGATTTTGTTCCGATAAATCTTCAAAGTATTCCTATAAAAATAACTTTTGGTGATGAGCCATAAATTTATTAAGTATCCATCGAAATAGTATCCCATTTCTCATTGCGATACCCTATCATCCAGAACAAGCCTCTGCGTCTTTCCATAACAATACTTTCATTCATCCCCGCAGGAGCTGGTTGTTCGTGTATACGACTATCTACGCAAGCCCAATGGTATCTGTAAATTTTGTCGGCCTCATCTATGATCTCTTCCGGACTACGCATAGTAGTTTGTAAATAAAACTGTTCAAACGATTCGTAGTTAGAAACCACTTGAATTGCATACTCGCAATCGCACACTTCATCAGGAAAATTGAGTTTTTCAACAAATCCAAGTGCCCAAATAAGTGTCCAATAAGCCTCATATTGCCAAGAAATATTAATAGCTTCTTTCCCCTTTGGTTCTGACGTATGTAAAAAATCTCTTTCATCGCTAGTTAGATAATTATCCACATCATAATTACGCAACATATTGACGAAAAACTCTCTCGATTCATCTACATTTTCGCCTTGTGCTACATCACAGGCGAATTGGATAACTATTAACAAGGCTACAGCCCTTCTAGCTATGTCCTCTTGAGTTTTAAACTGACAAGCATCAATTGGTGGGAGCTGAGGGAGTGAAGTTGTATATGGAATAGCTCTTTCCTTTAAATATGCTATCGTGTTATTTTTTCTTTGCTCGCCTTCTTCTGATGTCACCTCTTGTCCCATTACCTTGCGTGTACATGTATGAGGTCTGAAATTTGATGGTCCTGATTGCCCGTCAGGATAAACAATAACGATCCCTTCATCATCTAGTAAAGTGCCATTCGATAAAAAGCCAATCCCCCCTATACTTGATAGCAAGTTCGTAAATAACTGCAGCTGATCTTCATTTACCTCTTTTTCCGATTCAATCGCAATCACTGTATTTAAAACAGATATTTGAGTCAAAACTAATTCTTTTAAGTTGTCATCTTCAAAAGGAATGTTATCGTAATATCCCATCATCCCAGGAATATTATTAGCGAAGTAATCTGGATTCGTATCTTCAGACATGACTCTAATTATTAATTTATATTTTTTAAACAGTGCCTTGGATTTTATCAAATACTCATTGTCATTTTTATCGATCGCAAAGCCTTTTACAAAAACATCTGAAATTTTCACTTCAATATCATCAATGTTGTTCTTAGATGCAAATATAGTGAAATAGTTCAATCTTCTCTCCCCTTTTATTCACCAACTATCTAAGCCTTCGAGAGCTTGGCTAAATAGCTGTTTATTTTTTCGTAGTAGTTCGTTTTCCTTCCAAAAAGCAAGTAATTGTCTCCAATTGTCTTTATTTATACATGTTGATGGCGCAATTTCTTGCTGCATCATTTGCCATACCGCCCGTATTGCTGTAATCCTTTCTACTTCACTGCCGCTCAACCATTCAAATAACGTCTCTGCACTTGGCTGTAATTCTGCTAAAAGTGTATCCCATCCATCTATTGGAAATGAAACATACGTCTTCATCCAAGCTATAATTTTCGGATTATGAAAATGACGTAGTCGGTGTAAAGCTGTATAGGAATCAACGGTCTTTTTCTCAATATCTTGAAGAACAAGAGATAAACCTTCTTCTGTTGGTAGACAATTTGCTGTTAAATAATCTCGAATCCGACTAGGAATATTATTTTTATTACTCCAGAGCGTCCTTACCCAATCACTTGCTTCAACCGCACAAACCTTTACTAGCACATCACTCCATGCTTCTTTATATGTTAGTGCCAGTGATTGTTCGATTTTAATTCGGAGTGCATAATATACCTTACTAGCATCAAACTGTGCAAAGGCTTCCAGAACTTTAGTATCTTTCACTCCATGCATCGATACATATATTAATAAGGATTCCAAGTTAGACATTGCTTGGTTCAGAGTTAGTGTGAAATACTGTTCAAGCCATTTCAGCCATATTTCTGAGCTAGCCAGGCTCAAATCCAGTCCATCCTCACCACAAAACTGTCGATGCTGACCACAATCTGCACCTATACAACCTAAAGCTGTAGCTCGCTCTACATAGATAGTAAAGCGCTTGGCTAGTAGGTCGAACTCATCTTCTTCATGACTCCAATACCAAACGGAACCATCCTCAATCCTAATAAGAAGTGCATCACCGTTGCCAGCCGTATAAAACTGTAAATATAATTGTTCATCTAGATTTTCATCGTCGCCACCGAAATCAGGAAATTCAAGCTCTTCCAAGCTCCAACCAAAATCACCTGATGGCGTATCCTCCAGTTCAATAGGAAGTAAGGCCTCGTCTGGCAAAGACCAATACATTCCCACTTGTCGCGAACAAAGTAATAATAAATTACGGAACTCAAAAGGAATACGAACGCCAAGTCGCTCCTCTACTATTAGTAGCTCGTTCTCTGTAGCTACTGGCTTTATCTCAAGCGGATGCACCAAGGCCCCTTGCTGTTCAAGCTGTTTTAATAATTGCGTCCATCGTTCAGCCCATGTTTGCATGACTATTCCTCCATGTTAAGAAAAGTACTCTAATAAATATACCGTCTGCTCTTTGGGTTTTAGCAGTATAAATACTGTTCCACCACCAATGATCGACATAAAGCGGTAACGCTCAGTTGCCCCACGAATCAAGCTCTCATCAATACCATAGTCATGCGTGACGTTCCATTTTAGATTCATGAAAAACTCCTCGCTCATCTCTTGCGCTTCTTCTTTACTAATTAACACCTCAGTATCATCGTGGCCCCAGCTTTCTGTTAGCTCTGTAATATGCCTAAATTCTCCGGTGCATTCATAATGATATTTAGTAAATTCATAGCTATAAAATGCTTCAGCATAATAATCCACATCGAAATTTTTAGCTAATTGATTCAAACCATCTTGGATTCCCATTTTGTATTTATTGACAGTTATTTTATTTTCCAGGTAGTAATTTTTGTTTTTTGCAAAATCAGTTTGCAGAAAAGCATATACGTCCGGCATATTCCCATCCCCAAACACACGAAGATCTCCAAGAAAATCGTATTTTCCGTCTATGTAACGAAATCCCCAAAAGTTATTCTCTGCATTTAGATACTCTTCCTCGCAAAATAATCCATCAGTTCCTAAAAGGTGAAGGACATATTCAGTTCCTTCAACTACATCAGTAAAAGACAGCAATGGTCTAAAATAACAAGCTAAACGTACATCTACAAATACATCATTTGCTTTCGGATAAAGCGTTACCTTTTTTGGATCCATTTTTTCACCTCTCCATTTTACTGAAACTAAAGATTCCTTCATTTTTTCTTCACTATTGTATCGTCAGGAAATCATTTACTTATTAGGACTAGATTTTAATTCGCTTTAAAACACTAGGATTTTACTTCCATTAAAGCCCAACATACATGCAAAATTACTTACCTTTACTAGTTCTTTTCTAATTGTTTTGAGCGAAATAGTATGTTGTTGACAATTAAGACGGCTCCCTCTATTGTATAAATACATTCGAATGTATCTATAAGGAGATATCTTATGGCCAGAAATAAATATCCAGAAGTTACGAGAAAAAGAATTATTGAATCAGCTGTTAAATTATTCACTGTAAATGGTTGGGACAATGTAACAATTCAAGAGATTGTAGATGATGTGGGCGATATCACTCGAGGAGCTTTCTATCATCATTTTAAAACACGTGCTGATGTTATTGATGCCATTACAAAAGAAATGCTGATGGCAAATAATTATTTTAATGAAATATCTGATTTAGAAAACTTAAATGCTTTAGAACGTTTAAGGCAAGGAATTTCTTTTTCAATTTCTCAAAGTGTCAAAGAAGAAAACCTATCCACGATCCCTTTAAAAATGAATTCTGCTGAGTTTGTTTATAGTCGCATCACAGAAGGAATACAGGTTGTTGCGCCAGGCATTCAAAAAATTATTGAAGAAGGCAATCAAGACGGCTCGCTACAAATTGCTTTTCCGAAGCAAGCAGCTGAAACCTTTACAATGCTTTTTGATATTTGGATGAATCCAGAAATATTTCGTGTAAGCCGAACTGAGTTTATTCAAAAAATCGAACATATTAGTTTACTGTTCGAAGGGATTGGAATGCCACTTGTAAATAATGAATTGAAGGGCGTATTTTTAGCTTTATTTGATAAAGTTCACGAATAGTAGACTACTTTATGTAGTTTATTATTTTAGTCTCTTACATACATTTGTATGTATGTATAGATCACTTGCAATTTTACTTTACTGAGCAATTACATACATTCGTATGTATGTTAAAGGAGATATACTATGAAAACCTTAGAAGTTATATTTACGATTGTTTTATTATTATCAAGCATTTTACTGACATTTAGACAGCGTGGGAAAACTAAAATTAATATATTTATGTTAGTTGTCAACTATATATTATTATTAGCTACAATTATTTCAATTGGTGCTAACTGGCGTATGATCCCTGCTTATATTGTTTCATTACTATTGACACTGCAGGTTTTTGTAAAGCCTAAAAGCACAATTGTTTCAAAAAAGTTTAGTATGAAAATTTTAAAACTTGTAGGTATTGCTGCAGCAGCATTTGGAATGTTCACCTTACCAAAGCTTTTTCCAATCATATCTTTTCCTGAACCTACAGGAGAATATTCGGTAGGAACCCAGGCATTTCACCTCATCGATAAGAATCGTAAAGAATTTGTCGTACCTAATCATCAGGTAAATCGAGAATTAATGATACAAGTTTATTATCCTGCTGAAAAAGGGACTGGACAGCCCTCTCCTTACTTTGAACAGATAGAGGCCTTAACACAACAATTAGCAACCACACAAGGTTTTCCGTATATCGCTACAACACATTTAGGATTGACGGAAACCCATTCTTATGAAGATGCGACGCCGATTAAGTCAAAAGAAAAATTCCCGCTTCTATTATTTGCCCATGGAATGAGTTTATATAGTCGCCAAAACACCTTCCAACTAGAGGAGCTAGCAAGCCATGGCTATGTAGTGGTCGCTCTTAACTTTACAGGTGACGCGACAACAACTGTATTCCCAGATGGAGATCGTGTGGATTTTACACCGATTGACAATACAATTACCTTCCTGAGTGATCGTATCAAGCTTTGGGAACAAGATACATCATTTGTTTTAGATGAGGTCATTAAAGGTGATTTTGATAAGAATTTTAAAGCAATTGCAGCGTTAATTGATGATGACAATATTGGTATGCTAGGCCACTCTTTTGGTGGTGCGACTTCTGCACAAATGCTTGTAAAAGATGATCGCATTAAAGCGGCAATTGATATGGATGGTGGTTTATATGGTGACGCTATGCCAACAAATGGTCCAGAAAAGCCGTTTATGCTGTTGAATGCGGGGGCATCCATTAATTTTATGAAAGAAGCATATAGCCAACAACCAGGTAATCGAGATGAATTGTTTGTAGAATCCTATTTAAGAAACAAAACGATTGAAAAGCCTGGTGTTTACACAGCTATTATTCCTAAAACAAATCATGGTAGTTTTACAGATTTAGCAGCAGTTTCACCAATTATTAATGAATCTGGTGCAGATGTGAATGCTATTTTTAAGCTGATTAATGAATTGTCACTAGGCTTTTTTAATAAAAATTTAAAAGGAATCAATGACAATAAATTAGAAGAAATTCAGAAGGAACATCCTGAAATAAACTTAACGTTGCACTAAAGCATATTGGGTAGCAGGGTTGTTGATAAGTTAACTTATCAACAACCTTTTTTAATTTCTATCATAATTTTCGTTACATAATCCTCTTCACGATTTTTAATAACGGCGTCATAAATATATTCCTCATATACGTACTCCCCTAGTTCAAAACCGTTCACCTGCATAACCTTAAATAATCGCTCGTAAGTTTCACCAAGTGTAGTAGAATCTCCTACATGGTATCCAACAATAAAATCTCCTTCTATCGCCTCGAAATATGGATGACCTTCTCGTGGGTGTGGCTGCTCTATATACAAATAACTATAATTATCATAGTTTCCGGCTAATACTTGCTCTCTTCTTGTAATTCCTCCAATGGGATAACCTGTGTCTAATTGAGAGCGATCTAATTCATCTATAAAGTCTGAAACAGCCTTCGTAAACTGCTCTTCCGTCGAATTCTCGATATTTTTACTTAAATACAACATTGCCTCTGGCAGATGTTCAATCGTAATGCTATCAAAATCAAGATGTAAGGCTTCTTTTGTTAAATCAATTTTTACATCAATAATGCTTTCAATCATCTCTAGTTCTCGACGTTTTTTCGCTACAATTTTCTTTTGCTGATACATTAAGTCTAAAAAATTTTCAGGAGATTTTTCTGCCATATATTTTTGAATATCCTTTAAAGACATACCAACTTCCTTTAATAGCTCTATTACACTGAAAAATTCATATTGTGCAATGGAATAATAACGGTAGTCTTTACTATCCTTCATAATTGGTGATAATAAACCGATTTGATCGTAGTAAATTAGCGTTTGTTTATTAACCTTACAAATTTTAGCGAACTCACCAGTTGTAAAATATTTTACATTTTTATTAAACATTTTTAAGTTTCCCTCCTTGACTATATAGTTACTATATACATTAAATTGTAGCTATTCACAAGCAATTATGCCTCGGCATAATTGCGTCCGGAATCAGCTTTGTGCTTAGGCCATATCGTATGGATGCGATGATTTTAGGCTAACATCCTTTTAGAACTCCTACTCCTTTCCGATTTCCGTGACATCCGCTGAAAGAAATTAAAAATAGAAAGGTTTTGACATTATGTTCACGGAAATTCGTGACATTACAGCTTTAAACAAAGAAGAAATATTGGCATTACGTATTGCAGATAATCAGCAGAATTTTATTGAAAGTACAAAACAATGCTTAGCGGAGGCAGAAACAGATAGACGCTTTATTCCTGTTGGATTGTATAGGGCAGATATTGTAGTCGGCTTCGCTATGTATGGTGTGTTCCCGCATAAGGACAATACACAACGTGTTTGGTTAGATCGCTATTTCATTGATGAGCGTTATCAGCACAAAGGATTAGGAAAATACTTTTTACAGCAGCTTATTAATTATTTAGTAGCTAAATACAGCTGTCAAAATATATATCTAAGTGTTTATGACAACAATATAGTAGCTATTGAGCTATATAAGAAATTTGGATTCGTCTTTAACGGTGAGCTAGATGACAAAGGCGAAAAGGTGATGGTAAAGGAGGTACATGCTCATGACCACCATTAATCCAATTGAAACAAAACCACTAAAGCCCTTGTTTTTATCATACTTATTTCCGGCTATGATTGGTATGTTGCTGATGTCCGTCAATATTTTAGTAGATGGTATTTTCGTTAGTCACGGAGTTGGACCAACCGCTTTAGCAGGAATAAATATCGCCGTACCGATTTTCTCGATTTTACTATCTATTTCCCTTTGGATTGGTATGGGTGGGGCAACATTATTTTCAATTTCTCTCGGTGAGGGCAATAAAAAACGAGCGCACCAGCTCTTTACATTAGCATTTACAACCATGATCGTTGTCGTTATGACACTGGTTCTAATACTTTTATTAAATTTAAAGGAAATCTCCTATATATTTGGGGCAAGTGATGCTACCTTTCCTTATGTTCAAGAGTACCTACTTATTATTTTGATTTTCGGTGTGTTCTATACAATCGAAAACTTACTAAGCATTTTTATTCGAAATGATGGCAATCCAAAGCTTGCGATGCTGGGCTTAATCACTACATCTGTGTTAAACATTATTTTAAACTACATCTTTATTTTCGTGCTCCATTACGGCGTAACTGGCTGTGCCCTAGCTACAGCACTCTCCACAATAATCGGTATGTCGGTGCTTTGCCTACATTTCTTCCGAAAGCAATCCGAATTAAAGTTTGTGCGTAAATTTTTCAGCCTATATGATTTAAAGAAAATATTTGCTATTGGGCTACCAAGCTTTATCGTTGAAGCCTCCGTTGCTGTGATGGTTATTTTATATAATGTAACATTTTTACACTATTTGGGCTCAGATGGAGTGACCGCCTACGCGATGGTTAACTATATTCATACCGTACTATTAACAGTATTCCTTGGGATCGGTATGGCCCTACAGCCCCTAGTTAGTTATCACCACGGTGCGAGATTAATAAAGCGCTTAACAGTGTTATTGAAAATCGGTATTGCCACTGCATTTATTATGGGTTTAATTACTGTCATAATTGCTACGTTATTCCCTTCTCAGCTAATAGCATTGTTCGGTGATAGTACGTTTAAAATTCGCAATATGGCAACACAAGGCTTTGTACACTTTGCCATTGGGTATGTATTCCTTGGAGTGAACATGGTATTTGCGGAATTCTTCCAATCCATTGAAAGAATACGTCTTGCAACAACTATTATGTTACTTCGCAGTATTATATTATTTATCCCTGCTCTCGTACTATTGCCTAAATTCCTTGGCCCACAAGCTATTTGGTGGACATTCCCCGTCGCAGAGAGCATTACCGCATTGTTAATTTTTATATTTATGAAGAAAAAGCCACATACGATTTTCTTAGAAGCAAATAGCTTAAAATAAAATAGTCATTCAAAAGGGACCTTGAAATAAATAGGTCCCTTTTGAATTTATTATTAAACCTAAGGCCAAACAAAAACAAAAAGGAATCATACACACTTGATTCCTTTTTGAACAATTTATTTATCCTCTTGTATTTCCATTGCCTGTTGCAGTTCATCCTCTGAGGACGTCACTCCGAGAATATCGAGAAGGAACATGAATAATGGAATACCAATAATTAATCCCCATACACCAAGAAAATGCTCTGAGAAGAGAATGACGATGAATGTATAGAAAATTGGAAGATTTGTCTTGGCAGACATCAGCTTTGGATTTAAGAAGTATGCCTCCACAGCATGTAGTACCATAACAATAACCAAGATATAGACAATGTACATTGGACCACCGATACTGTATGCAATTATAGTTAGAGGAATCAAGGACATGATGACCCCTGCAACTGGCACCAATCCCAGTATAAAGAGCATAATCCCCAGTGCAATTAAATGCGGGAAGCCCATAATGTATAAAGCAATAACAGATAAAACACAGTTGATAGAGGCAATAATGAACTGCGCCTCAATAACTTTACCGAAAGAACGAATGAATATCTTTGAGAAATAATGTAATTCATCATAGAGATGGCTCATTTTGCTATCTTTAAATTTTGCTGTAAATTCCGTAATACGTTTCTTCTCAAGTAAAATAAACAAGCTCAAAATCAGTGCAATGAATATATGCAAAATAATTTTACCGATATTTGTAAGATTTTTTAGCGTGAGGTCTACACCCTGCTCTAAATATTTACCCAGTTCAATCTTATCAAAGGTTGGAGCTAAATACCTTGCAATCTCGTTATCATTTGGGTTGAGACTAAAGCTGGCAATAAGATCAAAGAGCTGTGTAATTTGTTGGGTTACGATAGGCAAATACTTGTAGATAATTGCAACAATACCTGCAACAAGTAAAAGATAAAGGGTAACTGTCACAGCTTTCTCACTCAACTTTACGTACTTTCTAATCTCTTTTGTTGTCTTCGTGGTAAGTTGATTCATTAAGTACGTAATAATGAACGTGAGAAGAATAAGATTGATCATACTTCGCATCAAATATAGTGCAATAGCGATCCCGACTAGAATTATAAAACGTTTAAATCCATTACTACGAAAGAAATTACTCATGTATTCACTCCTTCTACAAAACGGCTTCGCTGCCTTTACTGCCTGGGTTTCACTATCAAATGAACATAAGCAATTAATAAATTGATGTAAAACATGACGTATCATTCTTATGTAAATGCCTCCCTTCATTGGACTATTATTCCCATCATCGCTTAGAAAAAGACTTAAAATGAATGCTACTTTATAAGTCTTATAAGAAATAAATAAATCCAAGGAGCGCAAAGAATTGTATGTCTTATCAAATTAGAAATTAATGACAATACTTTTGCACTTTATTGAAAGCTGTATCAGCGTTATAAGCCTTAATTCTATTATTCTATTATAACCCTTCGAACACTATCATAGCCAATGTAAGTTCTTTTATAATGGTATTAAAATTATAATTTTTTCTTTTGTTTCGGCTCTTCATCAAAATATTTACATGACTTCCGAAGGGACGCTTTTCACGGGCTTTGAGCTCCCTACATACTATTTGTTTTCATTCCCAAAATACTATTTTAATCAAGAACAGATTTTAGTATTGTTCCTTAGTTTCAGTATGATATTCTTATCAAAATTTTAAACTAAAATAATAGAAAAGATGGAATATGTGAAGTTCCAAGAACCCCGAAGTACATTCATAAGCAGTTGCTCCTTATGTACATAAAATTGAAGAAGCGGGACCAAAGAGCATCTGGACAAAGCAAATGGAGAAAGACGGGACTGTACCTGAAGAGCCATTAGCTCACATGAAGTTAACGTTGAAAATATCCGGAAGAATCTTGAGAGTGCACATACGGAACTTCAAGATTTAATTTATTTGGTTGGGGAAATTAATACGGCACAAAGAAAGCAAATAATAAACGACTTTCTTGGCGATCACCTTCCATGTGTAAAATTGATGACTGGGCATGTAAGGAAATTTAAACTTATCATATGTTGAGATTAACAAGAATGTGCGTCTAGATCTGTATTAATTTAACAAAAACACCTCTTTAGGGCTAAAGAGGTGTTTATCTCATTTATAGATTTTCATTTTCAGAGCCTATTTTAGCGTGCTTGTATCCATAGACTATGTATATAACTAAACCTATCGCTAACCAAATCAAAAAGCGCAGTATAGTAAATAACGGCAGACTAAAAATTAATACAAGACATCCTCCAACACCTACAGTTGCTACAAGCCATATCGCAGGTACTTTGAATACGCGTGGCTGATCTGGTCGTGTATAACGAAGAACAACGACACTAACTGTCGTTAAAGCAAAAGCAGTTAAACCGCCGATGTTAGCAAATTCAGCTAATTCTCCGATTGATAAAAATCCCGATAAGAGAATACCCGTTACAACAACGATTAAAGTTGATAATACAGGTACTCCTGTTTTTTTATTTGTTTGTGCAATACGTTCTGGTAGAAGCCCATCACGGCTCATCGCAAACAGCACACGCGTCGCACTAGTTGTATTTGCAATCATCGTAGCAAGCAGTCCAAAAATAACTGCTACGGCGATGATAGCACCTCCCCATTGAATACCAACTGTTTGCAGTGCATACACTGTAGGATTTGGAACATCCAAATCCGGGAATGGGACAATACCTGTCAATACTAGGGCAACAAGTGCATAAATAAGCGTTAGTACACTTAGACCACCAATTAAAGCTTTTGGTATAGTTTTTTGTGGATTTTTTACTTCTTCCAGAACAGTTGTTACACCATCAAATCCAGTAAAAGCAAAGAACACTAATGCCGCTCCCGCCATTACACCAGACCAGCCAAACGGTGTAAATGGTGTCCAGTTTACAGGGTTAACGTGAAAAGCCCCAATAGCAAGGAATAAGATGATCGCGCCAACTTTTGCAATTGTAAATAGCATATTTGATCGACCAACATTTTTAATTCCGCTCAGTGCAATCCAAGCTACAATAAGCCAACCAACCACAGCAGGTAGATTCACAACCCCCCCATGAGCAATGTCCTTTGTTAAAACTCCTGGTAAGTGAATGCCTACAGATTGTAAAAACGAATTGACGTAGCCACTCCAGCCAACTGCGACTGTACTAGAAATAACGATAAATTCCAATAATAAATCCCAACCGATTATCCAAGCAATAATTTCACCTAACGCAATATAAGAATAGGTGTAAGCGCTCCCGGCGACAGGTGCCATCGCTGCAAATTCGACATAGGCTAATCCAACTGCAATTGTAACAAGACCCCCAATTAAGAACGAAACAACGACACCAGGACCTGCATGTAGAGCAGCTGTAGTTCCTGGCAGTACAAAAATCCCAGCCCCTATTGTAGCCCCTAGTACATACAGCAATAACTGTAACGACCCTAGTTCACGCTTTAGCTTAAAACGTTCGACTTCAGTTATTTTATTGGCTTGCTCAATGGACTTTGTTCGTAAAAAATTCGCCATAATAACCACTCCATTTCCAATAAAAAGCTAATTTATGCATTTTTACTAATAATCAGTATATTAGCTATTTTTTCTAATCGAGTCAACAATTAGATTATTATAGCAATTTATCTGTTACTAGAGAACGAGTTAATCGACGCATTCTTTTATATAAAACTTTTATCATACTATTTTACTGGAATTGTGACGATAGCTGATGATTCCACTTCCATATATGGTGTTTCTAAAATATGAATAATTGGTTTCCCAGCATTCGTCTGATAAGAAACTTGAAATTTATTTGGTCCTTTTGCATGAGCATACTCTGTGATTAGGCTTTCACCCGATTCCGACTTAACATCAATAGGTATTAGATTCTCATTATAAGGAAAATCACTATCGACATAGAAAGACAGCGTAGCTTCCTGCCCCTGATTTGTCACATCTGTGATAACCAAATCCCCCATCTCACCTTGTGAGATTCGTTGCGGTAATGTATCAGCAAGTGGAACAATTACATCTTTAATTTCAGCGCCAAACGGGCGGAAATAGTAAGCAATCTTTATTTCAGTAATATTTTTATTTAAAGGCTCTACTAAGTACATATAAGTTGTGCTTTTGTCATCACCACTTCCTGATTGATGCAACACTGTCAGTGGGGTTCCGTTTTGGTCCATTATAGTAGCCTCTACCCCGGCCTTTTCGGAGAACAATTTATCCATAGTAGCCGCAAATTTCACCTTTATTTTTGTCGATGTTGTTGAAACCTCCACACTTTCTATATCAAATGGGATGTCATTAACTTTCCCTGATTGACCAACTACTAATTTATGACTATCATTTTTTACTTTTTTGATAGGTGTAGAGAATACCCATTCTCCTTCTGTTGTTCCTACTTGTGAAATTTTTATCGTTAAATCAAATTCATCCGGTAATTCTTCGTCGATAGCAAATTCCCATAAACCAAGAAATCCATCTTGACCTTCTAAATCTCGTAAACTTTCAGTCGTATTAAGTTCTCTTCCATTAACAGACAGAACGACCGGTGGGATGTCCTCATACTCGGGCATTGAAAAAATCACATTCAAACGTGTACCATCATATACCATCTCCTCTACTGTAATGGCTATGCCGTTACTAGTTACTGTTTTATTTAATTTCACCTTATTATCGTCAGAAAGCGCCGTTTGCAGGCCTTTATCATGTTCTGCAATATTATACATAAAACCAATAAGTGGAACATCAGCAAGGACATTTGCCATTTTAGGGGAAATAAAACCAGAACCCAAAATCAATGCTACACTTGCTACACTAGAAACAATTACAGTTTTCCAACCTTTTTTGCTTTTTTTCGTTTCAGAGCGCATTCCTTTTTCAATAGCTTGATCAAGTTTTTCTAATGGTACGTCAATGTTATTTATGACTTCTTTAATATTGTTCTCCATAAAGCTCTCCCTCCTTGTTTAGATATTTTTTTAACTGCTGAATACCTCTATGCACATTCGTTTTGACTGTCCCCTCTGGACAACCTAATAAATCTGCAATTTCTTTTATTTGCAAATCTCGATAGTATCTCAATAAAATAACGGTTTTATATTTTTCCTCTAACTGTTCAATGGCTTGTAATAAATCTAGCTTTTCATCGTTAGTTGAAATTTGCTCTTGCTCCGCCTGTTGTTCAAGAAGCGGAACAATCTTTTGATTTTTACGTAGCATTTCTAATGCTGTATTTATCAAAATTCTCATCAGCCACGTGGCAAAATACTGCTCCTCTTTCACTGTATGGATATTGGCATACGCCCTTGCTATTGTCTCCTGCACCACATCTAATGCATCATTTTCATTTTTCATATAAATATAGGCCATCTTATATAGTTTTACTTTTTCTTCCTGTAATAGCTCTATGAACGCTTGATTATTCCCTTTTTTCGCATCTGACAATAATGACTTCACTTGCAATTTTTTCACCATCCTTTCTTGTTTCTATATGTTAGATGTTGTAAATATGTAAATCGTTTCAATAAAATAAAAAACGCGGGCATAAAAATTCTCCTCTAGAAAGTATATCTAAAGGAGGATTAAGGTAACTGCAATCATTCCCCAATCTAGTAACACAATATTAAAGATGATATTGTACAAACTATATAGAAGTTAGGAGAGGACAAAATGGATTCCTATGAAGTATCAACATTAAAAAAAGGCCTTTTGATTTTAGATATATTACGTCAAAGGCATTCTCTTACATTAACTGAAATTATGGAAGAATTATCAATGAATAAGACGTCCGTTTTTCGCATGCTTTATACGCTAGAAAAAATGAATTATGTTATTAAATATAATAAGTATTATCAATTAAATCCGCATATCTTTAGGGATGAGCATTTATATTGGCACAAAGATATCCAGTGGACGTCTCTCGTGGCGCTATATCAATTAGCCCGCCAAGAAGAAATAACTACTTATATTGGTATTTTGGAAGATTGTGAGATGGTGATAAAAAATGTGATTAGGGAGCCTTTTGAACAGCCTGCTTATCATTCAATCGATACTCGGACACCTATGCATTCAAGCGCACTCGGAAAAGTAGTATTAGCTCACCTGTCACCTAAAAAACAACGTGAACTATTAAATAGTATTGAACTTAACACATTTACAACAAAAACCTTCTATGATTATGGTCTATTGATTCCTCATTTACAGGTCATTAAAGCACAAGGATATGCTGTTGATAATGAAGAAACGAATGAAGGTAAATGTTGTATTGCCGTTCCGCTTTATGTGAATGAAGAAGTCATCGGGGCAATTGCTTTGCACGGTTCGACGAATCAAATTAAGAAAACTGCCATACGGTCATTTGTAAAAAAATTAGAAGAGACAAGCCAGCAATTAACGGAGGAAATTCATTATCTTTTAGCATAATGTTAAGACCTTAGGCAATTTTTCATTCGTTCATTATTTGCAATTAAAAAGCATTTGTTTCTATATATGAAACTCTAACGGTGTATGTTTGTAAAATATTTTTTTTACTCTATTCTGATTACAGAACAACGAGGAGGTAGGAATATGAAATTTCATACATTTAAAAAAACAAATATCAAAATTTCCGAAATTGGTCTTGGGACGAATGCTGTAGGTGGCCATAACTTATATGAAAACTTGAATGAACAAGACGGGAAGGAGCTAGTCACAGCTGCACTTGACCTAGGGATAACCTTTTTTGATACAGCAGATATATATGGAAAAGGGCGTTCAGAAGAACTTGTTGGCGAAGTATTAAAAAAACACTCAGGGGAAGATTTCGTTTTAGCGACAAAGGGAGGTAGACATTGGTTTGAGGATGGTTCAGTAAAAACAAATAATCATCCGCAATATTTACGAAGTGCACTTGAAAATAGCTTGAACCGACTACAAATGGATTATGTAGACCTCTACTATTTACACTTCCCAGATAATGAGACCCCTCTTGCGGAGTCGATTGGGGAATTATCACGCTTAAAAGAAGAAGGAAAACTCGGAGCAATAGGCATTTCAAACGTAACATTAGATCAGCTTATAGAAGCTAATGTGCACAATGATATTTCAGTGTTACAATCTCCTTACAATATGTTAAATCGTTCAGCAGAACAAGATTTATTGCCATACTGTGTAAAAAATGATATTTCATTTATTCCATACGGTCCACTTGCATATGGCCTTCTTGGTGGAAAATATACAAAAGACTTTAAGTTAAGTACTGGAGACTGGCGAATTTCGGATCCTTTATTCCAAGGCGAATTATTTGAACAAACATTAGTAAAAGTAGATACATTAAAGGAAATTGCAGCTGAAAAGCAAACGACATTACCAAATCTAGCGCTTGCTTGGTTATTAGCTCAAGATGGCATTGATGCAGTTATCCCAGGTGGTAAACATAAAAACCAAGTGGCTACCAATGTGAAAGCAACCGATATCCTATTAACTAAAGAAGATTTAGTGAATATAGCAAGAATTTTAGAATAAAGTAAAAATGCGAAAATGCTGTTATATCAACATTTTCGCATTTTTTTATTGAGGACGTTCTAACTCAAATATATCACCAATTTTTGCGTAATTTGAGCCAGCTAATCTGCTAACTGCTTTTAGTTTTCTTGGATCAATTCGCCCTTCATTATAAATGGTCTCATCTATATGATATTGTACGACTTCACCAATAAACAAATCACCTGTCTGTTCGTCACCATTCATTAAAGGAATCGTCTGTACTAAACGGCATTCCATTCGAACCTTCGCCTCTTGAATACCTGGTACAGATATCAGTTGGCTATCGATTAATGTAAATTGTGCTCGATCAATTTCACTTTCAGTTACAGGTAAGGAAGCGGCTGTTTCATTCACCTGCTTAACATTATCCTCATCTACAATATGCACAACAAATTGCTGCTGATGATGAATATGGCGAGCGGTATCTTTTAAGCGCCCATTTGGTCTTTGAACGGCTAGAGAAATCATCGGCGGATTGGAAGACACGATGTTAAAAAAACTAAAAGGTGCGCCATTGATGACCCCTTGCTCTGACTTCGTCGTAACAAAGGCAATAGGTCTCGGAATAATACTGCCAATCAATAACTTATAATTCTCGCGTTCTGTATTTTTCTTAGGATCAATTGAAATCAAACGTCACATCTCCTTTAATCAAGCGCACGCACTTTGATTGGAATTAATGTTCTTTCCAATTGTTCACGATGCTGTTCGTATTGAGATGGTAACATTAGTTGGCTACCCATTGTCTCAGGTGTCTCATCATGAGCGAATCCAGGTGGATCTGTCGCAATTTCAAATAAAATCTCACCGGGTTCACGGAAATAAATCGCATTAAAATAATTACGATCTTTCACTTCGGTTACATGTTGTCCATGATTCATTACATACTCTTGCCATTCTAGGTGATCCACATTATCCTGGGCTCTCCAAGCAATATGATGAACTGTTCCAACGCCCATTTGACCGCGCATACCAGAAACAACTTTTA
Organism: Lysinibacillus sp. RC79; assembly: GCF_041262405.1. NCBI lineage: Bacteria > Bacillati > Bacillota > Bacilli > Caryophanales > Bacillaceae > Lysinibacillus > Lysinibacillus sp. RC79. Next base: position 22,439 of record NZ_JBGCCD010000031.1, read on the forward strand.
AATCTACTGTATTGCCAATATCTGCGCTGGATTTGTAACGAGTATAATCGCCTTCCGTTGCTACTTTCTCAAGCCCCATGACTTCAATTAAGACTTTTGCTGTTTCTTCAGGATGACTTGAATAAAGTGTTGCACCACCAAATCCTTTAATCGCAACCTCAGGAGTTACTTCACCAAATGTCCATTCATTCAATTCGCCTTCTGCACGTGCAACTAGTTCAATATGAAGTCCGTGTGGATCATCAAATTGTACTACTTGTTCACCAAAGCGTTCAGCTTTTTGGAATGGAATAGTGAATTTTGCAAGACGATTAATCCAAAAAGGTAGTGCTCCTTCTGGTACAACATAAGTAGTTACGCCAACTTGACCATCACCAATACGTCCTTTATAAGCATTTGCCCATGGAAAGAATGTAATAATTGTACCAGGTTTACCACCTTTGTTGCCAAAGTAGAGATGATAAGTGCCTGGGTCATCGAAGTTTACCGTCTGTTTAACTAATCGCAAGCCTAATACACCAGCATAAAAATCAATATTTTCTTGTGGATGCCCTACAATGGCTGTGATATGGTGAATACCCGCAGTATGTTTTTTCATGTTAACAAGCCCTTTCATGATAAATGTATTTCTCACCTATACTTTATCCAATAACGTTCTACCTCAATCTATCAATTATGCCTCGGCATAATTGCGTCCGGAATCGGGTTTTTGCTTAGGCCTGCGTGATGCAGGTCAGTTAGCCGTTATCGCATGGAGGCGATGATTTTAGGCTAACATCCTATGTGAACTCCTTTCCGATTCCGTGACATCCGCCGGAGGCTTTGGGCCAACAGATGTTTTTTGCGCGAAAGCGTAGTGCTAACGCAGCGGCAGTAGCACGAAGTTGGTCACTCAGTCGTTGCCACAGGACGTGGCGTTCTTAGACTGAGTTCCTTTATTTCAACAGGTGTTTGGACACCCGCTGAAATAAGTTAAACAAGATTAACGAATTGTATATAAAGCTTTTGACCAAGGAATTAATTGGTCTAACATTTGGTTAACAGAATCTGTTTGCATCGCTTTTGGTTTAAAATCAGTACCATTTTCAAAATCTGTGAATAGTGACAATGCTGGATGTACACGGACATCTGCAATTAAAAGCTCACCCATAATACCACGTAAATGTTCAGCTGCTCGTGCACCACCTACAGAACCATACGATACAATACCTGCAGCTTTGTTATTCCATTCTTCACGTAAATAATCTAGTGCATTTTTTAGAGCACCTGTAATAGAGTGATTGTACTCTTGTACGATAAATACAAATCCATCTTGTTTTGCAACAATTTCTGACCAAGCTTGAGCGCCTGAAGCGTCTTGCCCTGGTTCACCTAGTAAAGGTAATTTGTAATCTGCAATATCAATAATTGTATAATTAGCATCGCCTCGTTGATCTGCGATTTCTTTTACCCATTGTGCTACTTGTGGACTTACACGACCTTCACGTGTTGATCCGATAATAATCCCGATATTTAATTCTGCCATTGTTTTTTCCTCCTCTTTTTTTGAAGCAAATAATTTATTTAAAAAACCCATTATGATTACCTCCTTCTTATGCAAAAAGTTAAGCTTTCTACACGACTTAAAAGGTTCGAATTCGTTTATCTTGAATTTAGTTATCTTGAATTCGAGATAATAATATCACGATGGTTTTATTTACGTCAACAAGTTTGTTTAATGTTTTTAAAAAAAGCAGAGATGTTATAGGGTTACAACATCTCTGCTTAGCTTTTTAATTAATATGGCTCATCACTATAACGGGTGGTTGATTTCCGTTCCGACTGGGCGCTTTCCTGGGGGCGTCCGATGAGCCGCTTCACTCGCGTTGCTCGCTCCAGGGTCTCATCTGTGACGCTGATCCCTAAGGAGTCGCCCAGTCTCCACTCCAATCAACTTATTTTACATCATATATACCATCCCCAACTTTCAGTGAGTAGCTTTTAAATTTAAAAATAAACAAAGGTGGATTTTCAATCGGAATAACACTTTCACTCCCTAGCTTTTTCTTAAATTCTCATAAATTAGTTACTTTAGATAGCTATATTGAATATCATTCGTATCTTGAAAAGCCTCTTCCCTGTTTGATTGAACATCCTGATATTCGAGGTTGTACGAAAATTATTCTTGTGTAAAATCCTTTCTTTCCCCATTGAGAATATTATAAAAATGCCAGCCTTCATCAAGCCACGTTTTATATATTTTGCCTCCAAGAATATCATTTACAACTAATGCAGTGACTCCGCATTGTCCTTTTGCAGGATTATCTATACTCCATTTCGAGCTAGATTGAATGAACCAGGATTTTTTTAAGCTCTTAATAGATCATTTTCTGTATACATTCCTCAGCACCCTTTTATCAATATTTGTATTCAAAATGGGATGTCATCGATTTTAATTGGCGTTGTGCTACCTAAAATCCAATCATCTTTGATTGCACCATAAACGATACTATCTGTTACAGTACCATCTGCATTTTCCCAAGCATTTCTTAAATAGCCCTCTTTTACAAAACCTGCTTTCGCAAAACATTTTCTCATTCCCATATTATCAACTCTCGTATAACCCTCGATACGAATCTTATCTTTTTCTCCAAACAGGTAATCTTGTAACCAAAGGAGTGTTTTTACTCCGTATCCTTTTCCTCTAAAACGTATATCTAAACGGATATCGAATAATGGGATCGTATCGTTTATGTCATGAATGATAATAATCCCAACCTTTTCTTCATTATCAATTATCCAATGCGTTTCGCGATTGCTGTAATAGTATCCTTCTGCATATGCCTTTCGAACGGAGTCCTCTTTTAATTTTTGGTCGGTATGATAAATCCACTTGTTTTGAGTTAATAATTCCACTAAATCTTCAATTTCATCTTCGAATAGTTTATAGTCCAATTTGTATAATCCTCCCGAAAGTTTTTGATTAAGTAGTGAAAAAGGAAAGTCATCATATGAAAATATCCGTATGTTGCTTTTAAAGACAACGTTCTTTCGAATAGTATACACAACAAATATCATATACTATAAAGAAGTGTATATTTTTGTAAATTTACTTCATGGATTAAAGGTCATGATTATAAAGGGAAAATTTTAAAGGAAATAGGTGAAAACAAAAATGAAAACAATCCCAATATATAAAGCTATTGTAGTATGTTTATTATTAATTCCGTTCTATCTATTTCAACCAGTCTCACAAATTTCCACAGAAGCCGCGGAACAAGACATTAAGAGTACTATAGATAAATATGTTGAAAACTTTTTAGAAGAGCAGCGAATTCCAGGGGCATCTATTGCTATTGTTCATAAAAATGATATCTTTTATTCCAAATCGTGGGGCGTAACGGGAGAATCCGAAGAAAAGGTAACTGCCGAAACTCCATTTGTAGTCGGCTCTATTAGTAAATCACTAACGGGCTTAGCCATCATGAGATTGGTAGATGCAGGCATCATTCAATTAGATGATCCAGTTCAAAAGTATATGCCATGGTTTACCTTGAAAGATAAACAAGCCGCTTCTCAAATAACAATCAAACAGTTACTTACACAAACAAGTGGGATAAGCACTTATTCTGGCTTATCTATATCGGACAACGAATCTAATGATTTGAGTGCTATAAAGGAAAATGTAAAAAGTTTATCGAATGTGAAGCTAACTGCTGCTCCTGGAGAAAAGCATCAGTATAGCAATGCTAACTTTTCTATTCTTGGAGCTCTCATCGAAGAAGTGACCAATCAAACATTTTCTGAATATATGGAGGAACAAGTTTTTTCTCCATTAGGGATGAAAAATGCAGCCGCTAATAGTAGCATGGCCTATGAAAAAGGATACTTATCTGGTTATCAATCATGGCTTGGTCACCCTGTAAAAAGCGCAGTCACATATGATAATGGTGGGACACCATATGGATATATTACTGCAAGTGCATCAGATATGGTGCAGTACATTAAACTTCTTAGTCACCATGAACATAACAATTTTTTAAGTAAAAATGCGTTGAACCTTTATATATCGCCGTTTGTTCAAACTAGTCAATATCGATATTATGGCCTTGGTGTACGAATCTCATATCCAGAATCTAAAGAAGAAATGATATGGCATTCTGGTTCAAATCCTGACGCACGCTCAGAAGTATTTTATCTACCAGAAACCGATTGGGGCGGTGTGATTCTTACTAACAAAAGTCATATATTAGAGGAAAAATCACTTCTATACTTGAAACAAGGGATTATCGACATTTTAAATGGAAAAGAGCCCGTTAATGCGCCTAAATATAAACCTACTTCTCAAGTCATAACAATTGCTATTTTATGTTTACTTTTTGTGATGTTTATTTATCTTCTAATAAAAGTTAAAGCTAAAAATGTGAACAAAAGAGGCGTGTTGGGTATACTCGGTCTTATACTTTTAGTTTTGGCCATTATCTCCATTCCATTATTAAGTTATAGTACAGGAACACCTTGGCACACTATTAGATATTTTGCTCCTGATATTGCATTTTTGGCCATAACACTGGTTACTCTTTTAACATTGAATGGCTTATTATCTATATATATTTCATTTAAACGACGACAAAAAAGACAACTTCTCTAAGTAGGAGTTGTCTTTTTTCGTTATGGTTGTATTTTCGAGGGAATGCTTCAACCTTTCAAAATATCTAATATCTATTATTGATTGCCCTGACCGTAGCCTGCTTCCGTTGCCTCAGCGTCTGCTTTAGTAACATGTACTGTACCGAATGGATGGTTTGGAGGAGCGTATATCGAATAAAGCTTTAGTGGTATACTCCCTGTATTTGTGACGTTATGCCATGTTCCAGCAGGCACTACTACGGCATAATTTTCATAGACCTTTCTTTCATAGTTTAGATTGTTTTTACTAGGGCCCATTTGAGCAAATCCCTCACCCTGTTCAATATATAAAAATTGATCCACATTTGGGTGTACTTCCAAACCGATATTATCACCAACATTTATACTCATTAAAGTAATTTGTAAGTTCTTTCCCGTCCAAAGAGCAGTACGATACGTATCGTTTTGCTTAGCCGCATTTTCGAGATTGATGACAAATGGCTGAGCTCCATAATCTTTTAATGCAATACTTTCACCATTGGAAAAACGAGAAGGTTCAGCTCTATTCGCATACCCTACCTGATAAGGAGGTGCCCAATAAACAAGCTGATCTCCATAGTTATACATAGGCAGGTTTCCGTAATAAGGAATGTAGTACATTTTCTCAATCCCCTCACACATTATAGGGATATCCTATGCAACTTGTTCAAGAAATGTACGTATTACGCATTTCCATCCTTTAGTACGACTTACAAAATCTAAAATGACTTCAGTAAAATACTGAAGTCATTTTAGAAAAAAACAATATAATTTTTTTACTCAAAGGTATCCTCATCCTCAGCATACTCTAAAATATCGCCTGGTTGACAATGCAATACTTTACAAATTGCATTTAACGTGGAAAAACGTATTGCCTTTACCTTCCCCGTTTTTAAATTCGATAAATTGACAATCGATATATCTACTGCTTCTGCAAGCTCACTTAATTGCATTTTTCTATCAGCTAATACACGATCCAATCTTACGATAATCGCCAATTTCTTCACTTCCTATACTGTTGCATCATACTCTTCTTGTAAAAAAGAGCCATATCTAAATATCTTACCAATTGTCCAAACTATAAAACTACATAGTAGTATGCTCCAATTTATATCAAAAAATCTAAAAGAAACTGATTGAATCCATTCAATATTTTGTAATTCATTATTGTTTAAAAACATATGTAATACCGTTGAAACTAAGTATGCTTGAACCGTATTACTAAAAAAACTTAAAATTAATAAACTATATCCCACTAACTCTATTCTTTTACTATTTCTAAGAGTAAATACATCCCCAACAATTACTGATTTAACAAATTTCCATAATAAAATAAAAATTGACATAAAAATCAAAGTAAAGATCATCAAGAGTAAAATTAATATGATTGTTTCACTTTTATCATAAACAAAATTACTCATTATATCTTTATTTAATAAAACAGTTATTCCATTAAATTTAAAAGAAATGTCAATGTTAGAATCTAAAACTAGTTTACTAAACTTCTCACCAGAGACTGTTAAAGCTACAACTAATAAACCAAAGAGCAATAAGATACACGATGATATGATTACTATAGTAGCTATTAATAATACATTTAATATTCTCAAACTCATTTTAATATTACGAATTGCTAAAGATTGATCCATAACTGCTTCTAACACCCCTTATTATTTGTTCTATATATATATTCCTTCCCAAATTATTTCACATCCCCGTTTTAAAGATTACTTTTTAAATAATTTCAACTTCAAGTTCGGATATAGTATATATTATAAGCTGATTTCAGTATGATTCCACATAGATGTTTAACTTCTTTCAGCGGGTATCCAAACATCCGCTGAAAGAAGTTATAGCTTCCGGCGGATGTCAGTTTCATGAACGATTTTTTTCAATTCGACTTTTTCTCTAATAAAGGACATACTAACAATTATAGATTTATCATAAACAAACATTCCAAAAAGTATATAAAATGTGTAGAACTTGATATAGTATGTATTTAGGAAAAAATCAATTTGTTTTGGTGGTGTGTATATGAAGAAATTCAGTATGGATTTTTTAATGATTACGGTCGGAGCGCTGCTTTTTGCACTTGCTGTAAACTTATTTGTTATACCTAATGATTTAGGTGAAGGTGGCGTAACAGGTGTAACAATCATTGCTTATTATTTGTTCGGATGGTCGCCAAGTATTGTGAGCCTTGTGTTAAACGCAGCTTTATTAGTAGTTGGCTATAAATTTTTAAGTAGGCAAATGACTATTTATACGATTATCGCAGTATCCCTTCATTCACTGTTTTTACATTTAACAGAATCGTGGTCGATTTCTTCAAATGAAATTATTGTGAATGCTATTTTTGGCGGGGTGTTTGCTGGAGTTGGTATAGGCCTAATTATAAGAGTTGGTGGAACAACAGCAGGTTCAACAATCTTAGCTAGAATGACGAACAAATATTTAGGCTGGAGTATTAGTTACGGTTTATTGTTTTTTGATTTAATAGTTGCTTTTTCATCTTACTTTATTATCGGAGCAGAAGCATTAATGCTTACTGTCATTATGCTCTATGTCGGAACAAAGGTGATGGAGTTTGTTATTGAAGGTGTAAACCCGAAAAAGGCAGTTACGATTATTTCGAAAAAGCCAGAAGAGATTGCCAGTCATGTGAATGGTTTTATGAATCGAGGCGTGACGGTCCTATCAGGCCATGGCTATTATACGAAGGAGCAAAAAGAAATTCTGTATATTGTCATTAGTAAACAGGAAGTTGTAAAACTAAAGAAAATCGTCAAAGAAATAGACGCGGATGCCTTTATTGCTATTCATGATGTAAGAGATGTTTTTGGACATGGATTTATTGAATTATCTAAGGCGTAATTAAGAAACTGAAAAAACACCTTTTGTTGAAACTAGGGATTATCCCTTTAAAAATCAACATAGAGGTGTTTTTTCTATTGAACATACTTTAGTCCATCATAACGTAGGGTCGATTTCCGTTCCGGCTGGGCGCTTCCCTGGGAGCATCCGATGAGCCAAGGAAATTTCAATAATCCTATCTAAAAGTTGCGTATAAGTAATTCCTGCCGAGGATGCACTTTTTGGGAGTAAGCTGTTTTTTGTCATCCCAGGCAATGTATTAACCTCCATGACATACGGGATTCCATCCTTGATCATCATATCGATTCTGGCATAAACACTGCATTTTAATGCGCTATAGCAAGCTTTTGCGGCTTCAGCAACACGTTCATGTATGGCAGGCGGAAGTTCTACTACCTCCTCTATCGTAGCGGCATCCTCATATTTCGCTTTATAGTCAAAGAACTGCGCTGTATGGCGAATTGAAATAATCGGAAATAGCTCCCCGTCCAAAATGGAGCATGTTATCTCTTCACCCTTTATATATTTTTCAATAATGATTTCTGCATCCCATTTGAATACTTCCTCAACCGAAGTGATTAAAGAATTTTTATCATAAACTATTTTTACCCCTACACTGGAGCCACCCGAATTAGGTTTAACTACTAACGGATACCCCATTTTGTCTAATTCATCGAACTGAAGCTCATTGATATTCGAAAGATGAAGCCAATCCGGTGTTTCAATGCCCTCATAACGTAGAATTTTTTTCGAAATATTTTTATCCATACAAATACTGCTTGAAAGTATACCACTACCTGTATATGGAACGCCCATAGTTTCTAGTACACCTTGAATCGTGCCATCCTCTCCAAACTTGCCATGTAGTGCTAATAAAGCAATATCGATATTTCTCACCTTTTCAATAAGCTCTGCCTTGTCATTTACTTTAATAGCTACCGCTTCATATTTACTCTTATCTAAATGAGCGATCATTTCTTCCCCTGTCATAATAGAGACCTGCTTTTCTGAGGAAACGCCCCCCATAATAACGCCAACTTTCATATGTTCAACTCCCCATTTCATTTTTCAAGGTATCACCAATAATCTTAATACCACGCACAATATCCTCTTCTTTGAGCCGAGAAAATCCTAATCGAAAGGTGTTACTACCTTCGCCATTGCTGTAAAAAACATCACCAGGATAAAAGACGACTCCTTTTTGATAGCACTTTTCCAATAGTGTACGAGCATTCATTCCTTTTTCCAGCTCAATAAAGAGATGAAGTCCACCATCTCCTGTCATTCTTTTAAAAGGAATGTATTGATGGCAGGCTTGACGTGCTAGTTCATATTTTTTCTTATATACGAACTTGGCCTTTTTTAAATATTTTTCAAAATAACCATCCTGTAAATACTGATAAAGTACTGCCTGATCTAATGTCGATGTATGAATTGTACGGGCTCTTTTCATACTTTCCAAACAGTGGATGAGTTCCTTATCTGCTAATATCCACCCAACACGTAATCCCGGAAAAAGAATTTTAGAAAAGCTACTGATATAAATAACATTGTTGCCCTCACCGATAAAGGTCATTAACGGTGCTAAATGTGAGCCTGAATAACGTAATTCCTCATTAAAGCCATCCTCCACAATCGGAATTCGATATTGTGAAAAAAGCCTAATAATTTCAGCTCTTTTTTCAGAGGATGTAACAATACCTGTCGGATTATGATAGGACGGGATTAAGTAGGCAAAATCAAATTCCTTTTCCAATAAGCTTTTCTCAACTTGTTCAATATCGATACCGTCATCCTTCATGTCGATTCCGTGGATGTCAAATCCATGTAAGCGAAAAAGCTTTAATGCAGCATGATGAGTTGGATTTTCGCAAATGACACGCCCAGATTTTTTTGCTAAGGAAGATAATAAAATATCCAATCCCTCGGTAAAGCCATTCGTAATTAAAATATCCTTATTGGAAATATCTACACCCTTCATTTCCATATAGTGAAGAAGGTACTCGATTAAAGGTTTATAGCCCTTTGCGTACCCGTAATTCAACACGATATCTCCTTCAAGGGACATCCGGGTCAGAAAAGCTCTTTTAAAATTTTCAACATCAAAAAGCTTTTCTTCGGGGGCAACACTATTGAAGGAAATCATGCCTTTTTCCCAGTGAATATCTTGCTTCATTAAATCTAATTCATCAGCTAACAAGGTAACATTATTCAACCTCTCCTTCCAATTAAATTCGATAGATGAAGCTTTCAACGTTTCGACTTTCCCTACAAAATTCCCTTTTCCTTTCACTGCATAGATCATGCCTTCTTGCTCTAAATCTGCATATGCATTCAGTACCGTATTTCTACTGATCGATAATAATTTACTAAGTTCACGGGTAGATGGAAGCTTCTGATGCTCCAGCAAGTGTCCCTTCATAATCATTTCTTTTAAATAATCTTTTAATTGAATATAAACCGGACGATTACCTATAAGCTTAAAATCATTAAACACTTCCTTAACCCCCTTGCTTTATTTTTACATAACTGTAACTCACTCAAAAGGTCCACAGTATAGGGATTTTCCCTTCCTTATGGTATGGTTTTCTAGCTCGAAAAAATGCAATCCTTCAAAATGAAGAATTGCACCTATAATAGGCTAATTATAATTGAGGATTAAAAATACATTTTGAAGTCCTTTCTATCAGCCAGTTCTTTAAGCAATTAATCGTATTTATTTCCCGGGAATAATTGAAAGGACCTAGCCTCTCTTACCTTCTCATAAATTCCTTTTAAATAAACCTACTAAAAACCCTTCTAAACCGAAATATTGATCTTCATCAGACACGGCTATCATTTTCCGTATTTCAATTTCTTCTAATGATTGAAATATTTCTTTTAGTTCATTTTTTGTATACCCTAATCCGCCTTCTAAGCTACGTTTTATATAAACTTCTTCATCTGAGATAGCAGAACCACCATATGCACCATGTTCCTCAAATGAGCATAAAGCGAAGTAACCATTAGGCTTTAATAATTTGTGAATCAATTCAATATACGTCACACGACGATGAGGGGCTATGTGGTGAAAACAGCCTGAATCATAAATAAAATCAAAGCTCTCTTCTTGTAAATTCAGTTCAAAAATATTAGCACAAATGAAATCTACATTTACGTTTGCTTCATCAACCCTTTTTTGTGCCCATTGCAATGCATGATCCGATATATCAACACCAACGACTGAACAACCTTGCTTTGCTAAGTAAATGGCATTTCGTCCTGCGCCACAACCTAACTCTAAAACTCTATTTGGCCGAATCACCTTTTTTTCAAAGTAGCTTACTAGATTTTCATCAGGTTTATTAACAAAAAAAGGTACTGTTTTAAATGTTTGATCATAAAATCCATCCCAAAAATTTTGCGGTTCACGTAATAAATTATCTAATACAACTAGCAATTGTTCATTTGATTTGATTAGCATTTTACGCCTCCCGTTTGCACCTATTACATGTTAAAAAACAAAATATTATATCTATCTATTATAAGGTATAGTTAGTCAATACTGGAAATGAATCGATTCTATTTCACAATAGGGATATTTCTACACTTTTAAATGTTATATTATATTTATGGATATTTTATCTAAATTATTTACACTAAACATAAGATAAATTGAAACTTTTATCGGAGGGGGATTTTCTTCATCCTTCACCGATCGTGCCTTTACAGGCGGTACCAGATAAATTACTGCACGTTAATGTAGGATAAGCAGAAAGGAGCTGCAACATGGAAGAAATCTTGACGATTACGAATTTGACGAAGAGTTATGGTAGTAAGGAAATATTAAAAGGAATTGACTTGCACGTCTCAAGAGGGGAAATAATTGGTTACATCGGCCCGAACGGCGCAGGTAAAAGTACCACTGTCAAAATCATTTTAGGGATCGAAGGCGATTACGGTGGCGAAATTAAGCTTTTCGGAGAGAATATTGGAATAGACAGCATTGAATATAGACGGAGAATTGGCTATGTACCAGAAATAGCAGATGTTTATGATAATTTAACTGGTTATGAGTATTTAACCTTCATCGGCCAGCTTTATGGCCTTGAATTAGAGATCGCTGCGGATAAATCAAAATCCTTAATGGAATTGTTTGGTGTTGGAGAAGCGTATCATTCAAGGATATCTTCTTATTCAAAAGGGATGCGGCAAAAGCTATTAATTATCGCTAGCCTTATACATAATCCCGATTTGTTATTTTTAGATGAACCGATCAATGGATTAGATGCGAATAGTGTGATGATCTTTAAAGAGATTTTGATTCAACTGGCTGCCCAAGGAAAAACAATATTTTATTCCTCTCATATTATGGATGTTGTCGAAAAAATCAGTAGTCGCATCATCCTGCTTAATGATGGGAAAATTGCTGCCGATGGGACATTTGCCCAACTACAGGCAGACAATACCGAAGGGACTCTGGAAAGGATTTTCAACCAATTGACGGGCTTCCATGATCATCAGGAAATTGGTGAGAAATTCGTTTCTATTGTACAAGAGGTATGATCATGAAAGATTTCAAAACGCTTCAACTACTTGATAAGATTCAATTTGTTTTTGTGAAAATGGGCATCGATTACGAGATCATGAGAAAGATCCTCCATATTAAACTAACAATGGATGAGCGTAAAGTACCGACAATATTTAACCAAGCATCAAATAAAAACAAGAAAGAGCAAAAAAATGGCTACATCAAATCTTTATGGATTTATATTTTAATGGGACTTATGTTAGTTCCTTTTATGGGATTTGGTCAAAACTATCTTTTCCAGATGAGTATTGCTTATGCAATGATTATTTTTATCATCATGACAACATTGATTTCTGATTTTTCTTCGGTACTTTTGGATGTACGGGACAGAAGTATCCTATCGACTAAGCCTATCTCTGCTAAAACGATCAATGCGGCGAAATTTATGCATATTTTCATCTACTTAACGTATTTAACTATTGCATTTACCGCCATCCCCCTTATGGTGGGCCTATATAACCAAGGATTTGTATTCTTTATTTTAACTGTGCTCTTACTAGTTTTAATTAATATTTTTATAGTTGTTTTAACTGCTATTTTATATATTACTATTTTAAGATTCTTTGATGGAGAAAAGCTGAAAGACATCATCAATTATGTACAAATCGGCTTATCATTAATGTTGATGATTGGCTATCAAGTTCTTATTAGGTCCTTTGAATTCGTTAATTTTGATATGGTGGTAGTGTTTCATTGGTGGAGTATTTTTCTAATTCCTATGTGGTTTTCCGCTCCTTATGAACTACTGCTAAACGGTGACACCTCTTTATTTACAGTGGTATTCAGTATATTTGCTGTCGTCATGCCAATCATCTCGATATGGCTTTATCTAAAGCTGATTCCAACCTTTGAACGTAATCTGCAAAAACTGTTAAACACAAGCAAGTCGAAAAAAGAGAAGAACAATCGACTTAAAACGCTTTTGTTAACAATCATTTGTAGAACTAATGAAGAAAGGGCTTTCTACCGTTTCGCCTCTCTTATGATGAAACAGGAGCGAGAGTTTAAACTGAAAGTATATCCATCTTTAGGATTTTCTTTTGTCATTCCATTTATTTTTATGTTTACTTTTTCAAGGTCCGAAGCTGTTGACTATGCCGTTAGCATGGGCTATTTAAATATTTATTTCAGCATGCTAATTATTCCGTCAGCTGTGCTTATGCTCGGACATTCAGGAAAATATAAAGCGGCTTGGATCTATAAAGTCTTTCCAATCAAAGATTATACAAACTTGAAAAAAGGTAGCTTAAAAGCATTTTTGATTAAGTTGTATATTCCATTGTATATTTTTCTAAGCATCATTTTCTGCTTCATTTATGGTACGAGAATTATCCCAGATTTATTGATTGTTTTAGTAACAAGCTGCATGTACACCGTCCTTTGTCACATCGGCATGGGAAGCAAGATTCCTTTCACAAAGCCCTATAATGAAGTTGGCGATGCCCAGAGCTGGAAAACTCTTATATTGCTTATCCCATTAGGTGCTCTAGCGGGACTGCATTACTTCCTGACTACTCATATTACTTATGGGGCAATCATTTACTTAATCGTGCTTGTCATCACGAATTTCGTTCTATGGAAACTTGCGTTTAAACGTACAAAAACGACTTGAGCCCGAGCTCAAGCCGTTTTATTTTAAAAAGCTTTTCTCTCATATATACGAACAGATAGTAGCCACGACCCAATATATAAAATAATAACCGTAATGCTAGCTACAAAATACATTTGCGTTTCTTGTAGAGTCAAGAACTTTCGTGTTAGTTCTCTTAATATATCATTTATAGGAACTAGTAAATTAATTGTTAACATATAAATACCAAATAAAACACCTGAAGCAATCAATAAATATTGCGTTTTAAATTTATAGGAGATTGGAAACATGAATGATATAGCGACCATAACTAGACCAATAATAAGCAACATTTCTTTCCAAATAAAAAGAACCCCTTTTCCATTTATGAGGAAATCTCCTACATAAATCATGAAAACAAATAATGTTGTAAATATCAGTGAACCTATATATTTTGAACTGACAATTTCCTTTCTCGTATATGGCAGAGAATTGAGCAAAATATTAGCATTGTCTTTTTCATCGTAAGCGAAAGCATTTAGTATATATATTACACTATAAAGAAATCCCAAAAATATTAGGGGTACACCTGCCAATAAGTAGATTATTATAGTAGCAATGTAAAATAAAATTAATTTCTTTTGTATTAAAAAATCCTTAAGTATAAGGTTAATCATCCAATTACCTTCCTTTTTTCGTATATTACATACTATCTTCGGGGGTAGGCTTTTTCACAATAACCGTATCTCCAAATATATTCACCACACTAATTTAACAGCTGTCTCCATCACTCATCCTCTGAATACAATAGTGTGAGCATTTCTTTGAGCTCTGCTAAGCCAATGTTCATTTCTTTAGCATTTTGAATGGCAATCAATAGATTTTCTTCGATTACTTTTACTTTTCTTTCTCTCATCATTTCCTTATTTTGTTCTGAGATGAACGAACCTTTCCCCACAATAGAATAAATAAATCCGTTTTTCTCTAGCTCTTCATAAGCGCGTTTTGTTGTAATAACGCTAATTTCTAAATCCTTTGCAAGCTGTCGCATAGACGGCAATGACTGCCCCTCTTGTAATTCACCTGATAAAATTAGCTTTTTGATTTGAGTATAAATTTGCTCATAAATCGGTTCTTTTGAGCTGTTTGAAATAATAATTTGCATGCAAATACCTCTTCTTTATTTTTATGTGATCAGCACAGAAGACGATGGTTATTCCGTTAGCATGAGCAGTTTTTATTTCAGCATGCTAATTATTCGTCAGTTGTACTTATGCTTGGACATTCAGGGAAATATATAGTCATTTAGATTTATAATGTCTTTCCACATAAAGATTACATTGTCTATTGTTTAGAGTATAATTTTCTGCCTCACGAAAATAATGTTTAGCCCATTTGTACACTGTTATTTGTTACATCGACATCGGAAGTCAAGGTCGGCGATACTCAGATTTTATTATATGGGACTTTTTGTTTAAGCGTACTTAAACAGCTTGAGCCTACATCAACGGGCTCAAGCTGTTTTATTTCAAAAAGCCTTTCTCGTATATATTCGAATAGATAGTAGCCATGATCCAACATATAAAATAATGATTGTAAAGATAGCTACGAAATACATTTGTGTTTCTTGTAAGGTCAGAAACTTTTGAGTCAGCTCTCTTATTTCACCAAATAAATTAGGAATAAAAAAAGTAGTTATTAGCAGCAAGATACCGACTAAAGCACTTGCAACGATTGGCAAATTTTTCATTTTAAATTTATAAGAAATTGGAAACATGAATGAAATAGCGACCATTACAAGACCAATAATAAGCAGGATTTCTTTCCATAAAAACATTATCCCTTTTCCATTTAAGAGGAAATTGCTACTATAAATGATGAATATAAACCCTAGTGTAAATACAAGAGAACCTATATATTTTGAACTGACAATTTCCTTTCTCGTGTAAGGTAGCGAATTAAAAAGGATATTAGCATTATCTTTTTCATCATAAGAGAAACTAGTCATTATAAATAATATGCTAAATATAAACCCGAAATACAACGGGGAACTCATACTTCCCAATAAAAGGATTATTATAATAGGAATGTACAGTAAAATTATTTTCTTTTGTATTAAAACATCCTTTATTATTAGATTAACCATCCCATTACCACCCTTTTTTCGTATAATACATAATATCTTCAAGCGTTGGTTTTTCCACAATGACAGAATCCCCAAATATGTTTGCCACACGATTTTTATCCGCTGTTAATGCCTCAAAGCCTGTGTTCGTTTTTCGAATTGCAACAAACTCTCTTTCCGTTTCCTGATCCAATAAATTCAATGTCCCTTTGACAATGGCATATTCCTCTTCAATCTTATAAAATTCCTTCGTGAATATATGTTCACCGTTATGAACAAAGGTAATATAATCCGCAATTCGGTCTAAATCTGTTGTTATATGTGTCGAGAAGAAAATCGTTTTATCTTCATCTTGCATCAATTCATGTAGAATATTTAGTAACTCTCTACGAAATATCGGATCGAGCCCCGCAGTTGGCTCATCCATAATAATTAATTCTGCATGATGAGCTAGAGCTATGGCTAACGAAGCTTTCATCTTCATTCCTTTCGAAAAGGTCTTCATATTTTTGTTTAATGGTAATTCAAACTGATCAACATAACGTTGAAAGGCGTCATCATCCCAGTTTTTATAAGCTGGTTTAATAATCCTTTTCATATCCTTTAACGTTACATATTCATAAAAGACATTTTCATCATAGACAAAACCAATACGTTCCTTTATTTCTTTTTCATGCTTCTTATAATCCATGCCAAACACTGAAACAGTACCGCTATCTTGCTGCAGCAAGTTCATAATCAATTTGATTGTTGTAGACTTCCCTGCACCATTTCCCCCGATAAATCCGGTTACGAAGCCCTTTTTTACGTTAATAGAGAAATCCTTTATCTGAAATCCCTTAAAAGATTTATGAACATGCTGTAATTCAATGACATTTTCCATCTTTCACCCTCCGTATGCAATAATGTAAGCATTTCCTTGAGCTCTTTAAGGCAAATACCCCTTTTCGAAATAATGTATATATACTTTATATACAATATATACACAACATACATATTTTGCAAGTAATAAATTATTATTGAAAACAAAAAACGAAAACATGAGATTGTTAAATCACAATCTCATGTTCTCTGTTTTTAATTATTTAGTTGATAATACTGCCAATTATGAGCCTAATTAGCTTTAGCTAACTATTTAATTGGAGCATTATTAATTGCTGATAATACTTCATTCACCTCGAAGATCTTCCCACGAATATCGGTAATGCCGAAACTTGTTAATCGTTCTGAATGCATAGTTAAATATTTCTCAGCATCTGTTTTGGTTTCAAATAAATATATGCCACCAGCTTCTTTAGTCGCAGCATTCTCAGTCCAAATCTTCCAAATCATACCCGACTCTTCGTTAATACTTTGCGCTAAATCAACGAATGCCTCGGACATTTCTTCACCGAATCGCCCGTCCATTGTAAAATCAACTTGTAATAAATATTTCATGATTAAAACTCCCACTTTGATTTTTTCTATAACAATTAGTAATTTTTGGGTTATTCATCATAACGTGTGGTTGCTTTCCGTTCCAACTGGGCGCTTTCCTGGGGGCGTCCGATGAGCCGCTTCGCTTCGCTCCAGGGTCTCATCTGTGACGCTAATCCCCAAGGAGTCGCCCAGTCTCCACTCCAATCAACTTATATATGTGGCATACTTTTTAACAAATGGCATACACAACTTTTGGTGATGAGCCTAATGATTTAAACTCTCTATATATTTTTCTGATTCATCAGCTATTCGCTTAAATTCAATATCATGAATATAGTGTGAGCAATCTAATTTTATTAATGTGCCGTCTTTATGCTTGCTGATGAACTCCTTTTGAAATTCATTCCACTCATCTTCATTCCAACCTGTCCCTTGACCGTTTGAAGAGAACAAAAGCATTGGAACATTTGGGATTCCAGCCGCTCCTACCTTTTCAGCATTTGCCTTAATATGATTAATTTCATTCACCATATTTTTAGTTACTGTTCTACGATAAAAAATCACTTTATACAATTCTTTTTCCTCATCTGTCAAAGTCCCATATTTGATGGCATCACTTTCAGAAAGGCCCGGAATCCATCTAGTAAAACCAATATTAGCGGCAAAGGCACTTAAATGAACTAGAGGCATATTTATTTCATAATCTTTATATGCAGCAGGAACAGCCATATCCAATCCTATAATCGCCTTAACTTCATTCGGGTAGACTTGAGCCCAATACAATGCTTCAATACCAGACATAGAATGAGGAGCTAAAATATATGGTCCTTCAACACCTGATTTTAATAGAGCTTCTCTTGTTTCTTGTAAAATTGTATCAATATCACGCTCAGAATCTGTAATGTCACTGAAGCCATAACCTGCCTTTTCAACGACAACGATTCTATATTTATTGCTTAACAATGAATATAATGATTTAAAATCTAAAACAGGTGAGCTTGTGCCTCCCCCAGACATAAATACAAGCGTTTCTTCTCCATTTCCTTCTACGTACACATGCATCTGATGACCATTCACTTCTACCATTTCCCCTGTTGGCGTAAATAATTTATCTTCCTTCGATAATTTTATTTGATGAATAATATAACTAGTCGTAATGAGCACCAAAAAGATCGCAGCAATAATTGAAAAAAGTATCATGATTCGTTTAAACATTCTTTCAACCACCCCTCTCAGGATTTTTACTATCCATCAAGTCCAACAGAAGACACCATGGCTTTTAAAGTTCCAAAAGGTAATCGATAAACTGCAGTTTTTGGCCATTTATCTCAAACTTATCATCACTTATACACACTTGTTTAAAACCGTTCTTTTCAAGAATCCTTTGGGATGCAATATTATTTGTTGTTGTTTTTGCTTTTATCTTTTTTACACTGATTTCTGTTTCCAATAGTAGCTTTAATGCTCTAGCCCCTATTCCTTTTCCTCCATATTCTTGCCCCACTCTATAACCGACTTCTGCTATATCATTCGTTGTATCTATATCTACTAAATTAATTCTTCCAATAATATTGCCTGAGTTATCTCTTATTAAATAGAATTTTGATTTTTCTTCCTGTTGTTCTGCTAAAAGCTCTCTATGCCTTAATTTAAACGTTTCAAAATTATAATAATCTTCTCCACGACTAGGCACCATTTGTTCAAAGAATTGCCTATTATTCTTTTCAAACTGATACAATTCTTCTGCGTCACGTTCTTGTAAGCTATCAATTGATATTTCCAAGCTAACTCATCCCCTCGTTCTGAAAAATATGTAATGTAATCCATATTTAAGAAAAAACAAACTCTTTACGATATCATACCGAAGAGTTTGTTTTTAATCCATTGGAATCCTGAAATGAAGAAATATATACACATTCCTTTCTGGCGCATAACATATATGTATAACGTCTCGAATAAAGAGAAAAATTAACCCTCTAAATCTTTCAATCGTCTCCGAATAGTAGCTTCTGAAACGCGAAGTATTCGTGCAATTTCTCGATTACTTTTTCCAGCATCCTTTAAATGCAGCAACTTTATTTCATTTATGGCCACTTTAGGTCTTCCGTTTAAATTTCCCCCACGCCATTCCTTATTTTCCTTTTTACTTTTCCAAAATTGAATCCGCATTTTCTCACCTTCTCATACGCTATAACTCTAAATTATCAGTTATAAAGTTTTATTGTAAAAAAAGAAAGCAGATTTATATCTACTCTCTTGATTGTTTAGGAAAAATATAAAAATAAAAAACGAAACCAATGATAATTGCGGGTGGTAAAGCAATTCCTATATTTTGTACAAATGCACTTGCAAGTAGTTTTAAAATTTCAATAATATCTTTAGATAAAATGTTTTGATATTGTTCTGCACCTGTCAAACCTTTGATTATCAAGGTTACAGCAAAAATAATGATATAACTAATTAAGCTATAATTAATACTTAACTTTATTTTTTCTTTATCATCGTTCTTTTCCTCTAATAGCAATGTTTCCACACTGATATCAAGAATCTCCGATATTTTTAGCATATTTCTCTTACTCGGATAACCATTCCCAAGTTCCCATTTGGATATAGACTTATCACTTACTTCCAAAATCTCAGCTAATTCTTGTTGGGTGATTCCTTTTTCTTCTCGATATCTTTTTAGTTTTAAACTTAAAATATTTTTCTCCATTTTACCATCCTCCCATTGCCTTAATTTATTGTAATTATCACATATTGGAATTTCTATTAACAGGAATTTTCGAAAATAGAGGAAAATAGAACACTATATAAAAGTGCGACAAAACTCATTAAATAGGTTTTTGTCGCACTTTTCATTGGAAATCTATCGGAAATTACCATAAAACTTATATATTCTTTTTCGAAAACTCAGTATGCAACAAACTATAGATCAACATATCTTTACATTCTCCAGTAACACTATGGCATTCAAATTGTCTTAAGCAGCCTTCTTCCTTAAAGTTGAATTTCGACAATAGTTTCTTTGAAGCTATATTTTCTTCCGTGACAATTGCCTGTATTCTTACTAAACCTAACTGATCAAATCCTATTGATAATACTGCTTTAACCGCTTCCGACATAATGCCTCGATGCCAATATTTTTCAGATAATTCATAACCAATTTCAGCTCGTTTGCTTTCAAATTCACTTAAAAAAATAGTACCAATAATTTCATCGGTTTCTTTGTCAGCAATAGCAAAACGAATAATCCAACCTTCATCATAGCCTTTGTTCCAAAAGTTAATTACTTCATAACTTCTTTCTAAAGTTTCAGGTCCATTCCAATCAAGATAACGATATACATTTTCATTTGAATAATAATTGAATAACGCAGGAACATCCTCCAACTTCAACCTTCTTAATATAATGCGTTCAGTTTGTACTGTTGGGAAAGAGGTCCCTAATACTTTGGTAAAATTCATTTTTTTCTCTCCTTTTTTGAATGAATATCAAAATAAACTAAAGGTGAAAATTCACAAGAAGCTGATTAAATTATACCCAGCCTAGATTGCCTGAAAAAACCTCATACATATTTCATAAAAGAAAATAAGCCAATGCGGTCAAAAACCACACTGGCTTATACTACTATTCTATTCTATTCTTCTTCTTTTCTCTTTTAGTACAATTCTTTGAATACTCTTTGAAGACAAATAATATTTTTCACCTAAAGTAGCCGTGTCCGCTCCCGATAGATAATCGTTATAAATATTAAAGTTTCTTACATCCAATTCTTTTCTTGTCGTAGTATTGGATCCCCAGTCCTTTTTATGTTCCGCTCTCCGCGGTATATAAATATATTCACCATCAACATATTCTTGGATTAACTCTAGCAACTCAGCTGGTAGAATATGCTTTGCTTTTTTATAGCTCATATTTGCACTCCTAAATTTAATATTTTTTAGGAAGAGCAAAGGCTATTTAATTTATCCTATATTGCAATAGCCTTTGCTATGCAAAAAAAGTATACCTTCTCATCAAACAATCCCCCTTGTATTTTTGTAATTTTAATCCATACTATACCATATAATCCAAAAATATAAAGAGTTTATAGATTCCTGTACGCTCTATTATTCTTTACTTATTAATTTCAGTTTTTCATAGCCCTTTATATTTAAACTTATTTGCTTTTCTTTATTCCAAATACTATAAGGATAAACTAAATTAACAACGGTTTTTCCATCTTTCAATTCTACAGAAGCTCCTCGTGCATAAAAGGACTCTCCCTTTTCATTTGTTAACGCCCATTCAAAAAATTGATTTTCATCCTCATAAAGAAGATCTGCGTCAACCATTAAAGATACATGCATAGAGCCATTCGTAAGGGTTGCTGATTGTAATTGAATGCCCTCAACAAGTTTTTCCGCTACAAATGATTGCGTTACAACCTTCGTTGGTGTCAATGTAAATGGCCATTCTCCATTAATACTGACAATCCCTTTCTTCTCTGTATAGAAATGAATTGTTTCAATTACTAATTGAGCGTTATCTAAGGATGGCCATGCCATCTTTTTGGATTCTAATAAAAGTTCTACTATCATAGATTGATCGTTCTCTTTTAGCAAATTCATATATGGGCTTGCCGCAATGACTGTTGGGGCGAGAGGCTTTGTGTCTGACACGAGGGAGTCAATTTCTTTCCCAGCCGAATCATACATACGATATTCAATATTTACGTTATAAATATCTTTTATATCCATATTTTTCGGCAAAATTTCCATTTGCAACCCTACACGGTAGGCATCAGCAAATGTATTTTCAAGTATGACCGTAACATCTTGTGAACTTTGCGACACCCCAACGTATTGTACTTCACCATTTTGACTAGCAAGTTCAATCCCAGCGTCCTGGAAACCTAGAAATGCTTTTAGTTTAGCCATCGCTGTACCATTAGACAAAATCACACCCGAAGCGAGCACTGCACATGCAGCCGCAGCTGAAATAGGCTTTAACCAACGTTTTTTTGTCTTTTTCTTTGATTTCGAGCGAATCTCTGTATATGAACGATCAAAAGCTTTTTGCACAATTTCCGGTATTTCTTGTTCTCTATTCATTTCCTCATCTAAACGGTCGTCTAATGATTTTTTCATAGTAATTGTGTCCCCTCAACATAATAATTATTTTTCAGATATTGCTTCGCTCTAGAAATCCTCGACTTTATCGTCCCTTCTGATTCATGAAGAAATTCACTAATTTCTTTTGTCGTAAGTCCATTCACATAATAAAGCGTTAAAGCAATGCGATAGCTCTCATCGAGACTCTCTAAAGCTTCATCGAGCTCAAGTGAAATTTGATCTTGGTGTCGCAGTTCATGCATTGTCGTCACATCCAGTGGTACAGTACGCTGATCCTGCTTCATAAAGCGATAGCAGTTATTTAAAAGAATTCGACAAATCCATGTATTAAAATATTTCGCTTCTTTTAGAGAATCTATTTTTTCAAACGCTGTCAGAATCGTATCTTGTAGAAGGTCTGCAATATCCTCATCTTTCAAACCAAGTCGTTTGGCTGTCCGATAAAGTGTCATTTCGTATTGACGGATTAATTGTATAAACGCTTCTCCATCGCCCTTCTTTGCTTTTTTCACAAGAAACTCGGATTGCATGTCATCACCTCTTTTTTCTCTTACATACCGTTAGAGCATTTTGATTGATAGTTAGTTGCATCGATTTATTATTTTATAACATTAAAAAAGCAACCGACGATATAAAGTCGGTCGCCACCTACTAACATAAATTGTAAATAAGAGGATATTTAAAACAACTGACACTGTTTACTCTCCTAAAACAGGTATTTAAACCTTATTCAAAACTTTATAAAATCATCAAAAACCAAAGGACTTTTATACCCCAATACATCACACCTTAAGTAATAAGCCTATCAATTCATTATTGACATTCCTGTTTTATTACATAATACTATACTTAAAATTTGAGTTTTTATAGGCATAAAGTTCCAACAAAACTCAAAGGAGGAAACTATTTGAAAAACAAAAGTATTAAGCGACGATTATTGTTTTTTACATTAAGTTTGCTGTTATTGTCATCTGTAATCAATTCCGTACTAGGTGTGTGGATTGTTGGCAAAAATAGTAAGGAAGTTTTAATTGAAAAAGCCAATGAACAGGTCTATGAAATCGCAAAGCAAGCTGAAACTATATTAAATTCTGAGAATGATCCCATCTCATCTTTACAAGATTTTGTGGAGTTAAAGGCACAACAAGATAATGTGACCTACGCTATTGTCATTGATACCAATGTAAAAGCTGTGGCACATAGTGATAAAGAAAAATTAGGAAAAACATATGAGGATGCATACACAGTCGATGGTGCTGAACACGGAAAAAAGCAATTTTCGAGATGGTATGCTGAAGTTCAAGGTATATGGACATATGACATCATGGAGCCTATATATAAAGATGGCGAGCTGTATGGAGTAATTGATATAGGGGTGCCTGAAAGCGGCATTCAATCTATTACAAACTCTGTACTAGGCTATCAGATTTTTACAGGTATAGTGAGTTTTATAATTATAGGTGCTTTAATGTGGTGGATTATTGGTCACATTATTGCTGCCATTAAGAATCTCGAAAAGGTTATTCATCAAACCGCAGGCTTAGACTTTACTGAAAATCCTGAGTTAGATAAGCTATTAAATCATCAAGATGAAATTGGTCTCATGGCAAAAGGCATCTCTGGTATGCGTTTGGCATTAAAGAATGTTACCGTCAACATACATAATACTAGTTCCGAGTTATCAGATTCCTCAAAGATTCTTATTCAAATAGCTGAAGATACGGTACGTACGACTGACGAAATTAGCTCAGCCATTAATGAAATAGCAAAAGCTACAGAAGAGCAAGCTCATGATACAGAAAAAAGTGCTGAACAATTAAATCAACTATCTGGAAATATTGATCGTGTTATTGATCATACAGAGAAGATCGCTTCCATGACTGAAGATATTGATCGTTTAAGTAATCAAGGTGTAGAAACTGTCAACCAACTCTCTATTTGGTCAGAGAAGAATCGCGAATCTTCACAACAGGTAAGTAACATCGTTCAAGAAGTAGATAAAACTTCATCTGATATATCAAGTATTGTCAATACAATTACAGATATCGCAACTCAAACTAATTTATTAGCTCTGAATGCATCCATTGAGTCAGCTCGCGTGGGCGAAGCAGGGAAAGGTTTCGCAGTTGTTGCTGATGAAATTCGAAAATTGTCGGAACAGACATCTAATGCTACTGAGGATATTAAGAATAAAATCTCTGCAATTCAGGATATTTCTAAAAGTGCTGTGCAGGAAATTAGTACGAGCCTTAGCATTGTCGAACAAAATGCTAAGGCTACAAAGGATACTAGTGAGATCTTTAATACAATAAAGACAGCTCTAGATCAAACGAGTGAAGTGGCACAAGAGGTGAAACATTTATCTCATGAGATGGATGAACGCAAGGAGCAAATCATTAGTGCCGTACAAAACATATCTGCTTCTGCAGTAGAAACCTCTGCTGGAACAGAGCAAGTTTCCGCTTCCGCAAATGAACAGCTTAAAAGCATCGAGACTGTCTCTGAAAAAGCTAAGGACCTAAATGCTATTTCTGATGCTTTAAGAGACGAAATGAAAAAATTCACTATTTAATGTAAAGAAGCTGATTCAATTATGAATCAGCTTTTTTAGCACATATCTCTAAATCAATTTACTTTCTTTAAGCAAATCATAGATAATCGTATCTTTTGTTTTATGAATACCAAATTTACCTATTTGTTTTAAGATAAATGGAGCATCTACGTCTGTTAATTTTTTACCATCTAGTAAGCGAGCAGTTGAAGCGAGCAAAGTACGAATATCATAAGTAGATGCAAACACTTCTGGAACGCCTCGATCAATATCTAGCAATTGATAAACAGCTTCCATCGCTGTTCTTACTGAATATTCTGTTGTGAATACAGTGTCTCTTTCTGTTTCACTAAAATTACCCATGAAGGCTAAGTTAACCGATCCATTAGGGACGACTAAAGGACGATCTCCCATTGCTCTAGGCATGAAGTAAGATGTTATATAAGGCATGTAACATGGAATAGTATTACATGAATTTTGCGCAATATCCGGTATTTCGTCTACAGGTACACCCATATGGTACAACCACTCTTGCGCGATCTCTATTCCTGAACATTCAGTGATACTCTTTTTAATAAAATCACCTGGTTTATTTGATAGTAAACCATAAATCCAAACTACTAATTGGTCTTTTGGTTGATTTTTAAAATGAGGTTGTCGGTTTAATGTATAACTTAGCATCCAATTAGAATCTGTAGCAGTTACAATACCACCTGTAACTACCTTACCAGCATATGGATCTCTTTTACTGATTTTTTCAATATACGGAGCAACTCGATCATCCAATGTAGTAAGTGTTGCCGAAACAAACCAACTTTCTTCCGGAAGATCATCACAGAATTTTTCTGGTTTACCAAACTCAGAATCTTGGGAAGCGATGTTTTTCCAAAGTGACCAGCTTCCGCCTAAATCAGTGCTTACAGGGGCTGGCGTATTATTATCACCATAAGTTGTACTCTCCGTGATACTACCATTTGTAACAAATACTAATTCATTTTCTGTTAGCTCAATATTCTTTTTCACACCATTTTGTTTTAACACTAAAGTATGGGCTACCTTTTTGTCTCCAACTTTATCAACCAAAACATTCTCTACAACAGTATTAAATTGGAAATCAACATTATGGCTTTCTAAATATTTAATCATAGGAAGTACTAAAGATTCGTACTGGTTATACTTTGTAAATTTTAATGCAGATAAATCAGGTAGACCCCCAACATGATGAATGAAACGCATAATATAACGACGCATTTCCATTGCTGAATGCCATTTTTCAAAAGCAAACATCGTAGACCAATATAGCCAGAAGTTCGATTCAAAGAACTCTTCAGAGAAAACATCTGTAATTTTTACATCATCTAATTTCTCTTCAGGAGTAAAGAATAATTTAATCATTTCTTCAGATGCTTTATCAGATAATGTAAACTTACCATCGTCCTCAAGTCTTTGACCTCTATTATCCATCAATCTACATTTTGAATAGTTAGGATCCTCTTTATTTAACCAATAAAATTCATCTAAAACAGAAGCGTTTTCTATTTCTAAAGATGGGATTGAACGGAATAAATCCCATAGGCATTCAAAATGATCTTCCATTTCCCGACCACCACGAATAATAAAACCTCTAGTCGGATTTAGAATACCATCAAGGCTACCTCCTGAGATATCTAGTTCTTCGAGAATATGAATATTTTCACCTTTCATTTGACCATCACGAATTAAAAAACATGCGGCTGAAAGTGAAGCTAGCCCCGAACCAACAAGATATGCCGATTTCTCATCAACACCCACTGGTTTTTTAGGACGTGCGAAAGCCTCATAATTACCATTACTGTAATACATAATACCGCCTCCATAAACTATTATCGTGATATAGCATACCATTATTTCACATGATAATGGTAAAATGAGAGATAAATTAACAAAAAATTCAATTTTAAAGTTAAACTCTAGATATTCATACCCTATTATTTGACATAACAATTCACTGCATTTTTATAAATTATTCATCAATATCTTTTGTTTTAAAGGGATTATGCAATACCTACACATTAGATTGCCCTTGTAGCGGATAACCTTTAAAGACTTGGATTATTTGCATGATTTCCTTCTATAAGAAGAACCATAAAGCTGATAAAGTATACAATCTATTGAAGGCAGCCTTGCATAATTATTATATCAAGAAAATAAAAAGGATCATTCCACAGTCAAATTTCACAGGCACAATTGATACAATAACCATCTATTATTTTTGGCGCTTTAATAATCTACTTAACTCCCTTATTTTATAAATCGTATATATTGTTGCTCCCCAATTTGTAAAACCTCATCATTCATTAATATTATGTCAGTATCATCTTCTACAAGTTTTTCCCCATTTAAAGAAACACCCTTTTGTTTCATTAATCGCATAAACTCACTTTTACTTTTAATATATCCTTCAGCAATTAATGATGGAATAATATCTAGAACAGACTCTTCCCCTATTTCAATTAATATTGTGGGGATGTTATCAGGCAAAACCTCTCCTTCATTAACGATCTTACCTATACCCTTTTGAATCATTTCTAATTGTTCTTCCAGTTTTAAAAACATACAATACAACTCCTTAAATATTGAATTAATATTGCAAGTTCTATAAGAGTAAAAAATCAATTTCGCCTTGGCGTAATTGTAGCTGTTGCTTTGCTTTCGCTACAGATAAATTGCCATAGGACGTGACGTTCTTAGACTGAGCTCCTCTATATTGGTGTTAGGACACCCACTGAAAAGGAATCACATCGCATTCATCTTACCAACCACTTCTGCTGAATGAAGATAAAAAAAACGCCCTTTAGGAATCAACCTAAAGGACGTGTTATGAACGTGTTACCACCTTAATTTAAGAGCTACTCACATAACTCTTCTCTATAGGTACGGCTAAAAGCGATACCTTTGCATTGTTACGGATGCAAACCCGTCGTAGCCTATTAAAGTTCGGTACGCAGCTCCAAGATGAATTCATTTTAACTTTCCTTGCGCCTCTCATCAACCGGCTACTTTCTGTAAGTTCCATTAAAACTACTAGTTCTCTTCAACACTTTTACTCTTATACTCCAAATTGTTATCAACAATTTTTCGTTATGCAAATCTTGATAATTATTATAGTGCTTTTATTTGAATTGTCAATAAATTAAAAAGATGAATTAATTTATTTAATTTTTTGAAAGCTAATAATTCAACATGACTCCCAAAATAAATTTACAGATACAATACCATCTGCTTTTGTAGGCAAGCACTTTTTTATCATTAGAAAGATGGAGATAAGTTAGTTCCTCTTCCTAAGTCTCCAATTTTACACTTCTCCTTTTTTACGTGCTGCCATTTCATCTTTCATTTCCTCTTTTAATCCTTCAATTGATTGTTGGCGCCGCTTATTTTTTTCCTTAATCATTTCACTTTGCATTGGGTCTGCAAATTCCAAACTAATTTCCGCTTCATGAAGTTTTTCTTCAGTGTTCTTAACGATATCACGAATTCGTTCAACGTTATTAGACCTATCATCGGGTTTCGAGTGTCTTGAATTAGCCATGGTAACCTCCTAAAAAATTTGACATGAAATTAGTTTGGATTTTTTTTTATGTTTATATGTGCACTAATTTTTACTAAGAAAAGCGTGTTTGCCACCCGAAGAGACTCTTGACTCAACCAGCCGCTGAAGCGAATACCTAAACATCATGAAACATATACTTCTTATCTAAAAAGCCTTTAAGGAAATGTATCCCTTAACTCAAATAACTAAATTAAGGTACATTCCTCCAAGTGTGTAGTTAGAAGCTGTTGTTGCTGTTGCAATCACATCTGCAGCGTATTCAAAAGTAAATGCATTGTTATCTGTTACCACAACTGGTGTTGCTCTAAAATATAACGGTTATCTGAATGTTTGGCCTTTTGCCATCGTTTATGTGCTAGGTATGATTTGGCAATTAAGCCCTAAAACACGGGAGAAATTAGCAGTCGGTCCTGGAACACGGGAACAAAAAAAGTGGTCTAATTTTTCAATTATGTTATTGGCTATTTTAGTTTTTGTCATTCTTCAATTTTTCGCAGATGATTATAGAACTTGCTGGCTATTAATTATTTTAGCTGTCGGCGTTCATTTCTTAACTTTTATTCCGACACATAGGAAATTAATGCTTTTTCTATCAATCACTTTAATAATCAATGCATTCATAGGATTAATCATTGCTAACGTAAATCTAGACGTCTTTTTTGTAATAGATGGCCTAATAAAGATTTTATTTGGTAGTATTTTTATTAAGCTAAGTCCTATTAATTTTTTAAAAAATAAGGATTCTGCTCTGCAGTGATCCTCATTTTTTGTCTAGGTATGACCTTTTCATAAGTGAATTTGTTAGAACCGAACCCGTATAAATATATACGTTGAGATACATAAAAATTCAAAAATTTAGTTGACTCTATTTTTAATGTGTGATAAAAATGATATTATCAATTCGAAAAATTAATATTTGGGCAATGATAGGATTAAGTAGTGAAAATCTCCCTATATCAGAGAGCTGGTGGTTGGTGCGAATCAGTATATAGATTATCATGAATTTCGACCTGGAGCATCTTTCATAAATCACACGTTGTGAGGAAGTGGAAGACGGTAGTGAATACCGTTATCAAATAAAGTGGTGAAGAATTTTTTTCACAACTAGGGTGGTACCGCGATATATATCGTCCCTACGTACTTACGTAGGGACGTTTTTTTTAGGTCTTATTCTTGTTGTATTTTCATAACTAGGGTGGTACCGCGATATTTTATCGTCCCTACGTATTTGCGTAGGGACGTTTTTTATTTGGGTCTTACTCTTGTTGTATCTTCATAACTAGGGTGGTACCGCGATATTTTATCGTCCCTACGTATTTGCGTAGGGACGTTTTTTATTTAGGTCTTACTCTTGTTGTATCTTCATAACTAGGGTGGTACCGCGATATTCTATCGTCCCTACGTATTTTGTAGGGGCGTTTTTTTTTTGAGAGGAAGTGGTTGTATGAGAAAGGAGTCACGATAGAACAATATTATAAAAACCGAATTGTCATAAACAAAGAAATAGAAAAAGAGAGGAGATAAAGAGATGAATTCACAGCAATGGACATCGAAATTAGGTTTCATTTTAGCTGCAGCAGGCTCAGCGATAGGTCTTGGTGCGATTTGGAAGTTCCCGTATATGGCCGGTATTGGAGGTGGCGGTGCGTTCTTCCTTATTTTCATCGGTTTTACCTTATTAATTGGTTTACCGTTATTATTAGCAGAATTTGTTATTGGGAGAGGTACACAAAAAGAGGCTGTTGAAGCATATAGAACTATTGCTCCAAAGACGCTATGGCCGTGGGTCGGAAAATTAGGGATAGTCACTTGTTTCATATTGCTTTCATTCTACAGTGTTGTAGGAGGATGGATTTTATTATATTTATGGAATGCAATTACAGGTAGACTATGGGAAGGAAATGGTGCGTACGAAGCAACTTTTAATGAAATCATTTCCAATCCATTTTTAGCGGTTGGATCACAGTTATTATTTATTCTTATGACTATTTTTATCGTAAGTAAAGGTGTACAAAACGGTGTTGAAAAAGTAAATAAGTATTTCATGCCAGCACTATTTGTTTTATTCTTTGTATTAATTATTCGTGCTCTTACATTAGACGGTGCAGGAGAAGGGGTTCGCTTCTTCTTACAGCCTGATTTCTCAAATGTTACATCTGAAATTATTTTATATGCCATGGGGCAATCGTTCTTCTCATTATCTGTCGGTGTAGGCGTAATGGTTACGTATAGCTCATATTTACCGAAAGAAGAAAGTTTACCACGTTCCGCATTTTCTATCGTCGGTTTAACGCTTGTGATTACATTACTTGCAGGGCTTGCTATTTTCCCGGTAGTATTCGCATTTGGAATGGAACCATCTCAAGGACCAGGTCTATTATTTATTGTCTTGCCAGCGATTTTCAGTAAAATGGCCTTTGGGAAAGTATTCTTCATTATTTTCTTGTTACTATTTTTCTTTGCAACGATAACATCAGCCATTTCGATGTTGGAAATTAGCGTGGCTTCTTTAACGACAAAAGGTAAAGGGAAACGCGAAAAAATGGCATTGATTGTCGGTTTACTAATCTTTGTTGTAGGGATTCCATCGGCGCTATCATTTGGCGTATTAAGCGATGTGAAATTGTTTGGAAAAACAATCTTTGATTTTGCAGACTTTACAGTAAGTAATATTCTTATGCCACTCGGTGTATTATTAGTAGCGATCTTCGTACCGTTTAAAATGAAGAAAGATGTATTAATGAGAGAACTGGGTGTAAGTAAAAATAAAGGCTATAAATTATTTGTATTATGGTTATTCTTACTTCGCTATATAGCACCAATTGCAATTATTATCGTATTTTTAAATGTAATTGGCGTGATTTAAAATACAAAATGTCCTAGAACCATAGGAATTAAGATGCTAACCTTTTTATAGACAAAAAACCAAAACTAAAAAGGGCATACTAAATATGCGTTTATTTATCTATTGCCTTGGGGCTTGTACTTTGTTTATAGGCTATATACCCGACCCCAATGGCTGTACAAGTACTTATCACCAGGTTTACAATAAGTAAAATTTTCATTAGATTTTGTTAGGACTATTCCATTTTTATCCTTCCATCTATAAATGTTAATAAGTCCATTATGAATTTTGTTCCTCTACTTTCCCTTAAAATTTCAACCCTACATTGCGGCACTGAAAATTGTTAAGATAAACGAAGGCTTCCTCAATCTCATTGAGGAAGCCTTCGTTTTTTCATGTATTATAGTTGTAATTCAAAGCAAATAATATTTTAAAATCTTCAATGAAAATCAAATAAAAAACGCCATTACGGAAGCTCTCCCTAGTTTTTTACAATTGTTTATTTTATAAAAAAAGATTGATCATTTTCTGCATTTGTGCCGAACAATCGCGCCCGTTTAACAACATATGAGGCTTATTAGAACTTAGGAATATTATTGTATCCTTCTATGATATCCCCAAATCCTTGGTTGATAAGAGCGTTCCCTACCGGTCGAAGAATTTCCTGTTTGCTTTCCATAAGATAATGTGCTTTCGAGCGAATGAGTCGATCAAATAGTTCACTTCGTTTTTCTCCAACTGCCTCCCAAGATTGTTGAGACTTCAGTAAATCTTCTAACGTCAAGAGAGGATAATCGGTTCCTTCAAAAGTGAAATCACCATTCACTTGATACCACACATCCCCATTCTCTCGTAACCATTTTTCTCCGATGTTTTCAACGCCTCGTCTCATATTTCTGGCTACGTCTAAATAGGATTCTTCATTTGTTTGTTGATAGGTTTCTAGTAAGAAATTCATTTCTCCTAAAGCATGATTTAAGGAAGTATGTGTCTTCTTTGTCTGCTGAGGAGAATAATAATCGGTCACAAGGTAACCACCTTTTGGAACTTCGATTTTGTTTCCGTTTTCCGCCTGATCGACTAAAAAATCTGCATAGGTGATGGTCGAGTTTTTGAGTTCTTTGATGTCAAGGATGTCCCCTGCCTCTTTTAGGAATAACGCGATTTTTTCGTTATGCCTAGTATCGATATAGGGAGCTTTGATTCCGTAATCTTTTTTCAACCACGTACTCGTATACTCCGTTTCCCATAACCCTTTATTATCTCCTTGAAAAATAAATAAGTTCGCAACAGAATTTAATAGCAAATCGTAGAAGTATCGCTCCTGCGTAGTTTCATAGTGATCTAATGCTTTTTTATCTTGGACCCTCACTAGGTTTCGCCCATATCCTACCTTTGTTGCAGGTTCGATTGACCACGGGAGTTTTGTATAAGGCCCTTCGGCTGTATACCATTTGTTAGTTTCTTTGTATTGTTTGGTACTTTGACTAATCCATTCATCGAGCGCTTCTTCTTTTTTAAACAGAGGCTCTTGTGACACTAACACCCAGTTTTCAGATAAATCTTTTCCTACTGATTGAAGTGGAAGCTTTACAGTAAGGCCTTTATCATTATTAATTAATTCCAAGGCCTTATTTTCACTCGTCAACTCCCGGACCACACTCTTGTCCCCGTTCTCATACTTTGTTATCAGTTCTTTCGATACGTAGTTTCGGCTTATCATCATATTGGTCATTAATTTTTTGTGTTCCTTTACTTTTAACAGGCCGATAGGATAGGTGGTTGGATCTACACCGGATACATGATCGTGCTCATGTTGAATTTCCTGTCGTTCGAAATCTGTCAAATCATACTTTACATTTCCGCTGATAGGGTACGATATCGAGGCACTATAACCTTTGCTGCTTTTGTTTTGTAATTGAGTGAAAATGAAGAAATCCCCATTATCGATTTCTCGAACAGTGATCTTGATGGAACCCACGTTTTCCCCATCTTCAAATAATTTATAGACCGTTGTTTGATCCATTGAACGAATATACGTTTCATTCGAACTTTTTGTTTTTTGCAGTAGTAAACCATTGGCTTCCAAATGTAGTTGTGTGGAGTTCGGTAATGCTAGAGAAACCCTCTCTCTAGGTTCAATTTCTTTATTTTCATCTTCACCTGCTCTGTTTAATGAACATGAAGTCAAAGTTATAAACGCTAACAAGGAGCATAAAATTCTGCCCCAGATTTTTCTATTAAGCAAATTTGCCCTCCCGATGTAACTATTCTTTTATATAAAAGGTTTCAAAATTATAGCAGTGTTAGATGAGAAAACCAATGTATGAACTTTTTCTAAAAGGAAAAAAGGTATCATTGACAAGGCATTCTTTTGTATTATTCATACACATCTAGTTAACATATTTTAAGAAATTTGCTAAAGAGCCAAACCCATGTAAACAAAGGGGTTGGCTCTTTTCCATCTTTACTCGTTATGCATGATTTTATTCATCATTGATTTATCAGTGTTCACTAGTTTGTGTGGATGGCTTTAATAAGAACCAAACAATTACTAAAGTTACTAGTGCTAATATAAAAGTACTCATATAAATGAAATGTACACTTGAAGCTAATGCTTCTTGTGATTCAGTTACTACGTTTGCTGTAGTTCCTTCATGTCCACCAGAAGATACAAGATCAAGGTTTTTAATACCGCGTGCATGAATCATCGTGTTGAAAATCGCCCCGAAAACTGCAGCACCTAATGTTTGACTAAACGTATTGATAAATGTGTTTAAGCCAATTGCTGTCCCACGCGTATGAGATGGAACAGCTGCTTGAATTGTTACCATGTAAATAGGTACAATAAGCCCCATTCCTAAGCCGAATAATCCAACTGCAACATAAATAAGGAATGCTGGCGAATTTGCTGACAATGTAAATAGTGAAAAGGCAGCAATTGAAATAACGCTAGCTCCAAGTAGAATGATTTGTTTCGTTTTTAAGTTATCAACTAATTTACCAGAAAAAATAGTCCCAAATGTCCACATAACAGGAAGTGGCATTAAAATGAGCCCGGCGTCTGTCGCATTTTTTCCTAATACACCTTGGCTCCAAATTGGAAGATACATGGTAACACTAATAAGCATTGCACCAGAAATAAGAGTTAGTATATTTATAGTAGATAATGTACGGTTAGAGAAAAGTGCTAGCGGAATTAATGGTTCCGGAGATTTTTTCTCAATAAATAAGAAAATAATGAATGCAACAGCTGCAAAGATTAAGAGGCCAATTATTGTAATGTCCCCCCAGTTTTGCTTACTGCTACCTGTTAATAGCGCGTATAGTAGAGCGATTGCACTTAATGAGAATACTGTTGCACCAAGATAGTCGATATGGTGCTTAGCAGGCTTAATAGATTCTTTATAATAAATGACAATCATTAAACAAGCGATAATTCCAAATGGAACGTTTAAGAAGAAGATGTAGCGCCAAGAAAGAGAATCAACTAAAAATCCGCCAACTAATGGTCCGATAACACCAGAGACGCCCCAAACAGCACTAATCCAACCCTGTGCTTTTGCACGGTCTTTCACTTCGCTATATAAGTCACCAATGATTGTCATTGTTATTGGCATAATAGCGCCAGCACCTAGACCTTGAAGGGCTCGAAAGGCGATAAGCTGTTCCATCGATGTAACGACACCGCAAAGTGCAGAGCCGACTAAGAATATTGTAGCTCCGATAAGTAAAACTTTTTTACGACCGAATAAATCAGCCAGTTTCCCGTATATTGGAGTCGAAACAGCTGTGGCAAGCATATAAATTGCATATACCCAACTAACAAGTTCGACGCCTGACAAATCACTCGTTATACGGGGGATTGCTGTACTAATAATTGTTCCTTCTACAGCAGAAAGAAATGTCATTAACATTAATGATAAAATAACTTTTTTTCTCATATTTTCCCCTTTACTTCTATCCAGTTAAAAATATTCAATATATAACTAAATATTTTTATTAACTATTAACTAACAAATCTAGTTTACCTGAGGGTTAGTTTGACCATGCATTGTTAGAATTTAAATGTTTAAGCAGCTCAACAACCATATTTAAACCACCAATCCACATGTAGTCTTGATCATTATTTGCTTAAACGAGTGCATTTTCAAAAGCTCTAACCGTTGGAGAACCACCATCAGGATTTTCAAATTCAACCATCTTATTCGAGCCCGTTAAGTACCATCCAACCTGCACCTATCCCAGTACCACGACCTTCTTTAATCCACTTTTCTACTTCCGATGTCCTTGCTCTCTTAGACATAAAAAC
Source organism: Lysinibacillus sp. RC79 (assembly GCF_041262405.1). Classification (NCBI taxonomy): domain Bacteria; kingdom Bacillati; phylum Bacillota; class Bacilli; order Caryophanales; family Bacillaceae; genus Lysinibacillus; species Lysinibacillus sp. RC79. The sequence goes on from NZ_JBGCCD010000031.1 coordinate 58,058, forward strand.
GCTCCCTAGATAACTATAATCTAAAGGGGAAAAACGGTACATCTTTTTTGTAAACAGAATGACTTTATTTCAAAGCTACAAAAGTGTAGAGTGACAATAAAGTTATTTAATTTTCTAACCCCAAATACAAATAACCCGTCCTAATTTTTAGGACGGATTAAAATAAAGTTACACTTCTCTACTTTTAAATTAAAATCGTTTAATTCTAAGTGTTGTTTTACAATAGGACTCTTAGTGAAATAGATCAACATTTAAGAATGTTGATCTATTTCACCTCCTGCCTTTTTCAAAGCTCTTTGAAGTTGATAAATTTTCATCATACTAATTAATCCAGTTAATAGGGCTCCCAATAGGACTGACCCAATAATGACAAGGATCAATGGCCACTCTGCTTTTCCAAACAAATAATTAACCGTTACCATGTCAACATTGATAACTGAAAAAACCGCGATAATTAAGACCACAATTAGTGCTAATATTAAGTTCCATTGCCTTTTCATAAGCCACCTCATTAATTGTTATTTAACTATTCTACATTCACTATTATAGAATCAGGATTAGCTTAGAACAATCACTATTTCGCGGCAAGGATATACCCTTTTTTAAACAACTCTATTATTTTTTAATCGACTTTATTGTTTTTAAATATCTTTATTACCATGAAACAAGATGTTGCGATTATAGGAAATGCAATTGGTAGGACATTTTTGTTATACGCTGACGCTATGGCAAGTGCTATAGTAGCTTATTTTATTTTTAGAATTGCATTGGAATTAATTAAACCTTCTGTTGATGGTTTAATGGAAAAAAGTGTGGATCAGGATCTTTTAGACGGATATGAAGCCACTATTCATGAATTTTATCAAGTACAACGAATTGATAAAATCCTGTGCAAGGGAACACGGTCACTATAAACTTCTAGACATTCGTCTATCACTTAATATGATTTAACCATTAAACAAGGCCATGATATAGGTCGTGAGATAAAAAATGAAATATTAAATAGATTCCCAGATGTAGGGGAAGTCCTTATTCATGTAAGTCCTTACTATATAGAACCTAATCAAAAGTAACTTACAAGAAAAACCTCTCTTTTCTTGAACTGCCCCCCTATTGTTAGACCCTATCTAACAATAGGGGGGCAGTTTTTCTATGGTTAAATATACTGCCGAATATAAATTATAAACTGTTGAGCGTTACTTAAGTGGCAATTGGAGAGTAGTTGTATAGGTGGCGATTTGCGGAACAATCCAAAATCGTTCCATGCAAACCATGCAAAGATCTCAAATATGGGTCTTAGTCTAAGCTTCTTCATTAATTAAACATATCCTTTACTATACCCTAAGAAGGGCGATAAAAAGTGTTAAATCCAATGCATTTTAATGTAGGACATCAAATGTTTCCCGCTATTCCTAGATACAAAGGAATAGGAGGATCCCGTGACGGGTCACGCCGTTCTAGGAATCTTTTTTTAAATTTCTGATTTTTACGAGAAAAGTGGATAGGCTACATTGATTTAAACAATTCTGATAGATGTATATAATACACAACGATAACAATTCATCCAGAAGAATATACATAAATGAAGAGATCCGACGGAACCCACCCCCAGCTGACCTTTCACTTTTCTTTCAACCTTGGACTTCGATAGGAATAATACAGAAAAAGTTAACTAGTAAGAACTAATTAACTTTTTATACAGTCGCACTCAATAGTCCATTGAATAACATTTAGTTACATACTCTTCAGATAGCGAAAAATCGACTGAAGTTTTTAAAAAAATAAGTCATTCCAAAAGCTGCTCGTGCGTCGTTGGTTTCGCGAAGTTCGACGTACTCTACTCGTGCGTCGCTGTTTTCGTGAAGTTCGACGTACCCTGCTCGTGCGTCGCTGTTTTCGTGAAGTTCGACGTACCCTGCTCGTGCGTCGCTGTTTTCGCGAAGTTCGACGTACCCTGCTCGTGCATCGCTGTTTTCGCGAAGTTCGACGTACCCTGCTCGTGCGTCGCTGTTTTCGCGAAGTTCGACGTACCCTGCTCGTGCGTCGCTGTTTTCGCGAAGTTCGACGTACCCTGCTCGTGCGTCGCTGTTTTCGCGAAGTTCGACGTACCCTGCTCGTGCGTCGCTGTTTTCGTGAAGTTCGACGTCTCCCGCTCGTGCATCGTTCGTTACTAATAGGATCCTGGTGCATGAAGTGACCTAACCCTGAGTTGTTAGCAATTTCTACTGCATTCTGTATAAGTGACATATTCAAACCTCCTTTCATCTTTTTAGAGAAAGAAGGTAGATTCCTTTTTCAAAAAGAATCAAACCCATGCCTCTGCACATTTCTTTCCCTAATCGTAATATATGAGGTTGCACTAAAGATGTTAGAGTCAATCGCATAGTTTTCGAAAGGAGAATATAAACTCTATATCTTTTTGTGGAATCTTACATTTTGTTTTATACGAATAATTTAAAAATGAAAGGAAAGAATTCGCGTGTTTAACGGCATAATAATACCTGAATATCATCTTTTTATTCATCCTTTAGATTTAAGTGAACTTCAGAAAGATATATGGTGTGACGATCCTATCTCTGCCAAGCTAACGATTAACAAAAGAAAGTATGATATTGATATCGCCTATCGTGGCTCCCATATCCGGGATTTTCGAAAGAAGTCGTATCACATTTCGTTTAATAAGCCAAGTACGTATAGAAATACCAAAGAAATTCATATCAACGCAGAATATAAAGATCCTTCTCTATTAAGAAATAAACTATCGCTCGATTTTTTCAATGAAATAGGGTGCTTATCGCCAAAGTCCCAATTTGTAAATATGAAATTGAATGGGAAAAATGAGGGGCTTTATTTGGAATTAGAATCAGTGGATGAGTATTTCCTTAAGAATCGACAACTACCGCAAGGACCAATATTCTATGCGGTTGATGGCGATGCTAACTTTTCGTTGATGAGTGATCTTGATAAAGAAGTAAAGAAATCACTCAAGGCTGGCTATGAACTAAAATATGGGACAGAACAAGATGAATTTCATTTACAAAAAATGATTATTGAAATTAATACCATTTCAAAGGCTGAATTTGAAAATGAAATTGTGAAATACCTCAATGTTAATCAGTATCTTAGCTGGTTGGCTGGCGCTGTTTTCACCCAAAATTTTGATGGTTTTGTTCATAATTACGCATTATACCAAAATAGCGAAACTAGGCAATTCGAAGTCATCCCGTGGGATTACGATGCAACATGGGGAAGGGATGTAAACGGGAAAGTGATGGAGGAAGACTATTTACGAATCGAAGGATTTAATACGCTTACCGCAAGAATTCTCGACGTAAAAACATTTCGACGTCAATACAAAAACTTACTAAAAGTTATTTTAAGCAACCAATTTAATGTAGACTATTTGAAACCGAAAATACAAGGTATGCATAATTTAATAAGACCTTATATTCAAAAAGATCCTTATAAAAAAGACGATATCCATTTATTTGATAAGGAACCAGAGTATATATTGGATTATATTGAAGCACGGGCGAAATATATAAGAGGGAAATTAGATTCATTAGATTAAGTTGTTCCATCATCTTACAAAACCTTCTTTCTATGTGGTAAGGGGGTTATTGTCGCTTGAATTAGCACACAAATATCTGTACTGTAAATATAATTCTTAAAAAGGAAAATTATACAAAAATTTCACTTGTAAATTGCAATATTGAAAAAGAGGTTTACTTACTGTTGAGTAACAGTTAAATAAACCTCTTTTGATTTTTACAAATTTGCATCACGACTAAGTTGTATGCGTCACGATTGAGTTGTGTACAGACAAAAGATATTCGTTAGGAATAAAGTTTGATCAAAAAAACACCTCGCAAACCCATATTTTGCGTTAAATAAAAAAACCCGTTTTGAAAAAAGATTGATCAAAATGGGTTTATTCTTTGCGAAGCATTATACAATTTTTATAAAAAAGTTTGATCATTTTTATGCTGTGTTCTACCATTAAAGCGCCTAATTGTTAAAAATATCAAATTATAGGAAACGTCAGAAAAAATATTTCATTATTTAATATGTATTTTTTCTCTATCGGTATTTTGTTCAATTATATCTGAAATAAAAGTATAAATATTCGGAGGATATTCAGCAATACGATGAACTAAATATAAATACCACTCACTACCATATGTTACATAAACTTTAGCCTGGATATTATCCTCCTTTAAAGATCTTAATAAGTCAGGTCGAACCCCATCCAACATCTCTACTTCTACATTCGGACTATAAAGAAATCCTTTTGCTTTTAGGTCCATCAATATATTTTCATCATGTGTAGCAACAGACAATGGATGATTATTATCTATACACATAGATACAAATTCTATATACCGTTTATTTAACTCTTCGGATCTTGGAATATATATACCTTCAGACTCTTGATAAGCCCCCTTTACTAAACGTATTCTACCCGAGGTTTTCAGTAGATCATTTAGGTCAATAAATGAACGCTTCAAATGAACTTGTAATGTTATCCCAACATTTGAGAATGATTTTGATATCCTTTTATATAGTGATAAAATTTTATCTGTTTTTTGTGATTCTTCCATACTTATCATTAGTTGAATATTTTGCTTTTGTGCTTCTTTTGCTAATTCTTCTAAATTAGTAAATGCTACTTCATCAGAAATCATCATTCCGATATGAGAAAGATCAAATGATACGGTAGCCTTCAATTGATTATTTCCGAGATCTTTTATTAATTCTTTAAATTCATTTTTGGCAAGCCTACATTCTTCTTCGGATGTTGTATTTTCGCCAATAAATTCTAATGAAACCTGATATCCTTTGTTATATAGATTTATAACACGCTCTATCCCTTCCGTACGTGTTTCTCCAGCCACAAATCGTTTAGCACCTTTAATAAAAATCGGGAAAAGTTCTTTTGTATTTTGAAAATAGGCTTTTAGTTCTTGATCTCTAGCAATCGATTTGAGAGCTTTGGAAAAGCGACTTTCTTCATTAAGCATAAAATAATCACTCCTTATTTTTTATATCTTATTTGGGATTACGTTTTTCCGATGATGATTTTTTACCAAGAGTTGAATCCCAAATGGAAATGCGTGGGAAATTATTAAAGCAGATCATTTATCATTCTGAATAAAAATATCCCTGTATTGTCCAGGTGTTAATCCAATAAACTCCATAAAGAAATTACTAAAATGACTTTGATCTACAAAACCTGCCTCTATTGCCGCATCAAGTGGTTTTACACCCTGTTCCAATCGTTTCTTTGCTTCATTAATACGTACCGTTTGTAAGTAACGATACGGGGTAATCCCCCGAATTCGGGTAAATGAGCGTAACAAAGAATATTTGTTCATATCAGCTATCTTTGCTAAATCATCTAAAGCAATATGTTCTCCATAATGTACTTCTAGGTAGTGACAGACATTTTCAATTTCTTGTTTAATAGCTCTCGGTTCTGTGTCTTCGATGGCTATGGTATATTCTTCAATAAGCTGTTGAATAAGAAAATAAAAAGTTTCTTCCTTCTTAAAATCTGATATCTCATCCATAATCATCTGATGAAGATTATGTAACAATTGAGCGTGTTCACTACGGTAGGCAACAGGAGCAGCAAAAGAAGGAAGATAATCTTGCCCTGTAATCTCTTTTGTAACTTTTCGCATGATTTCAGGCTTGATATTCAAACAACGATAGTCTAATGTTTCGTTGTCAATTGATTCACAGGCATGATTGTCCAGAGGGTTAAAAGAAATAATATCACCTGTACCTATTACATATTCTTTGTTCTTACAAGATAATCGTCTTTGTCCACTCTCTATAAACCCAATCACATAATATTCATGGAAGTGGTTCGGAAATTTTTGCATGATTCCTTCAAAACGATAAGCTTCTATTTGTAAATCATGATCAAAACGTACCGTTCTTTCTTCTTGTCCCATACGAACAACCTCCTTTTGATTTCTGATAGTCAGTGTAACACATTTGGTTAAGGCTCTCTTGTAAGATATTGACTAGTAAAAAATGGCATGGGAGTATAAAAAACTGCCACACCATTTGTTTTATTAATATTAAATCTACAACTACAAAAGTGTCTTGATGACACCCATAAATTCCTTTTATCCTGTTTTTTCCTTATACTACTTTTCTTCATTGGGGGAACTACTGGCTACTGATATAATAGATTCTATTAAAAAAAGGTCAACCAGTAAATATAATATGTACCCTTTGTAAAGGACATTTTAAAAAAGGTTAGGCAACTTTCTGAAGCTGCTGTCTGTATTTTGCAGGCGGCAGCTTATTTAAAT
>NZ_JBGCCD010000032.1:0-63750 GCF_041262405.1 Lysinibacillus sp. RC79
AGTCACAGTGCCAAATGAAAAAAGCGAGGTATTCAACGATTTAATCGTTGAATACCTCGCAATGTGAGAAGATATGGACTTTTTCAGTGCCCTTCTCATAATAAGTGTGACTTTGAAAATCCTGATTATAATTCTTCTAAATAGATTGTAACTATAATACTTTTTGGACTGTAAGTAAAAGCTCTTTCACTCACTGCCCTGTAATTTCCATCAATATTAACTACATCACCAATGTTCGGAATCAAAGCTGATAGAGAGTCGTTGATGTCATACGTCATAATTAAATCTCCGTTTTGTTCACAAAAATTTATATTAATATGTTCTAAATTACTACCCACCTTCTACCACCACCTTCTAGACTAATCATAGACTGGAAATGGTTAACTGTGTAATATGATTTTGATGCATAATAAAAAGCCACACCTTTTGTAGTGACTAATATGGAGGAATACATTATATCCATATTTAGTAAAAAACCAAAAGAAAATAGGCTAACGTTTCTAAGCATGCAATTATATTACCAAACGTAAAGTGGCAGGAATGCAAGTTAACGATACAACCCCTTCCAATATCGTCAATATAGCAAGTATTGGATCAATGAGCATTTCAATAAGTTAATCCTTATTAGATTCCACGTCTTATGCTCTCTCGAAAAAAACCGCTCCAAGACATCAACAAACATCCTATCCGCATGTCAACAAACCATAAAAAATAGCCCCCTTAACAAATAGTTAAGAGAGCTAAATTAATTCCTAATCTATCACTTATTTCCAACTGGCTTTAATACATTCACCGGAAGCCAAATATTTGGAGCGTCATTTCCTTCTAAGCCTACATATAGATACCCATTAATTTCAAGACCTTTTGCAAAAACAATGCTTCCCTTTTCCATGATTTTTTCAGTTTTAGATTCTTTTAATGGAACGCCTTTCCCTTCTGCATTTTTCGTTATCTCGTAACGCGTTCCGTATTCTCTTTCTATCCTCTCAGTTATTTTAAAATCTGTACTAAGATACCTGTCACAATCTGTTCCCTCATCTCCATCACTAAAACAATGGTCAACTTGCCCATTATCTATGAAAGTGAGTTGATTTCTAAAAAAATAATATCCATACGAACCCATACCATTATCACGATTAATATTAATGTAAATTGGATCGTTATAGAAAGATGAACGAATTTTTATTGGTACTTCTTTGAAAACTACCAAATCCGTTGCTTGTACGCGATATTGCCCCATTTGATAGAATATTTTATTATCATATTTTTCAATATCATACGTTTTAAAAAAGTTATTTCGCTTAACCACTAAAGATTCAAACGTACCATCTGAATTTTTCTTGTATACCTTGATGTCTTTTTTAAAGGTCATTTTTCCTGTTTGCCCTTTTACAACTTCCGCTCCATCATACATCACTTTTGCTTCTGATTTTGTTGGATTTACTACTGCAAATGCAAACGCTGCTAGTAACACAATAAATAATTTTTTCATTTTTCTCTCCCTGCTTAACTTTATTTTAGAAAACATAATTCCCTAGTATTATATACCAATAATCTGATATTCTTCCAACAATCATATAATGATGAAAAAATCTCAATGTATTTTCAATTATCAGTTTCTCTATACCATATTGTAATTATTATCCTCCACAATTCATCGTTCTACTAACAAAGTTAAAATTCGTCACTATCCTTTGTAGATAAGCGATATTAGTTCCCCATTTTCAGCTAGACATAACAATAATTAATGTTTTATTATAAAACGATTAGAGAAATTGATATTAGCTGATTAAAAAATTGTAGAGGGGTGTTCCTTGTGACAAATAGTAAAATGAATCCGAAGGTTGATGAATTTTTAAGTAAGGCTAAAAAGTGGCAGGAAGAATATTCGGCGTTGAGAAATATCGTTCTTGACTGTGATCTGACTGAAGAATTTAAATGGATGCATCCTTGTTACACGCTTGAGAACAAGAACATCGTGTTAATACATGGATTTAAAGATTATTGTGCGCTTCTGTTTCACAAAGGTGCCTTGTTAAAGGATGTACATGGGATTCTGATTCAACAGACTGAAAATGTACAGGCGGCCCGCCAAATTCGTTTCACCAGCGTTCAAGAAATAGTCGGTATGGAAACTATCATAAAAGACTATATTTATGAAGCCATTGAAATTGAAAAAGCAGGTTTAGAAGTGCCAATGAAAGAGCATAAGGAATACATAATTCCTGTAGAACTTCACAATAAATTCAATGAGATGCCTACCTTGAAAACTGCTTTTGAAGAATTGACACCAGGGCGACAAAGAGCATATATTCTTCATTTTTCTCAACCTAAACAATCTAAAACGCGAGTGTCAAGAATTGAAAAATGCACGCAGCAAATTCTCGATGGAAAAGGATTAAATGATTAAGTTTATTGAGTAACACCTTTTTTATCGATATTTTGTACTAAATATAAAAGTCCAATTTCTTAACAATAAAGAAATTAGACTTTTATCATTCCATAGGAACAGCGCTCGATTCTTAGCCAGCTTCCATTCTTCATAACTATTAATCAAATATTGTATCTATAGTAGGGTCCCTTAAAAATTCAAAAAGCATTTTGATTTGAGTATTTGTATTTCTCCCTAAAGAAAGCATAGGTAAATGATCTTCATGATAAAATTTTACTCCTTTTGTTTCCAAACCAGTTCTTGCTTGCCCGCCAATAATCTCACATTGAACAAATAATTTATAATAGTGATATGGTTGAGGAGGATGAGGGTGCTTATTCATATCCAATAAAGCAAGTAATTTCGTTGGAACTACATCGTATCCTGCTTCTTCTTTAATTTCTTTGACAATGTTTTCACTAGGCGATAAACCTATATCACAGAAACCACCGGGCAAAGACCATCTATCATCATTTTTTTCTCTTACCATTAGTATTTTATTGGTATGAAATACTACTCCTCGAACATCTACTTTAGGTGTTTGATATCCCGTTTCATTCGTAAATAAATCCTTGATTGTTTTCATTTCTAACCCAGTGTATTCTCTCATGATCTGGGCACTTAAATTTCTTAATTCTTCATAACGTTCAATATCGTAAACATCTTTTGAAAAAGTTAATCCTGCTTGGGATATTGATTGGATCTTCTTCGCCCATTCTAACCATTTATAACTCATGACGAATACCTCCCTACCATTTTAAAATCAACAAAATGATTAACGGTGTTAATACCTGTTTCATTCACAACGATTTATTAGAGATAATCTATAGTGTAAAATATTAATATTACCCCAACGATACACATAATCCAGGATAAGGCAGAACTTGAACTGCTTGATATTTTATTCCGAAGATTAACTAAGGTAGGGTTTATCCACTTTCCAAACAATTTATATCCTAAAAATATAAGCAGAGCTGGTAGAACCATTATAATATTGTATACTGCTATAATTGGAAGCCACTGATAAAAAGGTATATCTATTGTCGTTAATAAGCCAATAGCGGCAAAATACGGTAAAGCTGTGCCTGCCTCAATGATAAAAGTCGTAACACCAATAATAATAATGGAGAATATGCTTTGAGTTTTAGGCTTTGGAATATTACTTTTTTTATTTGCAGGGATAAAAAAGCTAGCAGTAAATAATATCACCCCTACTATAAAGATGACCCAGCTAAATATTTTATTTTGAAAAATGTTAGAGAATGCTTCCATCATAAAATTTAGGCCTAACATCATGACGATACCTAATGAAAAATAGAGTAGCCCAACCGTAAGTAAATATGCGAATAATCTTGATGTTAAATTTCTATTGTCTGTTAAAACGAGAAATAAAGTAACACCAATAATCGTAGGGCTTAATGTATCTAAAAGAGCTAAGCCACCCAAATAAATTAATATATCTGTTCCCATCTTTCCCCTCCGCATTTCAAACAACTATGATTTATGTCCGAGATAATACATATATGCCTTTTCCATAAAGTTAAGGATTTCCTGATCCATTGGATATAAATTATATTTTTCGGATTCCTCAGGTGACATTCTAATGTCCCAAAGTTTATCTAAAAAAGCATCTTCGTCATTAAAGTCTTCACCTTTTTTTACATCCATTCTTTTAATGATATTTTGTATTCGTGTATGACTATAACCAAGGTGCATATGCTTTTTTAATTGCCCTACTAAAGCAATCCACTCTAAAGAGTCTGGATCGCTACTACCCATTTTTGGAAGTTTTTCTAGTGCTTCCGTGTTTTTTAAATTTAATGTATCCCGATTATTTTTTAATCCTTCTTTAGAATCCTGATTATTATATAAATCCATAATTTTTTTAATCCTAAATTCTTCTCCATCAATCGCTATACCGTTTATTAGTTCCCTTAAACTAATTTCTATCTTTGAAAGACGGTCCTGTTCACTAATAACATAAGATAGTTGTTTCATTAGACTATTCGACCAATCCCATTCCTCGGACTCTAACATCATTTTGATCTCACTTAATTGAAATCCTATAGTTTTTAAGAATTGTATTTGCTGAAGTTTCTTTAACTCAGTGTATGAGTATAATCGATGACCTCCTTCAGTTTTTGATACAGGTTTCAGTAGTCCAATTTTGTCATAATATCTAAAGGTTCTAACTGATACACCGCTCAGTTTTTTAAATTCGTTAATATGAAACAAGTTAATACCCCTACTTTCTTATTCATTTGTTTTATTAAAAAACATAGTTTTTAACAGGTAACCAATTCCTAAGCCGATTAGTACCCCCGGAAAAGCATTATCAATCAATAAACCGACTCCTGCTCCAATAATAACGCAAGCATAAATAATAATATCGTCTTTCTTCATAACAGGATTCTCCTTTTAAGTTAGTTTAAAGTAAAAGCTCTAATAACAGTATAAAAGATGACGCAAGGTCACTTTCAAGTAATTTAAACATCCTGTTGGATAAAATTTGAAACTGACTTTACGTCATTTAATATAATCAAGTTTAAGGAGGGCGGAAAATGATTAAACAAACAACCATTAGTTTATTTTTATTACTAATTATGCTTGCAGGCTGTTCGACAAGGGAGGAAGAAGTCGTCGTAAATAAAGAATCCATAGAAGATATTGAAGAGATTATGATAAATTTTGCAAGTACAGAAGTTGTGTTTTCTCCAAGTGAAACAAATGAAATAGAAGCAAATTTAACGGTTAATGATGACGGACCGGGTGCAATAGTAGAAAAATCTTCAAAACAGATAACGATTAAATTGGATACTGATATTACAAGATTATTTAACCTTAGTAAAAAACCGACTTTAGAAGTTAAAGTACCTAAGCAATTCAAAGGGAAAATAATTCTTGATGGATCTTCTGGTAATGTTACCGGAAAGGAATTAATTCAAAATGACATCGAAATACGCTCAAGCAGTGGTCATGTTAAACTTCATTTTATTAAATTGAATAATGATGTAAAGATAACAACCTCAAGTGGTAAAGTATCAGTGAATTTTGATGAAGAACAGCCTAATTTAGCTTTAGATATCCATACAAACAGTGGTAGACCTTCAATTGGCTTAACTCTATACGGCAATCCCAAGACAAAAAAGGGATTTCAGGGTATTTCAGGTAATGGTGATCATAAGATGCAAATTGTAACGAAGTCAGGAAATATAGATTTGAATTAATATAGGATAGATAAATATAAATGGCATAGCATATTTAAAGTTAAATATGCTATGCCTTTTCTTTTCAATGAAGTGACACTTTCTAAACATTCCCTGCCCTTTAGTCACTTGTTGTTACCTGAGTTATTTGGAATGCTATTTTGAGCAATCTCGGATACCACTGAATCATAAATAAATTACCCAGATTTATATCCTAGAGGTTGACCACAGTTTTACTCCTCCCAGAACAAATCATCTAAGGTTTTATTTAACGTTTTACATATAGCAATACATAAATTCAAAGTCGGGTTATATTTCCCTAATTCAATTAAACCAATTGTTTGCCTTGTGACCCCCACTTTTTCAGCCAATTCACCCTGTGATAAATCGTGTTCAATTCGAGCCATTTTTAAGCGTATGTTTTTCACATGTATCACCACTATCTTCATCTTCTAACATTCTTTGAATAACTCGATCACTTTTCTTTTTAGCAAGCACATAAAATACGATTAAAAGTCCGGAAATAAATAGTGCATACATGAACAGTGATACAAAAAATACCATAAAGAAAAAATATATTGCTTGCGGAGTGCTTTCTGCATTATTGAATGCACTGTTAACCCCCATTAAAATTGCAATAACCATGCCAATAGCTACACCGATAATAATATATTTAGTAGTTAATTTAAATTTACTTGTCCTATCGTGAATTTCTACTTCATCTGTAAATATGCCGAGATTGGCTGCTCTGAAATAATAATAAGTACTTGAGATTATTAAAATCCACTCTTCTGTTAACACATTTTGGTAGGACACTCCCATTGTAATGAATTTTATTACGATCGATATTAAACATGTAAAAATGATAAAGTAATACATCTCTTTGTAAATTTTATTTTGCTGATTTTTAACTCGTTCATCGACGTGTTTACTTTTCCAAAACATCGAAACCCCTCCTTTATTTTACAATTTTAATTATACAGAATATTTGTCTTTTTGCAATGTATATATTGCATAAGGTAAATTATATTATTCATTACTAATATGATACCCTTTGATCGTCTGTTTTCCACTGTTGTTGATTGAACAACTGACAACAAAAAAACCACTCATAATGGAGTGGTCATGTTTATTACCTTTATCAAGTTTATAAGCTTTCGAAACATCAGTTAAAACTGAAGTCAATATGCTCGATCGGCCAACAGATGATACTTGTTGTACCCATTATTCTTTCTTTCGGAATAAACCCTACCTCAGGATTTCTGCTATCATTACTTACGCGACGATTATCACCTAAGACAAAGTATTGCCCTTCAGGCACGGTAGTTTTACCTAAATTTTGGTCTAGCGTAAAATCATAAGTGAGTGATCCAGTATCTTTTAATTCCTTCTTGTATTGGTCTAAATAAGGTTCACTGAACTTCTCTCCGTTTATGTATAATTGATCATCCTTATACTCGATTTTATCTCCTGGTAGACCAACGACACGTTTAATAATATTTTCTTCCTTTTTGTTAAGAAGAACATTTTCAACAACAACAACGTCAAATCGATCAATAGACTTAAATTTCGGACCGATTCTGTTAATAATAACACGGTCTTTGTCTTCCAGTGTCGGCATCATAGAAGCACCTTGTACGAGTACTGGCGTAAATAAAAACTGTTTGATGACAAACGCCACCAATAAAGCGAATACAATCGCCTTTATCCATTCGACTAACTCATTCTTTTGTTTTTCTTGTATTTTATCTTCCAAAATTTCACCTCCCACTTTTTCTCTTATTTAATACGTTTATCAATGGAAAAAGTTTCAATTTCCTATTCATATAATTAAATATTTATTCTCAAACAAACGGCAAGAAATCATTTTATGCGATTGATACTATATCCATTAATATGCTAGCAGAAACGATTAAACGACCTGAGCCTTTAAAATTCCGGGCTCAAGCCGCTTCATACATGTTTATTATTCCCCTTGACCTAGCACAGTTCAGCATTCTAAATTTTTCTTATTTCATTTGTTGTTGCAATAGAACTCAAAATACCTATTGTCCCGAGAACTAACAACGATTTCGATGGACCAATAATTCCTAATGTTAATCCTCCTACTCCTACGACAGTTGTAAAATACCTACTATATTTCAGTTTTGATTTTGTTACTTTTGGCGTTTTCACATTTACCCCTACCATCTTATTTACCTTACTCAAAGCAGTATCTAATTGTTTAATCATTTTAGTTTACCTCCGTTAGAATTAATTGAATAAAAAATCAATAGCTGGATTTACTAATAGCAAGAAACTGGAAGCCAATACATATATGCCATATTTTTTCTTTTTTAAAATACAAAGCAATCCAATAATAAACACCACAAGTGCAAGCCCAATTGATATGTAGGTTAATATTCCTATAGAACTATTTTGTTGCAAGATATCTAATATTAAATTTCTCAAAGCAAATTCCCCCAATCTTAATGTTTGTTTCTATTAGTTTACACAATGGTCATTATTAGGATTTTTGTTTGCTAAAGAAAACGAATTTCCAAAAATTTTATATATTGAACTATCCAGTAGAAAATTGAATACTTCGCATTTGTTATAAACTAAATCTTTTTTCAGCGCTGCGATATTTAAAAGTGTACTAAAGATCCCATATGCTTTTTCTTTTGAAATTTTCACATCTAGATTTGAACGCTCTAATACTTCATCAAAAAAATTCTTATCACTTTCTCTTAGACTTTCAATTTTTTCTTTGGGTAGCTTTTTTAAAAACAAATGATAATCTGGATTGTTGAAATTATATAATGTAGGATGCTTTACATACTCTTCAAAAAGCCAGTTCATAGCTTTTTTAAACCCTTCAATACTTGAGTTAGTCTTTATCATAGAGTGCCATTGTTCTTTCAATTGATTTTGAATCATTGACAGTACTTCTAGAAAGAGCTCTTCTTTTGTTTTATATAGCCTGTAAAAAAATTCAGTTGATATGCCAACCTCATTAGTAAGTGTATCGATGCTAGTTAATTTGTATCCTTTCGTTTTCCAACTCTGAGCACAACTTTCACGTAACTTTTGTTTAAGTACTGGAATATCTTCTTCAGTAAAATTTTTAGCCATTAGATCGGTTCCTCTAATTAGTATCATTTAAATCATTCCCTTTCATTTCGTACTTTAATTGTACGAATAGATTGTCTCTTTTTTCTTACTCATTCCTTACAAGTTTATTAATTTTACAAAACTATAGTTGAGCCAAATGAAAAAGTAGAAAGGGTTTAATCAAGCTGAAAAAAGCCCTACACAGACGATTGTGGAAGGCAATAGAAATATTTTCATTCGAAACTTGTCCTTATAAATATTTAAAGGGAGACAAGTTTGTCTCCCTCTCCATTTAATATAGGCAGCCTTTTCACGTCCTCGAACTCGTTCCAAGACTTCTACCGCCGTCATTCTCCCAACGATCAATGTCCCAAACAACATCAACATCTTCCAAGCCGTCTTGTATTTCTCCGCTAGGAAGGGTACCAGTTCTAACTATAGAAATAATACATCCTCCTTTTTTATCAATTTCGCCTTGGCGTAATTGAGTCCGGATTTTGAATTGTGCCAGCACAATTTATTCCTTTCAAAATCCATGACATCCGCCGGAGGCTTTATCTTCATTCAGTAGGTGTTTGACTGAATGAAGATAAATATTTCTTATTTTTATATTATGTAATGTCATTTGTTTTGTTCATCGCCAAAAATGGGGGTTGTTTTGGAGCTAATAATCCAACAGCCACAGAACATAGAACCATTTCTATGGTTACTTACTCTTTAATACCGATAATATGCACTCTCATAAAAATATCAAAAATTATTGCTGCTGGAACAAATGCTGGAATTTCGGGGAATAAGAAATTTACATATCCTACTATACCAATCGCTACTACTGGTCATGCGATTATATATTGTAGAAGTACCCCGATTCCCGTAATAAAACCTTCATACCTTCCCATAGCTCTCCTTGCAAAAGAATAAGCTGATATGTTTTTTTCTGGAAGAAAGTATACTGTTCATGAATAAATAAAAAACATACTAACATTAGTATGTTTTTTATAAGAAAGAGTGAAAGCTTTGAGGGGCTAATAAGATAGAAACTTTCGTTTTATATTTTTCCAACCTAAAAATTCTTTTATATATTCAGCAGGTGTTATTACAAGTAAGCTTTTAAATTCTTTGTAATAATGTGAAGGATCATAGTAACCATATTGGTCAATGTTTACAGGTGTCTCTTCAAAAGAAAAATGTTGAAGTAAGAGTTGAATACGTATGAATTTACTTAGTTTTTTTGGTCCAAAACCTGTTTTTTTGTAGAAAAGTTCTCGGATATATCGCTCAGAATAACCTGTTTTATGCTGAATTACATCTGGTAAGAACAGCCCATTATTTTCAATAATAGAATCAAAACAAGTAGCGAATATTTCATCACCCAAGCTTTTTTCTTTTTTTTGAGAACAAAAATACTCATTACAAATCTGCACTCTTTGTTCGAAATCTCCTGCTTCAAAAACAGCTTGTATAAATTTAGAGTCTAGTGTGCAGCCTAATTCAACATTAACAAACGGTTGTTGAACAATTTGTTTTAATGCGCAATTGTATTGAATAACCGTTTGTTTTGGATTTAGACGAACCCCAAAATATTTACCTTTTGGGGTAAATGAATAAATTTCACGTGTAGTCGGGGTATTCCCTAAGACAACATTTTGATCTTTGCCCAAGTAAAACATTAAATCTTGGCAAGCATCCGGAATGACATGAATATCACTATTAATGCCTATTGGTTCAAACTCATAATAAAATAGTATATCCTGGTTTAAATTGCTGTTTGGAGTCAGTTCTCTATAAGAATACGTTTTTTGGACCAATTCAGGTTGGATTGGATAATAGCTACTCAATAAGCCGCCCCCTCACTTCACTCTTAAGTAAAATTAAAAGAATCCTTGCGCCTGTTCATTGTAACTAGCTAAAACACATTTAGTTGATTGATACGATTCTAAAGCTTTTAAATGATTTTCTCGACCGACGCCTGACTTTTTGTAGCCGCCAAATGCTGCACCAGCAGGGTATTGGTGATACGTATTTATCCAAACACGTCCTGCTTGGATCTCTCGACTTGCTTTATAGGTAACGTTTGTATTACGTGACCATACAGCTGCCCCTAATCCATACATAGTATCATTTGCAATTTCAATCGCTTCCTCGAAGGTTTTAAACGTAGTCACTGCCAATACAGGACCAAAAATTTCTTCTTGGAAAATACGCATTTTGTTATTGCCTTTAAAAATAGTTGGTTTAATAAAATAACCATCTAAATTATCAAGGTGATTTTCGGCGCCACCGATTAAACATTCTGCGCCATCTTGTTTGGCAATTTCAAAATAAGAAAGAATTTTTTTATGTTGTTCTTCTGAAGCCTGTGCACCCATCATTGTTTCAAGTTCGAATGGATCACCCACTTTAATCTGCTTTACTCGTTCAATGGCTTTTTCCATGAAACGATCATAAATAGACTCATGGATCAAGGCTCTAGATGGACAAGTGCAAACTTCACCTTGATTTAAAGCAAACATAACTAATCCTTCAATCGCCTTATCTAGATATCCGTCATCAGCATCCATGACATCTTCAAAGAAGATATTAGGAGATTTGCCACCTAACTCTAGTGTAACAGGAATTAGATTCTCAGATGCATATTTCATAATCAGTTTGCCGACAGCTGTAGATCCCGTAAAGGCCACTTTGGCAATACGTGGACTTGAAGCTAACTCTTTCCCTGCCTCTACACCAAAACCATTAATGACGTTTAATACACCTTTTGGTAATAGGTCTTGAATAAGTTCAACTACGAATAAGAATGATACCGGCGTTTGTTCTGCTAATTTTAATACAACACTATTTCCTGCAGCAAGTGCTGGCGCCAATTTCCAAGCTGCCATTAAAATAGGAAAGTTCCATGGAATGATTTGGCCAACTACACCAATAGGTTCTTGGAAATGATAAGCTACTGTATCCTCATCAAAAGGTGTCACTTGCCCTTGTTGTGCGCGAATGGCACTTGCAAAATAGCGGAAATTATCAATTGCTAATGGAATATCAGCATACATAGTTTCACGAATCGCTTTCCCATTATCCCAAGTTTCTACCCTTGCAATTTTTTCAAGGTTTTCTTCCATACGATCAGCAATGGCTAGTAAGATACGTGCCCGTTCTGCTACAGGTGTTTTCCCCCAAGTTTTTTGAGCTTCATGAGCGGCATCTAATGCTAGCTCTACATCTTCTTTTGTTGAACGAGCTACACGTGTAAATACTTCTTTCGTGATAGGCGTAATATTATCGAAATACTCTCCATTTACAGGTGCTACCCATTCACCACCAATAAAATTGTCATATTTCTTTTTGAATTGAATGCCAGATTCTTCAATATTCGGTTTAACATTTAGCATAATTATCGACCCCTTTAATGATGATTATGATGCTGTTGTTCTTCTTTTACAGGTACCTCATTTTGAATCTCAAAACTACTTAATACTAGTACACAAAGCATTAAACCAGCCACAATGTAAATATGCTTTGGGATGGCTTTTATAAAGATAGGAAACATCTCACGATTCCATACACCGATAGAAATGATAGCACTTACAATAAACATCATTGTAAAAAAGATAATGCTTAACGTTAAATATTGGGTGGTCATTAATGTTAGCATCGCGCCCATCATCGCTCCCATAAAACTAGATCCTACACTTTCCATGAATAGGTACATTGGTAAGCCTGTTGACAGTAAATAGCCTAATGCAATAGAAATAATAATAGATGCTATTGCACCTAGTACCATATCGGGAAGCCAGGTAGCCATATTCATCCCAACAGCAGTACTCATTGTCATAGAAATCAGCATTATACAGCACTTGGCCATGCCATGATTAGCAAAACGCTGTTTTAATAAACGGTTAGTGATTACCGTAAAAGTAACAATCACCAACATGCTTAGGAATGGTAGCATATAATCACTCCTTTAAGAGTTTTATTGTATATGACAAGACGAAGTTGTGTGACACTTCTTGTCCGGTCTAGGAACGTCTATTGCTGGGTTTCGATCAAAGAATCCAACTGGTTTCAATTGGAAATTGATGTATGCAGTTGGCATTACAGGCCAATCTTCAGGGCGTGGGATATGATGATGGCCCATTGTGTACCAAACGACGATATCTTCATCATCAATTGAACGGTTTTTCTCAACGTATTTTGGAAGTCCATCTCCTCCAGCATGTTGATTTGGATACATACCTGTTGCATATTTTTCATTTTCATCAAATTGCGTAACGTGTAAATGGTGTTTAAGGAAACCAGCACGTTTCATAACGCTTGCATCTTCATGAGCAAATGGGAAGCAATTTTCGCCAGGCAAAATTTTATATCCAACAGGTTGATTCACTCGATTAAGTGAGTTTTTATTGATAATTTTCCAAGTACGCTGAGTTTTTAAATCTAAATTACGTAACGCTTCCTTCTCCGTTTTAAAGATACGTGAAAGAGGATAGAAACCATTGCCATTCGGATTGTGTTCTCCCAATGTTTCTGATACTGTTTCTGTTTCAACTACTGAGTTATTTTCACCGTCTAACATCGTATCAAGTCGGAAATTAAAGAAGTGTTGATGATGTGATGCGTTTAATCCTGGAGAAATCTCAGATCCATATTTTGTTTGGATGCCATCTTCACATGTACCAGTGCTTAAAATACCTGTTAGTTTGACTTCGGCTTCAATCGTACCGTCTTGGTAGAAACTCCAATAGAAGCCGTAATCATAATTTCCAACTGTACAGAAGAATGAAATCACTAGTCGACGTGAGCGCCGTACTTCTACATGGCCTGTACGCCAATCTGTATGTTTCCAACCAATCCCGTAATCTTCTTCGTGTAAGCAAATCGCATTTTTGATCGTACGCGCATTTCCTTTAACATCAGCTACAACACCATCAAAGTATTGAATTTCGCCTAAGCAGTCGCAACCTAGTTCTAACGAATTGGCTAATTGACCCATTCCATATTCACCAGCATCAAAGGCATTTTGTGTGTTATGCGAAAATGTTGGTTCACCATAAGGGACAACCATTTCTGATAATGCTGCACGAAAAAGAACTGGACGATCCTTGCCTTTGTCATGGTAATTAATTGTGTATAATACAAGGCCCTCACGTGGTGTAAATCCATAGCGGAAACTCCACTTTTGCCATTTGATCAAATTACCTTCAATTGTAAAGCTTGGACCTTCAGGTTGAATGATTTCCAATGGTTTTAAGTCATTTCTAAACACAATTGATTCATCAACTTCAGGATGGTAATTACCTGATGTTGTTGGGATTGGACGTACCCCGTGATCTTCTACTTTGTAAACTTCCATTTTGTTTAGGTCTACATACGTTACAATACCTGTTAAAGGGTAAGCATATCCGTTATCTTCTAGTGATTGTTTTTGCCAACAAATCGCACGAAGTAAACGTTTACCTTCATGTTCCTGAACACCAAAATTCCCTGCTGACCAAGGATCCACCATAATTAAATCAGGATTGTCAATGCCACGTTTCTGTAAAGCTGCTACAAAATCAGGGTGGCTCTTTACTAATTCTTCACATTGCTCAAATTCCTCTAAGGCTACATTTGGTTGTACGCCAGGAATATGTTCGTAGGAATCAACTTTTTCTGAAGTTAAATTTACAACTGCTTCAAATGTTTTCAATTCTTTATCATCTAAAATCACTAAAAATACTTGGCGATCTACAGTATTACCTGGTTTGTAATTTAGTACTTCTGATTTTTTAGGTTCATGTAACATCACCGACATAAATCGTACATGTTCAGATAACTGTTGCTGTTCCTTGACTATTTGAACAGCTTTTTCAATTTCTACTTCAGATAATGGTGATAATGGGTGTCTTAGCTCAACGTTTGGATTAACCTTTACTGACATTCTATCAACCCCTTATAATTTGTTCTCTTTAATTATAGTCAGAAAATTCAGCGAAGTGATTGTAAATAACGGCATTTTTATAGATAAGTTATTTTTAGCTAAAAACATACAATATTTTCTACTTTAAGTGTTCTTTATCTTCATAAAATAATTCACAAACTCCATGTAATTTCGTTAAATTCAAATATGCATTACGCGTTTGTAAAGGATCGTATGTCCAGGTCATTTTTTAGTAGCCAATTTGAGAAGCAAGTTGTTTTTGTTGTAAAAAAAAACAGCTAAGCACCTATTTGCTTAGCTGTTTTTATTTTAGAATTATCCCTTAATTCTTCCCATGACAATCGTATTATAATAGTTGCCATCTGAAAGGAGTTTATCATTTTTCAAGACGCCTTCAACTTCAAAGCCAAGCTTTTTATAGAGCAAAATCGCTTTGTCATTTGTCTCTACAACAGTCAAGGCCATTTTTTTAATGTCATTAGCGTCAGCCCACTCTATCGATGCTTTCAAGAAATTTTTTCCTATTCCATAGCGCCAAAACTCCTTTAATACACCAACACCGAATTCTACTTTATGAGCACATCTTTTTAATGGCGATCCCTCACATCTAGAAAATCCGACAATGCGATTATTGACCACTGCTACTAAACACAAATTCCTTGGATTTGCTGTGTCTTTCTTAATGATCTCTTCAAATCCTATCGCATCGATGAAACCTTCCCCTTGTTCTCTATCGAAGTTTTCCGTCTCTCCATCAAGTTGTAGCCTTAAATCAGATAATGCTTGGGCATCTTCGTTATTAGCGGATCTAATTGTATAATGAAGTTCGTTTACAGTGAATTGTTGGCTGTTTATGAGCATTATTGAAACCCCTTTTTACTTATTTTGAAAAAAAGTACGCGGCTGGATGTTCACGAATCGATTATGCCAAACGGACTCGTGATGCTTAATAATTTGCTGCGCATTTAATACGTGACTATCTAGTGTGGTATGTGCACCTTCAACTAAAATATTGTGATGGTACCCATGGCTATAAGCATTTCGAATGGTCGTATCTAGGCAAA
Organism: Lysinibacillus sp. RC79; assembly: GCF_041262405.1. Lineage (NCBI taxonomy): Bacteria > Bacillati > Bacillota > Bacilli > Caryophanales > Bacillaceae > Lysinibacillus > Lysinibacillus sp. RC79. Next base: position 15,709 of record NZ_JBGCCD010000032.1, read on the forward strand.
ATTCTGTTTGAGCACCAGCAAAAATAAGCTGCTCAATTTGTTGTTCCTGTAAGTATTGCGCTAATTCCGTTTGATAAAATGCATCCAACGTTGTTTTTTGAATCACTTTATCCTCTGGTTGTCGTAGAAGCTCGTGATATAGATCCCAACCTGGCTTGCCAAACGCAAAATCGTCATCTTTATTTGAATCCGTATGCTGGATAAAAATAATTGGAACTTCGCTGTGTCGTGCCCAAGTTATTAACATATTAATGTTTTCTAATACTTTTTCGTAATCAAATAAGTAGTTTTCACTATCCAAAAAGAATGCTTCCTGCATATCCACAATAATTAGAGCCTGCTTCATATAGTTCTCCTTTAAGAATCAGATTTAATTCTCTTATTGTACAAAAATCTTTTTTTCATTTAAAGAGAATTGTGAAAACTATGTATATTCCGCAGATGATATTTTCCGAAGGCTGTTTTCTCAAAGATTGTTGCTGTTAAAACTAAAAGACAGATTTAATCTACAAAATGTGTAGGATAAATCTGTCTTTTCGGTTTGATATTTCGTGAATCGAAAATCTAACGAAAGCTCTGGTTAGTTGAAGAAAAAACATTCATTATTTTTAAAATATTTTACTTACTTCTATGTAAAATAACTATTTTCCTCGTGGCCAAATGAAATATGAAATAGATATGATAAAATCAATTCCCAGTACTAAAGACCATACTTTTAGTGTTTCAAAAAGTTTAGAGCTACGGTCCGCATCATTTACTAGGTATATCAATATTAATAAAAATCCTGCTCCGATGATATATGCAAATAAATGCTGAAAAGACCCTTTCAAAGAATTACGAGCATATGCGAAACCAGTCTTTTTTTCAGGTTTTGTTCCCTCTTTTTTTATGTAGTATAAGAACCTTTCATCAGCCCAACGAACGATACTCTTTCCAAAAGCAATCGACACACCTAAATAGATAGCAGCAATTGCGTGAGACGTAGTTGCATTTCCACCCTTTAATAGATCTATAGCAGTTACGATTAACAGAAACAAATCAATCACGGGTGTTAGAAGTAAAAAGAACGATCCCATTTTTTTAAAGTTATATACATAACGTAAAGTTAGACCGAGTATTATAACAATCCAAAAACCAATTTCTGCTGCAATAATTGACCAAGTAATAAAATTCAATTAACCACCCCACACTTTTACTTACAAAAAATCTAGTAGTATAAAAACACACGCTTATATATTGTATATTATAAGGAGAAACAATAAAAAATTCCACCTTTTATCAAATTAACCATATTAATTCAGCGAAAACCTCTTTTTGCTTCGCTAATTGAATAACAGTAAACCACTGAATCCGCTTAAAAAGCATCTGATAAATGGTGCTCTTTGCCTTTTCTTATTGCTTCAATTGTGAAATAGTTAGATTTTTGACAAGTTGAAATAAGCATTTGCTCTACCCGATTTTCAAATGCCAAGTTTTTATGTAACTCAAGCCAACGATACCAGTAAAGGTAACTATCCAAATAATACGTACCAACGCCCTGAAATCGTTCCATCCATCCTTTCAAACGGCGATGGAAGTTATTAACGTGTTGTATATGGAATATCCCTTTTTTTACTCGTTGATTTTGATTAAGATTAACTGTTTCGTGTTTAAGATTTTTTGCTGCTGCAAATTTTTTATAATTGGTAGCGGTATCCGTGCATAACAAAGAAGAATGGGCTATATAATCCCTGATAACCCCATCAATTTCTTCTGCTTTTACACGACCTCTACCCGCCATCCTCGCAATAATATTGTTATTTCGATCTTGTGCTACAACTACAGCAATTTTCTGATTTGAAATCCCTCGTTTTTCATCCTTTTCTCCTCGTTTTTTTGGTTTACGATGTGTAAATCTACGACCTTTTAAAGATTCACGAAAGAAAGTCTCATCACTTTCAATGATGCCAGATAATTGGTTGAAGCCGTGACTTCCTAAAGCGTTTAAAATCTTATGTCTCCAATAAAAAGCGGTAGATATATGAATTTTTAAAGAGTCTGAAATCTTCGGTAATGTAACACCGTTTATAATCATTTTAATGTATTCAATCCATTTTTCCGGATAACGCGAACCTGAAAAAGGCGTATTTGTCATATCATTAAATGTTTTTCCACAATCCTTACATAAATATCTTTGTCTAGAACGATATTTACCATTACATTTTACGGCAGTACTTCCACAATGAAGACAACCTAAACTAGACGAAAAGCGAGACTCCTTGATCTTAGGAAGTAATTCTTCCATTTTATTTTCTTCTTTTGGATATAGATCTTGTTTCATTGCCTTAAATAAGGCTAGTTGATCTGCTTTTCCTAATTCTCCGACTGCTTCATATACATATCTCCACATTATTGAACGCCTCCTGAAAATGCATTATATTCAACCATATTCAGTATTTCAAGAGAGCAACAATCTATACGAAAACAGCCTTTCCGAAATATTATTATGTATCAACCATCTAATACTTATTCTAGATTAGATGGTAGTAATTAATCACTTAATATATTCTAATGTACGATAAACAGCATGAACCGAATTGGCAAATGCTTTTTGCTCCGCTTCGTTTAAATGCAATTCAATCACACTTTCAATACCATTTCCACCAAGAACTACAGGTACACCGATACAAGCGTTATGAACATGATAATCCCCCTGCAAATAAGCAATGACTGGCATAACTCTTCGTTTATCTTTCACAATGGCTTCAATCATCTTGACAATTGATGCTGCTGGGGCAAAATAAGCGCTACCATTACCAAGAAGCTCAACAATCTCCCCTCCACCTTTGCGCGTTCGTTCCACTAATTGTTCAATTTGAGCTTTCGATAACATTTTTTCTAGTGGGATTCCACCGATATACGTATAGCTCACAAGTGGCACCATTTCATCACCATGTCCACCTAAAACGAAACTAGTAACATCCTCAACTGATAAATGAAGAGCCTCTGCAATAAATGTATTAAAACGAGCTGTATCTAAAATTCCTGATTGGCCCATTACACGATTTTTTGAAAATCCCGTCGTTTCTAGACAAACATAGGTCATGGCATCGACAGGATTACTTAATACGATTACGTAGCTGTTTGGTGCATAACACTTCACATGCTCACTGACGGAGCGAATAATGGAGGCATTTGTTTGAATAAGATCCTCTCTCGTCATTCCAGGTTTTCTAGCAATTCCTGCTGTAATGACAACAATATCTGCATGCTCAATTTCTTGATAGTTTGCTGTTCCTATAATGTGAACATTAAATTTTTCAATAGGACTTGTTTGCAAAATATCTAGCGCTTTCCCCTTAGCTGGCATTTCTAAGTCTGGAATATCGACTAGTACAATATCTCCGATTTCTTTTTGAGCGACCATTAAAGCTATGGTGGCTCCAGTATGACCAGCACCAATAATCGCAATCTTTGGTCTTTTAAATCTCATTTTCATCACTCCTAACGAAAATGACCCCGTGCTATCTAGATACAGGAACTATGCTATATTTCAGTTTGGGCATCGCTTAAAGGGTTAGTGTTCGTTTCTTTTAATTGTGTTTTATTACGGGCTGTCGATTTAGTCGGTCTTACTTTTGTCACTTTTTGTTTTTGGTGAATAATAGTTGCGAAAACCTCATCTGCCGCTCGTGGGATGACATGTGCACTTAAAACCTTACCAACGCGTGCCGCTGCTTCTTTACCAGAATCAACAGCAGCCTGCACTGCCCCAACATCTCCTTCAACAATAACTGTGACAATTCCTCCATCTACGAATTCATGTTTGACTAATTGGACATTTGAAGCTTTGAGCATAGCATCTGCCGCTTCAACGGAGCCCACCATGCCGTAGGTTTCAATCATTCCAATGGCTTCTTTCATAGTTTTCACCTCACGATTCCTCTGTTGCGTCAATAATGCCAACAATAATGGCATCAATTGGACAAACTATTTCTTTTGAAAAGCTTCGAACAGCGGCACTTCCCATCGTTAAAATAACATCATCTCCGACACCTGCACCAATTCGATCTGCCGCAACGATTTGCTCGTCTCCTAGCTGTCCATTTTTTGTTTTCGGTTGAATGATGAGTAATTTCAGACCCTGTAGCCCCTCCTCTTTACGAGTTGCCCATATATTCCCTACAACTGTACCTATACGCATGCATCATCATCCTTCATATCTATACTGTATTCCAATCTTTAAATTCGTTATCGTGTCCATGGCGAATGCGGTAAATCTCGCAAATTGCGGAACAATTATAGTTTGCCCTTCACACCCTATAAGGTCATTTTCAGTAATAATCTTTTCGTTGATTTCGATGGTGTCGGTTGAGGAGGGACTTTTAGGAATGTCGCTTAAATCTTCCTTTAATAACGTTCCTGTTACACCCGTTTTGATAAAGCCCGCATTCCCCTCATCCGTATCAATATGCATCTCTAATCGATAACGATCTGCAACACGGACTTTAACGTGATCAAAAGTCACTGGACGGATACCGTGAATTTTGACGGCTACGTATTGTCCATCACTAACATGGAAGTTTTTCGCATCTATTGGCGACATATGAATATGGGCTTGGGCAATAATGACTCCCTCTTGTAAAAACAAGCTTCCATTTGGACCAACTAGTGTACAGCTAGCTGAATCTGCAATATTTCCTGATTCTCGTATCGGTGGATGAACCCCTAATGAAATGGCATCTGTATTGCTTACCTCGACTTGTGTTAAAGTTCGAGCAGGGCCTAAAACACGCACATTCGCAATGCTACCTTTTGGGCCAACAACAATGAGTGTTTCATTTGCTGCAAATTGATCTGGCTGAGAAAGCATTTTTTGAACGGTCAATTGTGCCCCCTTGCCAAAGAGGTGCTCCACATGCTCCTGTTGTAAGTGAATATGTCTTGCTGATATCCCAATAGGAATTTCATTTTGCAAAAGTGGAACTGCCTGCTTCGTTTGAAATAATTCAGCAAAAACCTCATCGACGATTTGCACTATTGCTTGTTGATTCATAAATCCACCTCACTATTATGGCAGTTGTAAAATAGCTTCTAATTCTGCATGTGGACGTGGAATAACGTGGACAGATAAAAGCTCTCCCACACGTTGTGCAGCTGCAGCACCTGCGTCAGTAGCGGCTTTAACAGCACCCACATCACCACGAACGAGTACAGTGACAATACCGCCACCAACATGCACCTTGCCTACGATATTGACATTTGCAGCTTTCACCATTGCATCTGCTGCTTCGATGGAACCAACCAGTCCTTTTGTTTCAATCATTCCTAATGCGCCTAAATTATTCATCTCATTGTCCTCCTACTCAATCAATTATATCTCGGCATAATTGCGTCCAAAATCAGCTTTGTGCTTAAGCCTGCAGATGTTTTTTTGTGCGATAGCGTAGTGCTAACGTAGCGGCAGCAATGTGTTTTATCTGCGCGAAAAACATAGCGCCAGCGGCAACAACATGATGTAAGTCAAGTTAGCCTATCGCATGGAAAGAAGTTAAAATGCTTCAGCATCTTCTGGTAATGTTTGTCCGCCATCAATGATAATGGATTGTCCTGTGATGAAGCCTGCTTCTTTACTACTGAGAAATAAGGCCGCATACGCAATATCTTCCACACTTCCAAGACCACCCAACGGGATAGACTTTACCATCTTCTTTAAATACTCTTCACCAAGACCATCTAAGCCTTCTGTTGCAATATTTCCTGGCAGCACTGCATTTACTGTAATGTTATATTGTGCTAATTCAAGTGCCGCGGTACGCATAAATCCTAGCTGGGCTGCCTTACTTGCTGCATAATGAGTCCATCCAGCATAGCCTGTAACAGGGCCTGTAATCGAAGAAGTAATAATGATTCTACCGAAATCTGCCTGCTTTAAATAAGGAACACATGCCTTCACAGCAAACATCGTTCCCCTCGCATTGATATTTAACACTTGATCCCAGTTTTTTGTCGTCATATCCTCCAGCTTAACTGATGGGAAAATCCCAGCATTAGAGCATAATATATCGATTGCTCCATATGTTCTAGAAACCTCTCGCGCCATATTTTCAACAGATTCATAGCTTTCCACATCAACTTCGATTGCAGAAGCAGAGTAGCCTTGCACTTGTAGCTCTGTAGCTAATTTTGTTGCAAGTTCTAGGCCTCTTGCGGCAATAACGACTTGAGCACCTTGTTTAGCAAAAACTGTTGCAATTCCTTTACCTATTCCTTTGCTTCCACCAGTAACAATAACAACTTTGCTAGCTAAATCTACTTTCAAATAAATCTCCACCCTTTAAGATTTTTTATTGCTCTTACATTGGCTTTTTAGCAACTTCAATTACTAGACCGTTGACAGTAACATCTGGACGTAAAATAGTAGTAGAGGCAATCCATTGGTTAGCTTCTTTGGCCAATTTTGTACCAATCTTAATAGCTTCCCGAATTGCCTCTGTATCACCTTCAATTGCAATTGTTACAAGTGCTAAATCGATTGTTTCTTGTCGGAGCAATCTAATATCTGCGGCTTTTAACATGGCATCTGCTATTTGAATAGAAATGGCAAGACCTCTTGTTTCCACAATGCCAATCGATTTTGTCATGTAACAACACCCCTGCTATTTTCGTTGAATTATAATGCCTTTTTCTTGGATCACATCTTGTGCAAGTGGTGTAAGTTTAGAATGCATCGGTATTTTGAGCTGTTGCCCTTGATACGACCTAATCATTTCTTCTGTAATAAAACCTTCTTTCATATCGAAATCAGATGAATCTCTATCATTTAAATAAGGCATAAGCTGTGAAAATAACTGAAATTCACAGCCGTAATTTTTTAAGCTTTCCATATGCTGCCTAAGCATTTTCATGTATGCATTTGGTTCTTTCGTCGTTAACATTAATGACATTTTTTCATCGGGAACTAATAGAGCTGGCTCATCTTTCAACAGTAATTCAGTCAGGAACAAGGATGCCGGGGAATTGGGTAATCCTTGCGCACTGCTGACAATGAAAGTCTGATCAACTTCAAGAAATACTTTGGCATCGTAAACCATTTGGGATGAGTTCGTCGCAAATGCCTCCGTTTGCCACTCTACTACTTGGAAATAATTTTTTAATGTTTCTACTTGTTTATTCGAGATTGCTGTATGGGGATGAACAATCAATACTCTTTTTTTCTTCGTATTCACAATGGTAGACACCACTTCTTGAATGAGCCGACGTAACGCTTGCACTTCCATACGTATCACCTCATTTTTTAAGTTTTCCGTGTTGATTAGTAGCGATAGCTGCTGCATTTGCCTCATCTGTATCGATATGCATTTCTAGCATGAAATTTGGTGATACCCGTACGACCACATTCATCATTTGTATTTGACGTACCTCACTAATAATTTCAACTTTTACGATTTCTTGATCCTTCACATTTAATAAAGCAGCCTCAGTTTCGGACATATGAATATGTGCCTGTGCAATGATAAGCCCATGCTTTTTATGCAGTATTCCATGTGGACCTATCAATGTTATCGGTGAAGAATTCTTTAGATCTCCTGACATTCGAATAGGTGGGGAAACACCAAGTTTTACTGCATCTGTTTGGCTAATCTCTATTTGTGTGTCATTGCGAAACGGCCCTAATATTCGAACATTGTCAATTTGCCCTCTGGGACCTTTAATGGTAAGTACTTTTTGCGCAGCAAATTGACCAGGCTGTGAAAGATCCTTCCATTTTATTAACTTGCTGTTTTCGCCAAATAAATGATAGAAATCCTCTTCACTTAAATGACTGTGACTAGCTGAAACTGCGATGGGAATGGTGTCAGCTAATATGCTTTTAGAATTGGATCCAAGTGTTTGATTATTTGGCATCAAAACACCTCCAATTCTTATTTAGGTAAAATCGCTAATAGTTCTGAATGTGGACGTGGGATAACATGCACGGATAATAATTCACCTACTCGACGAGCAGCTTCAGTACCTGCTTCTGTAGCAGCCTTTACCGCCCCAACATCACCCGTTACTAAAACTGTTACAATTCCACCGCCAACATGTACCTTTCCTACAATATTAACGTTTGCAGCTTTGACCATAGCATCTGCTGCCTCAATGGATCCAATTAACCCTCTTGTCTCGATCATTCCTAATGCTCCATTAATTTCTACACTCATCTGAAAGTCCTCCTCTAGACACTTAATTTAGTGACAATTTCTTGTACTATTCTTTGAATCATTGCTTTATCAATTTGCGCTTCTTCATTCACGTGATCCGAAGCAAATGTTTCTTGTACATTTTTGGGATGACGTGGCTTAGGAATGGTCAATTCCCTGATTCCATAAGCGACACGTTTTATATTGATCAAATGTCGCGCTGAAATATTATCACTTGTAATATTTCCTCCATAGGCACCGCAGCCTAATGTAAAGGCAGGCGTTAAGCTTGTTGTACCTCCAGCAGCGCCAACAGATGCTAACGTATTTACTAAAATTCTAGACACTGGCATTTGTGTAGCAAACTCTTTGACAAGTTGTTCGTCCTGAGCATGTATGGCGAGGCTATGTCCTCTTCCACCGACATCTAATAATTTCCTACAAATCGTTACTGCCTCATCATGAGAATTTGCAGTATATAAGCCTAGAATAGGTGATAGCTTCTCGATTGAAAACGGAAAGTCTTTACCAATCTGATGCTCCTCTGCTACAAGGACTCTAGTATGAGATGCCACTTCAACATTCGCCATTCTTGCTATGAGCGTAGCTGGCTTGCCGACAATCTTGCTATTGAGTGTACGTGATACAGGAGAAATAATTTTCTCTAATTTTTCCTTATCTTCGTCTCTAAGTAATACTGCCCCATTTTCAGCTAAGCCTGCTATTACTTGATCCTTCACATCCTGATGTACAACAATTGCCTGTTCAGTTGCACAAATTGTGCTATTATCAAACGATTTACTATCGATTATTTGCTGTACAGCGCGTGCTACATTTGCAGTACGATCAATGTAAGCTGGGACATTCCCTGGTCCAACGCCGTAAGCTGGCTTCCCTGAACTGTAGGCTGCCTTCACAAGACCTGCCCCTCCTGTTGCTAGAATAAGCTGAACATCTTTATGCTGCATTAACGCCTCTGTACCCTTTATCGTTGGATGGGCAATCCATTGGATAAGTCCTTCGGGTGCACCGGCACGAATAGCTGCCTCATTACATATTTTTAATGCTTCTATTGTACAGTTGACTGCTGTTGGATGAGGACTAAAGACAATCGCATTTTGAGCCTTCATGGCAATAAGCGTTTTATAAATCGCTGTAGCTGTGGGATTTGTAACAGGCGACACGGCAGCAATGACCCCAAATGGATAGGCAATTTCCACTTGCTGAGCAGTAGCATCCTCGTAAACAATGCCAACCGTTCGTTCATAGCGAATCGATTCATAAACACCTTTAGAAGCGAGCTCATTTTTTATTTTCTTATGTTCAATAACGCCCATTTGGGTTTCTGTGACTGCTAAAATTGCAAGGTTTTCTGCTTGTTCATTTGCATCCTTCGCAATCGACTCTATAATTCTATCAACTTGCTCTTGTGAAAAGCTGGCAAACTTTTTTTGAGCAATGGAAGCCTCTTTGACAGCATCTCTAGCCTCTTGTATTGATAGTAAATCTTGATCCTTTATCATCCGACCTTCCTCCCATCAAGAAAAGTTTTTTAGGGTGATTAAGTCGTTCGTTTGAGTTGTTTTCGAAAATGTTTTTTGAAGGCAGTCCCAATTTTCCAGTTCCTGTGCAGATAAAGCTTCGTATCCACCAGCAGTTACCGATGTATGTTGAGATAGATTCCCGCCCTGATTAATTAGATGAAAGGACTGCCATTCCTTTAGCTCTCCCTGTGATAACTCTTGATAACTCGTATCAGATTGAGATGCTTGTGAAATTTTCTCCAAGACTAATTCAGTAATTTTGGCAATTAGTTGGTTGTCCATAAGTTCACTCCTTTTTTACAAACATCGATACTAATGATTCATCATAGAATTCAATAATTTTCGTAGCATCTGGTAAATAATCTTTTGGGTAAATTTCCTTTGGTATTATGCCGATGGAAAATTGCATACCTGCATTTTTCGCAAAGAGCATATCTGCATTGGAATCACCAATCATTACAGTCCGTTCAAGTGGCACATGATATCGTTCCTTTGCCACATTTGCTAAATCTGGAAAAGGCTTGCTATAAGTGGCTTGATCACTTCCAATTACAAATTCAAATAGTGATAAAATATCTAGCTGCCTTAAATGTGCCTCAGCACGAACAGTTAGATCCGCAGTGATAACACCCATTTTAATGCCGTTATTTTTTATGGTCGTTAAGAACTGTCTAATTCCAGGTAGTTCTTTTACGGTTACATGTTCTTGGTATTTGTTAAACTTGCCGCAGCTCTCGCTAATGTCACGCCCTTACTCCAAGGAATATCTTGCTGATAGAGTAAATAAGCTACAATTGTTTCAGCTTCTTGTATACTTCCAATAGCTAATGGACTTGTTGGATCAATGAAGATACCATTATCTTTTACACCTATACTTTTTAAAAACTCCTGTAATGAGAACGTAATTTCAAAATCTAAATTTTCAGTTAAATTTAGATATAAATTTTTTGCCCAAGATATCCATAAAGAATCCATTTCAATAATGGTTCCATCCTTATCAAAAATAATCCATTCTACTTGATTCATTGAAGTACACATCCTTTTGTTCTATTCTCTTATGGCTTCCATAGGTTTAGCTGAGACTTGTTGATCAAGTTGGATCATTTCTTCTTTTGCAAAGCGTTCTTCCGGCGCATCCTCATTAATTTGATGACGTGCCCAAACCCAATAATAAATACTTGCCGCAGCAAAGACAGCTAGAGACACGATAAAAAATGTAAAATTCGCAAAGAAACTGGCGAAAATCGCAATAATGGACAACACTAACGACACAATAGGCGTTAATGGATATAATGGTGTTTTAAAGGCCCTTGGAAGATTTGGCTCTTTTTTTCGTAAAATGATCACCGATAAATTCATCGTGATATAGGAAACTAATGCCCCAAAGGTAGAAATTAAAATTAAATCATCTGGATTGAATAATATCACGAGTATTAAGCCAATAAAGCCAGGTAAAATTATAGCCATATATGGAGTTTGACGCTTTTTATGCATCTTCGCTAAAATGCTCGGTAAATAGCCTGCCCGAGAAAGCGCGTACACTTGACGAGAATATGCTAAAATGACACCTGAGAAGCTTGCAATTAAACCGACTAACCCAACTGATGCTAAAATTTGTGCTAGCCAATACGTTTTGCCGAATGCTGCGGCAATGGCTGCTGGGAGTGGGTCTTCAGCTACCGCCATTACATCAATACCAGCTAGTCCAATCGCTACAGTCGTTGTTAAAATTGACAATACTAGCAATGTTACCATTCCTGAGATTAAGCCCTTTGGCATGTCCTTTTGAACATTTCTTGTCTCCTCAGATAGCATTGGTAACATTTCAATCGCTAAAAATAACCACATGGCATATGGGAGTGCAGACCAAACACCTTTAAATCCACCAGGTATTAAATCACCATCTGCAGGAAATAAATGCGCCACATTAATTTGTGGTAAACCAACGAAATACATTAAAATTAATAACCCCAATGCTATAAAGACGAGCACCATTTCAATTGTCGCATATTCCTTAATACCGATAATATGGACACCCATGAATAATGCATACATAAATGCAGCAGCAACTACTGTCGGGACAGTTGGGAATAAAAAGCTAATATAGCCACCAATTCCGATAGCAATAATAGGCGCTGCAATAACGTACTGTAACACAACACCAATGCCAGTAATAAACCCGATATATCTCCCCATTGCACGTCTAGCAAAAGAATAAGGTCCTCCTGCATAAGGTAACATCGTAGATAATTCTGAGATTCCTAAGGTCATTGTTAAATACATAATGGCCATAAATAATGTAGCAATGAGCATCCCTAAATAACCAGATTGACTTAATCCAAAATTCCAACCAAAATAATTACCTGAAATAACAATACCTACGCCGATTGTCCATAAGTGGATTGGTGTAAGGGCTTTCTTTAATACAATTATTTCATCTTTTTTAGAAGACATATCATCCACCACCTTTTAGTTAGATGTTATAGCATTGTATTTCTCTCTAAATACTCCTTCACTAAGGCATCACTCTGCATTGTATAATTTTCACCTAGTAATCTCGTTGTTTCATTATCACGACTACCGATCCAAGAGATAAGCTGCAGTCTTCTCATTAATATAAATGTTGGAATCATATCGATCTCTTCATCCGTTAATGCTCTTATTTTGCTATAGCCTTTTATCCAAGAGGCAATAAGATCATCTAGGTAGGGCATATGTTCAATAAAACTTACCGATGTCGCTAAATCATATAAAAACCACCCAAATCCACAATCATCGAAATCAATGACCTTTATTTCGTCACCGTAAATTAATAAATTGGCTAAGCGTAAATCTGAATGAATCAGCCCAAATCTTATCTTGCTCTTACCAAATGCCTCTAACTTGTTTTTAATGACAAGAGAGGCTTCTTCATATAAAGCTAAACGTGATGGTATCATGCCAAGCCCATCCTGCCACTTCCCCCACTTCGGAGACTCACCTAAAATCGTGTCATAATCCCACGTCATGCGCTTAAATTCTTTATAATGCTCATGCTGCTCAATTGTATGCTTATGGAACATTGCTGTAATTGTTCCTAACGTTTCAAATTGTTGAATTAAATCTTCCTCATTATTTTCATCAGGGGCATTCCCCTCCAAAAATGTAAATAACGTGCTATAATAAATTGTGTCATTATATTTATGAGCATGTACGTAGTCACCGTCATCTGCTCGAATTGGTAATGATACATCAATTGGAGATTGCTCGTGTAGCGAGTTTAGCCAAGCAATCTCCGCCTCTATTTCCTCCTTTTTGTGGTAATTTGGCCTACTTATTCTCAGAATATACTTTTTAGACTGTACGTCTTCCACTAAATACGTAGAATTTTCGGAATAGTCAATCATTTTACAAGATGCCTCTACCAAACAACTAAATTCCTTCAATGCATCATTCGCTGCTTGATGGAAGTTTGAAAGAACAGTCTCTAAATCTAAGAAATCCATTTGTCCCATCCTAAAACCCCCTTTTTAGAAAATGAATTTAATAGCGTGCAAACTTTACGAGCTGAGAAGCCTCTTTAATACCCGCTTCACATTTTTCAAGTAATTCGTCACAGTAAGCTTTATCGCATAGTAAACCAGGCTTAAATTGAAGGACACGCGTATCGAGCATTGAATAAATTGCCCACACCCCATGCTTGTACAAGGAACTCATCACATGTTTTGCCCCTTCTGGATGATTAAACTCTAGCCCCATGACAACTCCCAATTGTCGAATTCCAACAAAGAAATCAGGATACTGTTTCTGAATACGCTCTAAGCCCACGCGCAAATAACGAGCTACATAATCAACATTCTTCACAACTTCTGGTCTCTGTGAAATTTCTAGTACCTTCATTGCTACAACACAGCCTAGTTCTGCACCACCAAAAGTAGAAATATGGGCAAGTCCATCTTCTACCATCCAGCCACCTGCTCGCTCATTAACAACAGTTGCTGCAATTGGATAAATACCTCCACTGAGACCTTTAGCTGTTACTAAAATATCTGGGTTCACACCATAATGCTCAATTCCCCAAAGCTTTCCAGTTCTCATTAATCCTGTCTGCACTTCATCAGCAATATAAAGTGCTCCGTAGCGCTCACATAATGCCTTTACACCTGATAAGTAATTGGCATTTGGTAATGGGAATCCGTAGGTAGCTGGTATTGTTTCGATAATAACACTAGCAACATCCCCTTTTGAAAGTTCTAGTTCCATCGCTGCAAGATCATTGAACGGAACATGGACAAATTCATTTGGGTCACCTTCACTTAAAAATGGCTTGGAATAGCGTTCATTACCGAGAGAAACTGCTAAACCTGAATGTCCATGGTAACCATTTTTAATAGAAATCGTTTTCTTCCGTTTCGTTGCATAGCGCGCACATTTTAAGGCTACATCAATCGCTTCACTACCACCACTTGAGAATATGGTGTATTTTAATCCCTCCGGTGTACATACTGCTAATTTTTCTGCTAATTGCGCTCTAGCTGTTGATGGAAAATGATGATTTCCGATATCAAAATAATTTGTTCCTTCAATAAGCGCTGCAATCACTTCAGGATTACGATGACCTAAGTTATAAGTACCTCCATTTAAATGTACATTCATTAACTTTTTGCCATCAACATCGTAAAAATAATAGCCTTCTCTTTTTCCAATCACTACATCTACGCCATCCACTTGCCATTGCTTTGTTTTTCCTGGATTCCACCAGTCAATTGATTTTTGTAAAGTTGCTTGTTTATTCGCAAAATAGTCCATATTTTCCACCTTCCTATACGTTGACGTCTTCCAAAATTTCACTTGCAATTAATAACTCAACCTTTTTTTGGGTTAATCTTTCTTGCCATTGTGTAGAACTTTTTTCATCTGTTATTATCATGGAGACGTCTTCCAAATGACAAATATGTGCAAATGCGGAGACTCCAAATTTTGTGTGATCCGCTAAAATAATCGTATTTTCAGCACGTTCAATTAATTTTTTAGAAATCGCTGCTCCGCTAATATCATAATCTGTAATTCCATCATTCAACGATATTCCCCCAGCAGCTACAAATGCTTTATTTGCCTTTAATTGATTGAAAAATAAATCAGCTAATGGACCACCCATAAATTTTTGTCTTTGCTCAAACTCACCTCCCGCAAAAAGGACCTTACCCTGAAAACATTCTGCTGCTAATGATAAAACCGGTAGAGAATTCGTCACCACTATTACATTTGGTTTATCACTTAAAAAGCGAACAATTTCATAGGCTGTTGTACCATGACCAATAAAAATAACGTCACCGTCTTCCACAATATTAGCTGCAGCCTTACATATTATTCTTTTTTCAAAGTTGTTGAGTGAGGTTTTCTGCTCGAATGTCTGTTCAAACTTTTCTTTAGCCTTCACAGCACCTCCATAGACTTTGTGTAGGAGCCCTTCCTTTTCTAATCGGTCCATATCTCTACGTATAGTCTCACCTGAGACGTTTAATATTTGTTCTGCGTCACTTACTTTTACTTTTCCATCTAAATTTAAAATATCTAATATTACTTTTTTTCGTTCCTCAAATGAAAGGGACATTCGCAATCACTCCAAACCAATAATAGAATGTAACAAAATCCACAAATCCAAATCAAAACACCTGTTTTTATGTGGATTTGTTTTGAATTTTAAATAATCACTCAATAAAAGTCAATACAGAAAATATTAATTTTTCTAATTTTCTAATATTTATTTCTTCTTAAATCTATATTTTGCTATAAAACGGAACTCCCTAGTTATTTTAGAATAACTAAGATTTTCTCCAAACACTCATAATTCCAAATCAATACAACCAAATAAGCACGAAAAAACCCCTTCATAGCATAATGCCATGAAGGGGGTAAACAACATTTTATTTCATTAATTCTTCAACAAATTCAACTGGTACATATGTTTTTGTCGGTTCTAATAAAGCTGGTGCTACTTCAAAATGACGAAGTGCTTTATTATAGCCATATTCTTTTTGACCACGTGTAATTGTATAAGATAATGCGCCTTTAGAAATAATTGCGCCTTTTCCTGTTGATTCTACTTTAAAGCCTAACTCTTCGGCAATTAAACGTAGTGGTACCATTTTAGTATCTTCAACTTCATAAAAGTCATTGTTAATAATTTCTTGTACAGCAGCTTTAGATGGATCCACTTCACCCGGATCAACCTCACCTGGCTCTTGTGCAATCGTATCTAAAACGACAACTTTTGAAGGTGGAGTTTGTGCTGGGATACTCATTGTTGCAATTGTATAGAACACTAGTAAATGTTGTTCTGCTAAATCCTCAGCCTTTACTTTTTTACCAGACAGGCTAAGTAATTCCGTTTCTTTACCAACATTTAGCTTTAACGTGTTATCAGTATTCACTAGTTCTTTATTGAAAAAGTCAACTTCAACAGTTCCCATTTCTTTTGTTTCAACAATAATTACTTCTGGGTTATATTGTGGTGGATAAATCATTAGCATTGGCTTATTTGCATACGTGTAAGCCGTTACTTTATCACCTTTTTGTAGTTTAACTTCTTTACCAGTATTATCGAAAACTAGTGTATCGTCATTTACGACAAAAACATTTGTATTTTCGCCTTCTTTAACAGTGTAATATGTTGAATCCTCACGTTTTTCAACGTTCTCAATTGTTCCAGCTATTTTAATAAAAATAGGTTGAACTTGCGGATTTTGTTCATTATTATCAGTAGCGTTCGTCACAACCGCTTCTCCTTCTTTTGCTGATGCAGTTGGAGCTACTACAGCGCCCCCGATTAATAATGCTGACATGGCAAATGGTACGACTTTCGTCATTTTCATAAAAAAGCATCTCCTTCATTTCACGAATTCAATGTAGTAGTCGGTTATAAAAGAAAAAGGTTACAACATTTCCAACATTTTTTTCATTCACCTAAAAAAGCCGTGATTCTTTTACGATGAAGAATCACGGCTGTCACTCTAACTGTGTGGATCGGTTCGCGGGTATTTCTCCATGCTTCGCGCAGGTAATTGCATTAAATCACATAAAATTAAAACATGAATTGCAATAGATTTAGTATACGCTGTAAAAAGTATTCACGCTCATTTTGCTTTTTTCGTATATCCAAAGCTATATCTGGGAGATCGGTAATGACTCCATTGACATTTTTCCGAATAAATTCTTGTAATGATCGGTCTTTATTCAATGTCCAGACAAACAGATCAATCTTTTGTTGCTTCACCTCTGCAATTAGTTGATCTGTTACCCATGATTCCTCAAGGGAAATAAAATCAACTGTTTCATCCATAGGCCCGATATTTAAAGTATAGACAATCCCAACACGTAAGTTCGGCGCCAATTTTTTTAACTGTGTCATCATTTGTGGATCTGATGATTGCACATAATACGTATCGAGCACCTTATAAGCCTTTAGTTTTTCTACTAACTTGGGCAATATATCTTCCGTTTCTTTACCATGAACTTTCAATTCAATTAGTAAGGAAACATTTAGAGTTTTTGCTACTTCAATAAAATCATCTAAAGATGAAATTTTGTCGTTAAAGCCATTAGCATGAATCGTTAATGTCTTTAATTCTCCGAGCGTCATATTGGCGATAACACCATTTTTACCAGTTAGTCTTCTTAATGTTTGATCATGAAATACAACGAATTGTCCATCTTCTGTTTGCTGAATATCGATCTCGATTAGATCTGCACCTGCACTTGCTGCACTGACAAGACCACTGATCGTATTTTCCACATTACCCTTCGTGTAGCCACGATGAGCAATAATTTTGGTGTCTGGTGCATAGACACTTTTCTCTAACGAAATAATATTCATCACACTTAATACGATAAAAACAACCAAAACGATGAAAGACAATGGCTTATAACGCCGTTTCTTAAATTTCGGTGTAAACCTTGACTTGCCTAAAACAGATGTATTATAGGTAACAGCCACCATTACTTGTGAAAACATTGCTTGCAATAAACTAAATAACACCACGAAGACCATTTCTAAAAAAGCAAGCGTAATCCCCGCTGTGACAAGTGCCACGCTCGGTATCAAACGCTCCAAAATATACAATGGCAAGGTGCTTATAATCGTAATTCCAAGCATCACAAGCATATAAACTGTAACAAGCATGGCTAATAATCCAAGGAGTTCAAACAAGCCCCGCTTTGAAAAACGCCAGCTCTGTATTAATGAACGAAATATTGATATTTTGGGCTGGATTGTAAAAATCGGCAACGCCAAAATGCTACGTATCCCCACTATTACTAAAACAATTGCAACAGCAGCATAAAGTAAACGGCCAGAACGACTGCTCATTATTTCATCTGTCAAAAAATGTGGAATAGACATTGCTGGAGTGAACGTTAGTGGAAATATAAATGAAGCTAATGGCAATAAAAGGGCAATATAAATTATTAAAAAAATAACTTGAATACTAAAAAAATAAATAACCTTACGATTGAGCTGCTGCCATATGTGTAGATATCGATAGCGAATTCCCCGTTGTTGATAATAGGCCATTAAAAAAAGAAAGCCCATTTCATAATAAATAAATAGCAACATAAGCATGATCAAAAAAATAATCATCACGATGACAAAGGGATGTACCATAAAACTTTGAACATTTTGCCTAGTAATATGTGTATAGCCCGTTACTCGCAGCATTAGCTTAAATACGATAGCCATCATAGGAACAATTAATAAAAACTGAAATAATTTAATCAGGGCGAAAACCTGTATATAATCGATGCGATACATATAAATATTGTAGATGGTTTGTCGCATTACTTGTCCCGCTTTGTGCATTTACTCACCCCAGTCATACCTATCGTATCCCCTATCTTAAGCATCTTTACGATTTTTATAAGCTCTTTCCTATATGATATGTAAATCCAATTATTTCAAATTATCTTTAGCTCTTGAAATACAATTTGTCCCATATAATATGCGAGAAAAAATGATAAGATTTCTGTATTTATGGTGTCTATAAATATTTTCTTGAAACTTTTTTGTATGTAACTCGGTAAATAATAAAATCGATACAAATAAAGGGGGCTAATAATGATGATACAAACAATGTTTAATCTTGGTGATATTATTAGTACAACCGTACTTTTTGTCATTTTCCTAGCGATATTTTTCGTGATGATTAATACGATTAAAAAAATGAAATCGACTGCTCCTTTGCCTCCTCAAGAAACACTTCAGCAAAAAGTTGATGATTTAACAACACGAGTGAAAATGCTAGAGCATCAAGTGAAAGATTTATCAGAAAGACGGTAACTTCTTAAAAGATTATTGTTGCATGAAAAAACGCTGTAAAGGTTATTCTTTACAGCGTTTTTTCAAGTTCTTATAAAAATATTATGTCAATGAAATTAGGATGTTATTAATGACTCTATGGCAAAGCGAGGGTTGATTTACGTTACGACTGGGCGCTTTCCTGGGGGAGTTCGACGAGTCGCTTGGGCCGGTTGTACGAAAGCGTAGCGGCTGCACAGGTGTTTTATATCCCTTTTTTCAATACTACGAAAAAAGCTACTTTGTTTGCAAAATGCTGTATGGTAATTTTATTTCGCCATCCTCGGCATAATTGCGTCCAACTCGGAGTGAAAATCAACCTTTGTTTATTGTTACACATTATTTGTTGTCGACAAGCTAAAACGCTGTAAGGTTTATTCTTTACAGCGTTTTTCATAGACGATACGGCCATCAACAACCGTATAAGCGACTTTTACTTGTGGAATATTTTCGATAGCTATCGTAAAAAGATCCTCTTCTAGAACAGTGAAGTCTGCTGTATAGCCCTTTTCAATCTTACCTCGAACATGGTCTTGCGCTATTATTTGTGCAGCTCCTACAGTATAGAGTCGCACTGCCTCAAAGCGTGAAACTTTCTCCTCTGGACCGTAGCCGTTATGAAATTCCCCAAAATTCCGTCTTGTTACTGCAGCATATATACCATGTAAGGGATTTGGTACCTCAATCGGGGCATCACTACCACCTGCAACAACTAATCCACGATCTAGCAGCGATTTTAATGGGTGCAAGCCTTTTGCTCGTTCCTCCCCTAGTCTAGCTAGTTCTGCCTCATACTCTCCCTGCACAAATTGAGGCTGCATATCCACTGCGACAGGCAACGCAGCAAGTTTTTCTAAAATACCTTCATCGACCAAGCTACAATGAATAACACGATCTAATTGACCTTCGCGAGGCGGATGGGCGGCAAATACCTTTAAAATTGTTTCAATGGCTAAATCTCCAATGGCATGCACTGCCACTGTTTGTTCATGCTGACGTGCAAGTTGAACATATTCCTCTAATTGTTTAGTTGAATGTACGAGTATACCGCAATTGCCTGGTTCATCACAGTACGGTTCACGAAGAGCAGCAGTACGTCCTCCAAAGGCACCATCGACAAAAATCTTCATGGCACCAAACTCTAAATAAGGAGAAGATGTTTCTTCCATCTTGGCAACTTCTTCAAATACCGTGTGGTGTTGTAATAAATGAACTTTAAACGATTGCTTTGTCTCAACAATCTTTCGAAAAGCATGTATTGGTTGAAGCGGCGGCCCGTAATAACTTAAATCCTCAGAATGACCACCCACTAAGCCATATGATTGCAAGGATATTACCGCCTTTTCGAGAGCATCCTCAATATACTCAGGCGTAATATGAGGCATATGGTTCACAATCATATACAATGCTGCATCTTTTAAGACTCCTGTTAGGTGTCCATCCACCATATCAATGACGCCACCTTCTGGAGAGGGTGTGTCCTTTGTTATTCCCGCAAATGCTAGCGCCTTGGAATTAGCCAAAATTAAATGATGGCAACTGCGCTTAATAATTAAATGTGCTTCCCCTAGAGCATCAAGCTCCACTAATGTTGGGAAAACAGGCACTTCAAATTGTGTCTCATTAAGCCCTATCGCGATGATCCATTCATCAGTGGGAACTTCTAGCATCCGTTCACGAATAATTGCCAGTAGCTCGTCCTTACTTCTGACGTTCGATACATCAATATGCTTTAATTTCTCCCCGTAGCCAATAATATGTAAATGACTATCGACAAAGCCTGGATACATCACATTCCCTTGTAAATGTTGAATAGAAGTAGCATGTGGCGACAAGCTATCTACCGAGCCTGTCGCCACAATTTTTCCTTCTTTTACAAGGACTGCTTCAACTGTTTCGCCAACTTGCGCCATCGTGTAAATTTTTCCACCTGTCCATAACGTTGCCAAAACAATTCCTCCTATGCTATTGCTTCTAATCAATTATGCCTCGGCATAATTGCCGCTGTCGCTACGCTTTCGCGCAGATAAACAATGCGTCCGGAATCGGCTTTGTGCTTAGGCCTGCGTGATGCAGGTCAGTTAGCCGTTATCGCATGGATGCGATGATTTTAGGCTAACATCCCCTTAGAACTCCTTTCCGATTCCGTGACATCCGCCGGAGGCTTTGGGCCAACGTGATGTTGGTCACTCAGTCGTTGCCACAGGACGTGGCGTTCTTAGACTGAGTTCCTCTGTTCAGCGGGTGTTTGGAACCCGCTGAAAGAAATTAAATGTGCTCGTTCTAAGCGACGGCG
This sequence comes from Lysinibacillus sp. RC79, assembly GCF_041262405.1. Taxonomy (NCBI): domain Bacteria; kingdom Bacillati; phylum Bacillota; class Bacilli; order Caryophanales; family Bacillaceae; genus Lysinibacillus; species Lysinibacillus sp. RC79. The sequence continues at coordinate 37,045 of NZ_JBGCCD010000032.1, forward strand.
AACAATTACGCCAAACCATGCTGCCAGAACAGCTTTCACAATACCTACAACGATAAATGGTACCGCACCACCCATAAAAGCAGCTGTCCAAGTTAAATCTCCGACAATTTTTAACCAAGTCGTTCCAAACGCCAATGTCACAACCATTCCAATGATGTTCGCAACAATTGCGTGGAAAATTGTAAGCCCAAATTTATCTAAGTATAAGCCCATTATAATTGCCGTAACAAGGAATCCAACAATATAGCCACCTGTAGGACCAACTAAAATACCCAATCCCCCTGACATACCGCTAAATACCGGAAGACTAGCTGCACCAAGTAAAATATAAAGCAATACAGATAACGTACCAACTCTTGTCCCTAAAATCGTTACGACTAAGCCTACTGCTAATGTTTGTCCTGTAATTGGAATAAGTGGTAGCGGAATCGTTACTTGTGCAAGAACAGCAATAATCGCTGCACCAAATGCCGCTAACACATAATTATATGTACTACTCTTTTTCAAACTAAATTGCCTCCCTTTGTACGTTAACTCAATGTGTAAATAAGTTAACACAAAGATAAAGCAAATAAAAACTGTTGTCAATCTATTTTGAAATATTGGTATAAAAAAAGAAATTGCTATAGTAAACTAGCAATTTCTCTTCACAAATTACCAAAGCGGATCATTGATAGGATCATCTTCTTGCAAATCAAAGACATATGGTGCTAATAGACGATAATAAATAAAAACACCAGCTATAAAGAAAATCATCCCAATAGTAATATTAACAAAAACAAATTGCATAAAAACCATAAGAGGAAACGGAAACGTTAAAATGCCACTCATTTGCATAGATTTTTTTGTACGATATTGTTTTTTTCCACAATAAGGACATTCGAGTTGTCCATTTTTTCGGTACATTTTTCGAGCTTGCTTCTCTGACCAAGTTTCCCCACACTCAACGCACACCGGTAGGCCATATCCTTTCTTGATTAACACACGTTTAATAATAAGAGAAATCCCCACCATGAAACTAAAAATCAATATACCTTTAACGAAATCGTATTGTAAAAATGTCCATATACTCCATGTATCCGCTTCTTGCTGTAAGCTAGCTGCCTGATGACTTCCTGAATTTTTATTGTGTGATAATAAATAACTAAAACCAATGACAAAAATCGTAAACGTTGCAAGCACCACACGATATTGCCACGGACTACTTCTTCTTTGTTTAGTTTTACTACGAGCTTTTTGGGCAATTGCTTGTTTTTTCTCATCTGTAAGCTTTACATCCCGAAGTTCATTTAGCACATCTTCTTTAAATTGATTCATGGCGTAACACCTCCCAATCATAGTCACCGATTGCTGTTGCAAGTTGCTTTCTAGCACGCTGTAATCTTGTACGTATTGTTGCTTCTGGACAACATACGAGCTGTGCAATTTCCACTGTCGTCATATCCTCAAAATAATAGAGAATCAGTACTTCCCTATATGCCACAGATAATGTAAACAAAGCTTCTACTAGCTCTCGTTTTGTGGACTTCGCAAGAAATTCTTTTTCAGGCGTGACCGCTGTCGTACGCCCTGTTATTTTTTCAAAGAGTGTCAGTCGTTTACTTTTCCAGCTACGCAAATAATCATGGCTTCGATTGACCGTCATTTTCACTAAATATGTACGTAATGATGATTCTTGACGAAATTGCTCCTGCTTTTGATAAAAGGCGATAAACACATCCTGCACAATGTCCTCAGCTGTTGCTTCATTTTTCACATATAAATAAGCAACCTTTAGTAAATAGTCACCGTGCTCTGCAATAATTTTTTCGATATCCATTTGTTGTCCCACCTTCTTTCTAAACTACTGACGGATGCCACTTCATTTCCGATTCATTTTATTAAAAAAATTTTTAAAAGAAAAGAATCTGCAAAACTCCAACGTCTATTCGTTGAAATGAAGCAGATCCTTTATGATTGAATCAATTATGCCTCGGCATAATTGCGTCCGGAATCGGCTTTGTGCACGCACAAAGAACTCCTTTCCGATTCCGTGACATCCGCCGGAGGCTTTAGGCCAACATGATGTTTTTTGCGCGAAAGCGTAGTGCTAACGTAGCGACAGCAGCATGATGTTGGTCACTCAGTCGTTGCCACAGGACGTGGCGTTCTTAGACTGAGTTCCTCTATTTCAACGGATGTTTGGACACCCGCTGAAAGAAGTTAAGAATATTTCGCTGAATAGAACGCTTACATTTTAATATTCTCCAGTATCAACATCTGACTAGGTTATTTACTATTTCCCGCATCACTATATTGATTAAAGACCGTGATTTGGTTACGACCGTTGCGCTTGGACGTATACAGTGCTGTGTCCGCATTATGGATCAACTCTTCGACCGCTGTAATCTGGCCTTGATTGTTTGTACTTACGCCAATACTAAATTCCAATTGAACGGTCTCATCATTGATTGTTAAAGACATAGAGTTTAATGTTTGATAGAGATTTTCCGCCATCATTTGTACAGATACACCTTCCTGTAATTGACTAAGAACAATAAACTCATCTCCGCCAAAACGAGCAACTATCGACTCAAATTGTTGAAAATAGTCTTTTAATTTAGTAGCAGTAATCGTTAAAGCATCATCACCAAATAAATGACCATTTGTATCATTGATTTCTTTAAAATGATCTAAATCAATCATCATTAATGCTAATTGCTGATTTTCTACTGAAGCTTTCTCTACCATTTTCTCTGCATTCTCATCAAAATAGCGTCGATTATATATATTCGTTAATGGATCAATGAAAGAGGTTTTTTCTAATTGTTTCTTCTGGTCATTATACTCCATCTCAAATAACAAATGAGTATAATTCTCTTTTTGTATTTCAAGTAAAATGTTAATATACTCCTTTTGTATCGAGCATAATACAATTTTATTACCTTGCTCTTCTATTAGCTTCACCAAAGAATTATAGATAGTTTGAAGCATAGATAAATCATTATTTTGTAAGGCATAGTGCTTCGACTTTTGGTACAAATCAATGGCCTCGCCAATGCGTCCCTGCTTTTCACAAAGCAAAGCATAGGCATTTATAACCTCCAATTGTACCTTGGAATAAGGTGGTTTCTGAATCATTGTTAGCAGTTCTTGCAATAATTCATCTGCCTCATCAAATTCCTCCAACCAAATTTGTGCAACAGCTAAGTTTATTTTTGAATAAATAATCCCTGTATAAGGATTTTCATGCTTTTTCTCAAAGAAATTAGCATAGTATAAGCTCTTTAATGCAAAATCCCTCGCTTTTTGATAGTTCCCTAAAGAGTTTTCTAAGTCGCTCAAATTATTATAAATTTTCCCCATACTATCTATATGTTGAATACGCTCAGCAATCTTTAGCCCCTTAATCATAAACTCTCCAGATTTCTTTAAATGGCCCAATGTCCCCCAATAAATGGCGGCTAAAATATAATGATGGATTAAATCGATATCATCACCATATTGAAAGGTTAATTCGCGATATTGCTCAAGCACACTAATGGAAACTTGCAAATCACCTGTTTGAAAATAGCTTGCACAGCTATAGCGTAATAACAGGATTGCTTTTTTATACATACCAAGTGCAATAGCACTTTCAATTGCGACACTACTTAATTCTATATATTCTATAAAGCGATTCGCATTATACAATTCATTTAGCGTAATCCATAATTCTTCAAACTCCTGTGTGTTCATACCGCCCCTCCTTATATTAACCCCTACTTCTTTAATACTATCTTTATGCGCATAATATTACAATTCCTCAGACTCATTTATTTTCAAATTTATGAGTAAATTTAACCTCAAAATAAAAATAAGTGATTCATTTATCCTAAAAAAATGTATATACCTTCAAAAATCACTCTTTTTATATGGAAAATATTTATAACAGTACAAAAACTATAAGTCCCAGGCAAATAAAAAACAAGTCTCTTCTTTAAAGAGACTTGCTGACTGTCGTAAATGGAATGAATATAAATTACTTTATGCATACAAGCTATTAAGATTCTTCAATACCTAATATCGCCTTTAACTCTTCTGATCTTTTTTGACTAAGATGTACAATACCGTAACCCTCTTTATACACATAAAGTGATTGACCGTAACTAACCCAGACATCTACACGAACTCCCTCTAGCATAAATGAATAATCTGGAGGGCTTTCCATATGTTCAGCAAGCTGCCACACTGTTTGTCGAAAGAATTGAGTGACTTCCTGTTCATTTTGGATGTTGAGTTTAGTAGTAACTGTGACAGTTGGTTCACTAATTTCCACATTGTTTAATACGCCGTAGTGTGTGACAATTCCATTTTCATCAATTGACTGGCTACTATTTGATTCTAAACTGACATAATCTCCTTGATGTACGGAAAAATCATCCATAATCGGATACCATGTAGCTTTTGGGTACTTTTTCATGATTTGCTCTTGAGAAAGGTTTTCTAAGTCCTTCGGAACAACTCCTTCAACAAATAGAAAAGCATTGGATTCTACCTCTACATTTATGACTGTTCCCATATACATAATTCCATGTGAGCTACTATAATAATTCTTGATGCCATTTTGTTCCTCAAACGTTTTTGCTTGCTCTGCATAATGTTTATCAAAATAACGGAGAGCATCTTGAGTGGCTAATTGTTGTACTATACCTTTCGGGAAAGTAGGATATTTTTCTTGATATAAGGTATCAAGCTTTTTGTTAGCTGCATACATCGGTAACAACGGTTCCAAATACTTCTTAAAATATTTTTCGACTCCCTCTTCTTTAAAAAGCTCAGCATATTCAGGTATTTGTTGTATCCTAACAAGCTCGTCATAATGCTCATTTCTCACAGCTTCTAGCTCTGCCTCAGAATAATGAAGACCAAGTAACTTCGCATAATAATAAATGGCAACTACCTTCTTATAGCGTTCAAATGCCTCTTTTGAGTAAAATTCCTCGTCTTGTTTGCCCCAATTGATACGTGTGATTTTTTCAAAATGAGTAAGCTGTGTATCGTTAAACATGTTTGCCGATTGTTTCGTTTCCTTATTTAGTAGCTGTTCCATGACAAATCCAACTAAGCAAAACGTCACAATTGCTGTTAAAAGCGCGAAACGAATGGGCTTTTTAGCTTTGACAGCCTGCTGCTGTAAGACACGTTTTTTGACACGCTCTTTACTCTCATCCATATCCCCTGCTACTTTCATCATTTCCTTTTGCCATTCATTCATGTCCAAGCACCTCCCATTCTTCCTGCTTTAAATGAGACTTTAAGGCTTCTCTTGCCCTTTTTAACCTTGTTTTCACAGTGTTTTCTACAATACCTAGAACTTGTGCGATTTCGGCAATCTTCATTTCTTCATAATAGTAAAGGATGATTGGCTCTCTATATGTTAATGGAAGCTTTAATATAGCTGCCCCAATATACGATCTTTCCTCCGCTTCAATCAGTGTAGCGCGCTGTATGTTAGCCTTCACCGGAAATATTCTTTCTTGTAAAATTAATTTTTTATAATGCCAGCTTTTTAAATAATCTTTGCTTTTATTTATCGTTAATCTCGATAAATAAGCACGTAGCTGTCCACGTTCCTCATAATCATGCTGTGAAAATTTTATAAAAACTTCCTGCACGATATCTTCTGCTGCGTGCCTATTTTTCACGTAAAAATAGGCGAGACGCAATAAATGCTCTGCATGTTCATCCATAATTTTTTCAAGTATGCCGTCCACCTCCCCCTCTTACACTATAAACGACTGTCAATAAATGACCGTTTCACTTCATTTCAAAAAATTGTATTGACCTTGGAGCATACTCCAATGTTAGGATAAATTTAGGAGGTGCTCACATGCATATCAAACAATTTGCAGCTAAGTATAATTTATCTACTGATACCGTACGTTACTATGAAAAAGAAGGGTTACTACATCCAAATAAACAGGACAATGGCTATCGCGTGTATGATGTCATTTGTGAACATACAATAAAATTTATTTTAGTATTAAGACAGGTTGGCTTTACATTACAAGAAATCAAACAGCTTCTTACACTAGAGCAAAAGCCCATTTCAGATTCTTGCAATCAAGAAACAGCTCAGCTTTTCTCTACAAAGATCACCCACATTGAGCAGCAGTTATTTTTTTATCAGCAGGCACTACAATCCTTGCAGCTCACTCAAACATTATTAGCTGAAGGAAAATACGCGGAAAATAAATTGGTCATCGGTTCCCTGATCGAGGATATGTATAATAAATTACAAGAAGGAAGTGGTCATCATGAAACTACGTAATATTATCTCATTGGAATATTTACTAGCATTTGTAGGAAGTGTATTTTTCTACTGGCATTTTGAATTTTCGTTCCTATATTTTGTATTGCTGTTATTACTACCTGATATAAGCATGTTAGGCTACATTGTAAACACTAAAGTTGGCGCGTTCTTTTACAATCTTGGTCATAGTTTAGTTGTTCCGGTCATTCTCTTGATTATAAGCTTTGTCACTGTATCAACACCGCTACTAATGGCCTCTATTATTTGGCTAGCCCATATATTCTTAGATCGTGCACTAGGCTATGGTTTAAAATATGATGAAGCCTTTACTAAAACTCATTTACAACAAATAGCTTAAGTTAGACGTTGCTATTTTATCGGCGGTTTTGATAGTTTTATCAGCGATTCCGGTACTTTTATCAGCGATGTTCGGCGTTTTATCAGCGATTTTTGCACTTTTATCAGCTATGTTCGATGTTTTATCAGCGATGAACGTTTTTATCAGCATTTCTGTTCACTTTATAAGCGTTGATGTTTACCTTTTCAAAAATCAATTTTTATAGGAGGGATACTATGGTGTTGAATTTAGTTCTTCGCTTTTTATTAGAAATTTGTGTGTTAATGGCTTATGGATATTGGGGTATACAAACTGGGAAAGGCATGTTCTTCAAGCTTTTACTTGGCATTGGAGCACCCGCTTTGTTCGTAGTTATTTGGAGCATGTTCGGTTCACCTAAAGCAACATTTCCATTGAATGGGACTTTGCATTTTATGCTTGAATTTGTGATATTCTCTTTAGCCGTCATAGCTCTGTATGCTACAGGACGAACACAATTAGCTACTATATTTGCCATACTAATCATCATTAATCAGATTTTATTGTCCGTATTTCATCAACGCTAAAAAATCCACGTTATTAAAAGTGGATTTTTTAGCGTTGATGAAGGTATTTATATATAGTTGTAAGGTTAGCTTTAATACCGTTTACTCCCTTCCACTCACTATACTTATTAGGTATATCAAATTCATAAATAAAATCTTCTAGTGATAATTTGTGTTGAATAGCTTCTTTCGCGCGGTGAGTGATAAAAGATAAATAATCTATTAACGTATCGCATAAAGTCAAATCTGCAACGTTACCATGACCAGGTACAATTTTACTTATATCGATTTGTTTAACTCGCTGTAATATCGTCAAAAATTCTTCAGGATTATAGATTGGTACATGTAAATCTTCAGTCGCTAAATCACCCATAAAAGCTATTTTTTCTTTAGGTAGGTACATAAATGTATCACTCGGTGAATGTCCTCCGCCTAAACAGTATAATTCCACAGTTCTATCGGAACCGGTGATGGTCAATTTTTCTTCAAACAACAAGGACGGCAACACAATTTGTAATTGATATAAGTCATCCAACACCTTCGACATTTCTTCATATTGGTTGATTAAACTCGCTTTTATAATGGTGTCCTCTGTTGAATCGATTTGATTTTTTAGCTGAAGCAGGTATTGATTCATGTCCTGCTTTTCCTTCTCATAGTCTTCAATCTTATTTTTTTCTTTGCACAATTTCTCAGTTACATATGTAGAAATAATCGTTGTATCTGAAAATACTTGATTTCCAAAAACGTGATCCCCGTGATAATGACTGTTAATCAAATACTTTACTTTCTTACCAATTAAACTTTCAGCTTGGCGTCTTAACTCTTCCCCCGCTGAAGGAGTACTTAGCGAATCAAAAATTAGAAGCTCGTCACCTAAATCAATTATTCCTGCATTACTCCAAGCGCCTTGTCCTGGTTTAGCAATAGCAGCAAATACACCGTCACTTAAAGTATGCAAAGTAAAATATTCTGTTTCTACAATCTTTCGTTCCATTCATAGCTCCCCCTAGCAGTTTTTACATATTATAGCATTCATACTGGAAGATAAATCAAGACAAAAAGAAAAAATCCACTCTTTCAAAGTGGAATTTCTCATTATATTAAATAAGTCGCTTAATCTTCGTTTCATATAACGCAACAATTAATAAGCCACCAAGTATAGGGGTTAAAGAACTAAAGCTAAAATAAAATCCTTCACCATTGTATTGTCCTAAGAAATGAAATTGTAGCCATGGAACGCCATATGTTTCACCTACACCGTATAAAAAAACTGTGCTAAATAAAAACAATGCGAGACATTTTATAAATTCATTTCTTTTCATTACAATTCACCTCATTTAACGATGGTCATTTGTTTTGCATAGGCTACAAGATCTTCGATTGTTTGCTTAGAATCTACAATAAACATGCTATATTGATAGCCGTTTTCCTGCCAGTTAATACAATGGAATTTATTCTCGTCCATTACAGTACCTTTTTGACCTCGGATGTCCATTTCTTTTTCACCTTTAATAGACTCTACCTTCTTAGCATTACTATTTGCTTTAAAAACAGTTACTGAAATATCTGGCTGACCATTCTTCGCATAAGTAAAAGTATACTCTGAACGATCTTCTATCCCTTTATCTAATGAAATACCCTCCAAAGTTAGTCCATTTCCTTCTGGCACCATTAAAAATTCGCCAAGCTGTTCTTTTACTGTATCCAGTGTCACTGACTCAGATTGAGGTACTTTTATTTCTTCCACTTTTGCATCCTTCGGAATATCAATTGTAAATTGTGCATCATCAATTTTTGCACTGTCATCCAGTTTCGTATACTCTGATGTCATTTTATTTCCAGCACTATTTGTTATTGTTTTTAACGTTACCCATGTTTTTTTATCGACCCATACTTCTATATCACCTATTAAAGTATCATCTTTTTTAGCTTTCGCGACAACTTTATACGTATCTCTTCCAGCAATCTTCTCCTCTCCTGCAATTTTCACATCATGCGTATCCTTTACTAGATTAAATAGTGATTCTGCCTGATCTCTTGGTGATGGGAAGCCATTTGAACCATCTCCGTTCATATCCATTTTATGAACAGTGTTTTTTACAACATCATACATAATAACTTGTGAGCCATTGTTGACTGTGATGATATGCTCACCATTTTCTGCTGTCATCTCAATACGTCGTTTACCATCTTTAGTCCACTCCTTTACTTGAGCTTTTCCACCAATGTCACCCATGTCCATTGTGTATTCACCGTAATAAGTAATTGGTTCTTTCGTTTCTTGCAATGCTTGATCAATAATTTCCTGTGGTGAATATGACCCTTCTGTATTACAACCTACTAAGCTAAATGTTAGTGCGGCAACTAAACCTGCTGCACGTAATGATTTTTTCCAATTCATTATGAAATCTCTCCTTTTAATGGTGGCAACCAGCAAAGTACAGCTGTTCCATAGCCTTCTTTCGATACAAGCTCTACTGTCCCACCGTGTTTTTCTATTATTTGTTTTGCAATATTTAATCCTAGTCCAGTGCCTCGCTCCCCAGCCTTAGTTCGTGCTGAATCAGCTTGGTACATGGGCTCGAATAGCTTCTCGATATCCTCTTTTTTTACACCTTGCCCGCTATTTTGTACAATGATATACATTCCATTCTGCTTATTCAGTGCTGGCGATACAAAATCAAAGCACTCTATAGGGCATTGTCCAGCATTCACGGCTGCTAAGCCTATCGTTGTACCTACTGCTCCATAGCGCCAAGCATTACTCATTAAGTTGTCGATCACCCGTTGAAGCTGCTTCGGATGAACTTCATACATACCCTCTATGTCAAAAGTAACTTCAAGCATAAATCCTTGATCCTTGCATAGTTGCTCATAATCAGACAGTGCCATTTCAAAATACTCTGCCCCATCTACTGCAACAAGTTCTAAATGATAGCTTGTCGATTGCAGTAAAGTGTACATTAGTAAATCCTCTAACATATGCTTCATCGTTTCAGACTTTGTTAAAATAATTTGTCGATACTCTTCTTGCTGTTTTTCCGATAACGTCTTGCTTTGTAAAGACTCAGCATATGCTTGAATAGCTGTAAGAGGTGTTTTTAAATCATGGGAAATACTTGCAATCATTAGCTCCTTTTGCTGTTGTTCAGCTTTTAAATGAGTTCGCGCAGTTTCAATTTCGTCTTGCATGGCAAGAAAGGTTTGAGCAAGTTCCCCAATTTCATCTTTTCTTGCTCCTAAATTCGATTCCACATGCTCCCCCTTTGCAAAAGCACGCATTTGCCGCATCAGTTCATGTAACGGACGATTTAATTTACGGTTAAGCAGCATCATAACTGCAAAATAAATAAGGAGAAATAATAATATAGAGCTAGCTAATACAAGCCAAGAACGACTTTCTACACCTTTTACCCAATCCGTTCGCACTAATTGAATCTCATAAATCCCAAGCAATTCTCCATCTTGATAAACAGGTTCTTTATAAGTAAAGGCATTGTAATTTTGCTTTAGCTCATATAAACCTTTAAAAATAGTATCTTTAGAATCAATCACCGACAACGATCTCAATGGATTTGAGGAATACAAAAACAAGCCTGATTTCGAATAAAGTGTAATTGCAAGATGATCATTCGTTAGTGCTTCAATATCTTTGATATCCGCATTTTTTCTATAGTACATAGGATTTTCGAGAATAGATTTTACTTGATTGAGCTCTGTTAATTTTTCGAAATACTCAGCAACGTTTTTATCTTGATAATAGGCATTAATCCACACATAAAGGCTATAAGCACCTGTTATCGGTAAAACCATCACGATGAAAAAAGTGATGAGTAACCATGTTTTAATCTTCATAATAGTTCACCGATAAAGCGGTAACCCTTACCCCATACTGTTTGTATATAATACGGTGATTTGACTGGGTCTTTTAGCTTTTCTCGTAGCGCCTTTATATGTACTGTGACTGTATGTGTTTCATCTACACTCGCCTGTTGCCAAATATGCTGATAGAGCTCTTCTTTTGAAAAGGTTTGGCTTGGATTTTTCGCAAGTAGTTTTAACAGAGCAAATTCCTTTTGTGTCAAGGTAAGCTCCTCATTATCAAGGCGCGCTGTTTCCTTTTGCCAATCAATTTTTAAGCCGTGTATAAAGGATGTTACATCTTCTGTTATTTCTTTTTTCGTATAACGTTTCCAGCGACGTAAGTGTGAGGCTACACGTGCCTTTAACTCCTCTAAGCTAAATGGTTTCGCTATATAATCGTCAGCGCCCTGCAAGCCCTCAACCTTATCTGCCTCTTCCTTACGCGCACTCATCATTAAAATAGGAACATCACTTTCCCAACGAATATTTTGGCAAACTGTCAAACCATTCATCTCCGGTAACATCCAATCGACTAACACTAAATCGAACGTATCTGCTTGAAAATCCGCTAACCCTTCAAGTCCTGTTGTTGCCCAAGTAATTTGGTAACCCTCTTGCTCAAGCGTATCCTTCACTATACGCCCTATCGCCGTATCATCCTCAATCAGTAATAGCTTTTCTTTCATCTGTTTTCCTCCTGTACTAACCTTACTATGTAAAAAGACATTTTTTCTGGACTTTACACTTTCTTTATAATTACCATAGATTTGGTTATCCGTCACTTCTCGTTTTTTATCCGTCGTTCTGGATGAGCTATCGGTCGGCGCGAGATTTTTCCTGCGCCTTTTCATCCGTCGTTTGGCTCGAGCTTTCCGTCGCTTCTCCTTTTCTATCCGTCGTTCTACCCAGCCTTTCCGTCGCCTTCTTTCCCATCCGTCGTTCTGCTCGTGCTTTCCGTCGCTTCTCCTTTTCTTTCCATCGTTCTACCTGGCCTTTCCGTCGCCTTCTTTCCCATCCGTCGCTTCTCCTTTTCTATCCGTCGTTCTACCCAAAATGCCCCTCAATTCTTATCTACAGCAACTTCAAAAACTCCATTTCGATAAAGATTGTTCAAAATGGAGTTACTCTTTTAGATAAGTATGGAATTTTTTGCAAAAAAGTTTGATCATTTTAATAAGCCTTATTCTGCAACCGCGCCTTTTTCTGGAATAAGCAATTCACTTATTGATATTAATATAACAGTTAGATTTCCTTTATTAGACAATAGATTTTTTTCAACATCTACTATTTGGCTGCCACTGACCAACTCGAGAATGCTGTTTTTTTCAACTTCCGTTTCGAAAACTGATTGTCCGTCTCCGCTTTGAACTATCACTTTCGCATCCTCTAATGGCTGCGCTATCGAAACGATACGACCACTTTTATCGTGAACGATCGACACCTTCACTTTTGTCATTTCTACTTCACCCCTTTCGGTCGATCAGTAGGCCAGATTATGAGAACTTTCGTCCAGAATACCCCCTCGTCACAGTGTCTCAACTTGAGCAAGAATGTGAACGTTACAAGAGTTGAAGGGTGCATTGTTCATAATTTTGATTTTATAGGCTTTTGTGCCGTCGACGTGCTCGAACGACTCCCCCTGCGTGAGCGTTGCGTGTCCCACAGGATTTAGAACACCCGCACCGGGAAAGACTACAGGACCATTTCCGATATAGTTTAGTCCCCAATTTGCACTATCATACGAATCTACCATAAGAAGAATAACAACCTTAGACATACCGCTTTGCGCAACGACTTGAATGTTACTGAAACCTTCTTTTTGGTTTTTCAGTTTAATCGTTTTATCGTCTGGATTAAATTCGTATGAAACAGCTTCACTGTTTGTGTTGCTAAGTGTAACGGTTGGATTGTCTAAATTCAAGATGTTGATTAAACCACCCAAATTGATTACTTTTTCCTTGTTCAGACCAATCATAGAGACATTAATGACTTCGCTGAATGATTTCTCAAGGTCGCCTACGCCTACCTGTCCGTTATCTTCAATCACAGGTGGTTTAGGGTTAACCGGTGGTGTGACTACCGCATCCTCAACATCAACCATGAACGTAATTGGTTCAGAGTAATTCGTTCCATCTGTCGCTTTTACAGATACTTCATAAGAATCTTTGACTTTAGACGTGAACTTCAATTCACCTTTCGCATTTACCCAAACTTCTGACGTGTGGTCATCTGATGTCGTCGCTTCAAATGACAGTTTGTCACCGTCTGGGTCGCTGAATAATTTAGTTAAGTCTACCGTTAAAATGTCACCATTTTTAATCTTTTTATCCGGTATAGAACCAATGACTATCGGTTCGTTATTTACGGCAATGTTGAATGAGTATAATCTCTTTGTAGTGAATAACTCGTTTGATGCTACGACTTCAAGCGTATGCTGACCGCCACCTGTAATTTTGCTACTTCCATCGTATGGATTTCCGTCAAGTGTGTATGTAACCTTATCAGCATATTGTACAGTGAATATAGGTGTTACTTCACCTTTATAAGATTCACCAGCTATCAAGCTAGATGTAATAGTTGGCTCTTTTAAATTTTCTTCTAAAGGTATAAACCCTTTGCCCATGTAAGCAGTCTCAGTTGTAGACCCAACATGACCTAAGATTACACCCGTTGTTGTAATTCCAAATGGTAAACTACCCGTAGGATACTTTAAGTATTTATTTAATACAACGACCTCGTTAAACCATGTATTCGTGTTAAAGGCGTTGACATCAACAGAAATTAACGCCTTTGGTAGTACCAATTGATTGAAAGTACCCATGTTTGAAAATGCATTCGCACCAATAGATGTTACAGAACTAGGAATTATCAACTCTTTTAGACCTTTTACCCCATTGAATGCGTCAGCGTCAATCGTTGTTAGGGTGCTAGGTAAATTCAAGGCTTCTAATCCTTTTACGCCCTTGAATGCTTTAGTCCTAATGCTCTTTAAACCTTCATTAAACTCAATATTCTTTACGGTTGTTCCACCCTCAAAAAAGGCATTTTTAATATCCGTTACATCATCAGCAAACTCCAGTTTATCTATTGTACCTGTAAATGTCGAAGGTGTTGATGGGTAATAACCGTACTTATTATTTAGCACGTTCTGCCCCAAAATCAATTCACTGCCCGCCCCACCAAAGTTGATGAAATTGGCACGAAACGGTCCGGGACTAGTAAGGTTTCGTGTATCCAATTTGTTCACGATGGTATTTTTAGTAAACGCGTCTGGTACGGCTGTATAGAATGTTGTAGGTAACACTAACTCACCAATCGTCATACCTTTAAACTCAGCAAGATACCTTGTTTGCATCCCAAAAACCTTTTCAGGAATCACGAATTTATCTACAGTTATAGGTTTCGCTGAATAATCCGACCATAATGCCATATTGTTAAGACTATTGTCTATTACACCACTGTATTGATACGCATAGTAAACATCTATCCCTGAGTCAAGTGTTGTTTTATACTTTACGGGTTTAAAGTTTCTATCATAGTTGATAAACCCACTCATTTTGATGTCTGGATTTGGTACTAGTACCTCAGACAAATAATCTTTTGGATAAACACCATCTCGATTATACTGTGCCTGATTACTCAAAGTCTCAAATGCGCTTGCATCAAAATCCACAACCTTGTAACCATTTATCTCTTCTGGAATTTTAACACTATAAGCCCCTGTTAAAGATGACACGGTAATATTAGTGAATTTAATTTCTGTATCACTAACCGTCATATAGTTAAGGTAATACCCATCACCTTGCCACTTACCACTTGCCGCATGAGCTGTCGGAACTCCCGAAACCGCTGGTACTACTGATGTTACTACTAATGCAGGAATTGCTATCCCTTTGAATACTTTACTTCCTGTTATTTTTTTTGCCATTTAAAACACCTTTCTTTCTTTTAAACAAAAAAAGAAGTACCAAATAAACGCACATAAGTGCACTTATTCGGTACTTCCGAATTGTGTTAGTTGTTTTGTTTTTTTACATTCGTTTCCAATAAAAGAGTATTGAACCAAATACATATTAAAGTATATTTTATTTATTATTGATATTCAAGGTAAATCTTTAAATAATGAAAATAGAAGTATTTAATAACTATTTAAATATAATCATCCAAATCTGTAGAGTCTAATTTGATATAATGCTCTGAAATTGTTTGAACAGACTTATGGCCACTCTGCCTAGCGATGGTTGCTAAATCTGCCTTATTACGGTGCATACTGGTGATTTGTGTTTTCCTTAACGTATAAGGCGCAACATTTATCCATTTCTTTATGTTTTGGCGGTAAGTATTAGCGTTTATTTGAATAGAACTATAATTTCCCCACTTATCCAATTTGCCAACAAAGTAATCATCAGGAGCCAACTTAAAGCTAGATATATACCGTTGAACAGCAAATAACGCTTCCACTGTTAACCGCTTCCGATGTAATATTTTTTGCTTAATTAACTTTACAGCAACTTCCCTCCTGGAAAAATCAAAATCTTTCAAACGTAGTCGTATCATTTCAGAAGGTCTATTTGCAGTGATTAGATTAACTAAACAAATTGCATAAATGCGGATATCCTCAGGTTTATCAGTATTGAACTTTTCAATTAGAGATAAGGCTTCTTCTTTCTGCATTGCAAAAGTAACAGGATTGATTCCCTTTTTTTCTAGATAAGGTTCAAAATTATACAAATCACGCATAGCCTGAACGGACTCGCTAAATACTTCTGACTCAATATGTCCTTGAATTTCAGCTAAATAGAAGCGGAGTGCAGCTACTTTCCGATTCATTGTATTTAATCGAACACCTTTAACTTCAACTTCATGTAATAAATATTTTTCAGCCCCAAAGAAGTCAATTGCGTAGTGATTTAGTGAACACCATTTCTTAAATAAGTTAAATTCCCCTTCATAGTCTTTTCTTTTCTTCTCTTTAGTTAGCATTTTTATTTCTTGTATTCGTTTTTCATCTTGAAAGTGATTTATTCTTATTATCGATTCTTCATTCACCTGGGACACCCCATTATCATGTATTTCGTTATTGAGTTGGAATACACTCTAGATAGTTCATTAACTTAAAGCTTTATTATTATAAACGTGTGAATATTTCAGAAAAATTAAATAAAAATCAAGTATAGAGAGAAAACGGATAAAATCAACTAGTATTAGGAACATCGCTTTATTACTTATAAATCACTATGACGGTTGCAATAAACCAAACATTTAACTTCTTTTGATAAAAGATGAAAAATAAATGAATGAGTTTTTTCCTATTTATACAGATTATCTGCAATGAAATATCCTTGTATTAAAATCTTTGTAAGAACTTGTTCTGGATAAATCGTTTTAGGATCAGTCAAATTTATACCTATCGCTAATTCATTTGAAATTGCAAGGAAGTCATACCTCTCTTTTTTTAGAAAAAATTATCTTTTCCTCATACTCTTTCGTTATCCGAAAAAACACTAAATAAATATTAATATAAGAGGAAACAGACTCTTTTAAGAAATTTCCCTAAAACAATCTCATATCCCATTAGTTTTTATAAATTACATAAAAATTATTAATTACCTTATTTTGTATAATATTAATTAACTTATTCAATCTCTATTATACTCATTTTATCAACCACTGAAAAGGAAGGTTTTTAGTGGTTGATATAGAATTAACTTTCAATATAAAATATTTTAAATTGTTTTACTAGTTGAAATAAATTGTTTAAATAAAGATTTTCTTTTCTGGAAAATTTGAATTTATTTGATGTTTCTGCATTGGTTGAAAATTACAAATTAATTAGATGAGGGACTTGAAATAAAATGCATAAAAAAAGCCTGTACATGACAGGTTACTGGAAAAGGAATGTTGAAATTTTGGCTATACCTTCCTCTCCCCTTCAGGTGCTTGACCACGAACAGATAAGTTACCTTTATTTAAAATTTCGGTTTACGAAATATCAAACCAAAAAGGCAGAGTTCATTCTCTCACATTTTGTAGATTTAATCTGTCTTTATGTTTTAATAGTAACAATCTTTGAGAAAACAGCCTAAATAAAAAACAAATTTTAATCCCGATAAAGGTAAATGCTTATCGGGATTGGTTTTAATGCATGATATAAGGTATGTAATCCAACGTAAGAATGGCTTTTATGAAAGAACTTTAAATTACTAAGCACGGTTATTTAATCCTACATTGGATACTATCAATAACATTAAGCTTCGGACTAGCACTTTTAAAAAATATATCTATTTATAGTAACTCACTGAAGAAGTTGCAGGATTCCTTCCGGTTGTTTATTTGATTGAGCCAACATTGATTGAGTAGCTTGTAATAAAATATTATTTTTTGTGAATATCATTATTTCTTTAGCCATATCAGTGTCACGGATACGCGATTCAGCAGATTGAAGATTTTCAGATGTATTCATAACCGATTGATTGGCATGTTCGAGACGATTTTGATATGCACCATATTTACTTCGCTCTTTTGAAACTATGGCGATAGCTTTATCAATTATAGAAATTGCATCATTAGCACCTTTTTGAGTTGATAAATCAATTTTATCAAGACCTAGAGCAGAAGCTCGAACATCAGACAATTCTATTCGCATATTTTAATTAGAATTTGCGCCAACCTGTAGTTGTATTTCTTTATTATTAGAATTTTCAAATTGGGATGAATCAATATCTTTTGCACCAACAAATATCTTTCCATTATGACCGACAGATATAAATTGATCATTAAAACTTACAGTATCTAAAATCATTCCAGGTGTAGTAGTTGACGATTTCCAATCTGTACCATTATAAGAATAAAGAACTGTATCTTCAGCTGTAGCAACAAATTTACTTCCATCAAATACTACCTCATTTATATTATTAGGTGTATTAGAAATTTGCGAATCCCAATTGGATAGATCTGAAGACGTTATGATCGCTCCATTTGCTCCTACAGCAACATGAATACTTCCATTCCATGAAATACTATTAATATGTGTTGGTAAATAAGGTTTATCTGTCCAATTTACCCCATCTGTAGAAGTCCTTATAAAATTAGTACCTTTTAACCAAATAAATTCATTATTATTTTTGGAAATCTCGGAAGTTGCCTGATTTAAATTTGGATCTTGATAAGTCCATGTAGTACCATCATTCGAATAGGCAATACCTGCATTACCACTAGCCATGTATATTCCGTTTTTCTCATTAATACTGTAAAAATAATGTGATCCCCCTGTTATGCCATAATCCCAATTCATACCATCTGTCGAATAAATGACTGTTTGCCTTGAACCAACGGCGAAAAATTTATTACCATCCCAATAAGCATCAAGTAAGCTTAAAGGCGATGGTAAATTAGTAACCGTCCAATTTTCTCCATCAGTAGACATTGCAATTTCTCCTTGGCTTGAAACAGCTATTAACTTATCTGAACTCGCTATAATACTTTGAAAATTCCCATGTGCTCCTGTTTGAATTGTTTTCCAAATTATATTTGATTCTGTAGTACCACTTTTAATCTCACTACTACTATTGTTATTTAGTAATTTAATACCATTAAACTCTGTATTATTTGCAATTGCGTCAATACCACTTTTAATCTGCTCAACTTCCTGTTGAATTTGTTGACGGTCCAAATCGGTTAATGTGTCATTAGCGGCTTGGATAGCTAATTCTCTCAATCTAAGTAAGTTAGGATCTTGAATACTTCCTAAGCCACTTTCAGCTGTTTCGATTAATGAAATACCATCCTGAATATTTTTACCTGCCATATTTAAACCACGAATTTGCCCACGCATTTTCTCAGAAATTGCTAAACCGGCAGCATCATCACCAGCACGATTTATTTTATATCCAGAAGAAAGCTTTTCTAATACACTATCAGCCTTTTTCTTAGTTTGTGTTAATCTATTATTTGTATTCAGAGATGCTATATTGTGCCTAATTATCAAAGTATTGGATCCCCTTAAAATTCGTTTTAAGATAAAGTTAAATTTCTAATTTAAGATAATATTACCATTTTACCATTAAAAATGGAAGGACACTCGTTAAAATAGGAACATTACAGCATTGTAGATATTGTAATACTAGTGTAAAAAGAAAACCCATTGTTAGTGGGCAAAAAATTTAAATACTTCTTTGCTCCGGTGAAGAATTTTTGCTCACAAAACTCTATTGATACAGGTAGATACTTAAAAACTGTCAGATCATCTATAAATAAACAAAAGTGCATGCTGAAATATACGCATACACTTTTCTTACTAATTAAACTCTGAATTATTTAAATCACTAGGGCTAATCCCCAGTTAACATTGATTACAGTAGTAATTTGCTTCTAGGATTAAAATTCAAATGAAGATTAGCATAAATCTCCACTGTAGGCTGAGGGAAGCCCCCAACTACCAAAAGACGCTCTTCAAGCTTTTCTATTTGCTATATAATTCCCACTCAATCATCGCTGGTAGAGCGAAATTTTATTTACGATAATATATTAATCTTGCTGTTGTATAAAGTTTGTCATCATTCACAGAGATCAAAGCAGTGTAATCATTCTTTTCCCATCTTGAATATAAATGGCTATATTCTGTATAGGTAAATCGGTAATCATTACCGAATTCTGCTACCCCTTGCCTATGTAGACGGTCATGTAAAGAAGACATTTGAGCCCATGTGTGATAACTATCTTGTTCAGGAAGGAAATCATAGCTAATCATATCTAATTGCCCACCAGTAAAAAAGTATATCAACTGTGCTGAAAAGCCATATTTTGTCGTTCCATAGACTAAATAAGTATTTCTACCATCCTGTTGTTTTTGTATAAGCTTTGATTTTTCATTTTTCTCTACATCACGAATAGTCAATTTAAAGTTAATATTATTGAAAGGCACAACAGGCTTCTTTGCGGATAAAAATGCATCTACTACGTATCCTTTAATATTACCAGCAGTCACATAAGACCAACCTACTAATGTAGAATGTACAGTTACCTGTGTACCATTACTTAATGAACCTACTGAAGCTCCCGATTGACTGGCAATATTTCGAACGATAACCCCACTACCTGTATTAACGTACTTTGTCGTTGTTTTAGTCTTCCCAATAAAATCGGATTTAACATAGCCTACCACATTACCATATTGCACAAATGACCAACCATTTCCTACTGATCCATAGTCTTCAACAATCATATTATACTTTAATGTAGCTAATGTTGGTGCTGAAGGAGATGGCTTAGATTTCACAACGAGACCACTTTTAGAATTTGCAATTTTAATCGTCGCAGGTGGAACACTTAAAAAAGAGGAAGAAACATATCCCTTTACATCACCTGTTTGTATGTGAGACCAACCATCTGAGGAAGAAAACTCTATCACAAATTCATCCTTAGCTAGATTACCAATGGAAGCAGATGTATCATTCGGCGACTCTCTCACAACCAAGTTGGTGCCACTTACAACCTTCACTGTTCGATAATCAGCCGCATCTGCTACTTGATGCTGAATGCTAAATAGCATCATGAGTACAAAAACTGCAACAAACCATTTCTTTAGTATATTCAATCAATTTACCTCCTTTTACAACTCTGTTATTCTACCATTTATCCTATTGATTGTATATATTTTCATATTTTTTATTACTAAACGTGTAAAGACCCATAAAACATTTTTAACATATATATAAACCAAAGAAAATTTCGTTAGAAAACAAATTATAAATTAATAGATCAAAATTGGTCTCATCGAATCTAAAAAGCTCAGAAAACCTATTATTTATAGGCTTTCCAAGCTTAACTACACTTTTTTCTTCATACAAACCTTCTCATCTCGCAAATCTACACGTTTACTTTAATAATAAAAAATGAAGATTTACAGTCTAATATATATTAAGATAGCGTCAAAGGTAATACTTAAGACCGTTTATCTTGTTTCTCTGGGAGCAAAAGTTGAATATAATTTATGTGCAATATTTTATTACTGTACAAATGCGCAAATATACAAAAACCCCTTCGTATCAACGAAAGGGATAAAAATTATAATAATGTACATATATATTTATAGAGATAAATCAAATTCACCCTTCTTCAGTAATCACTTCTTTAAATCCTGATATAACAAATCATTATTAACATGGAATCCCCATTCTCTTTGAATGTTTCTACCATCAGATAAGCCACTTTTGATATTCGTCATTTCTATTAAAGAAATCCAATCTTTCAAATGGGAATCTCCTTGTCTTAAATAAATTCTTGCTTATCATAATCAAGATTGAAAATACTCTCAGTGGTGTTTCTTATAGTTGAAAACTCTTGATTAACTGAGAAGATTCGATTACACAGTGCTACTAGTCCCTCATATGAATAACCGCTTCCCTCTATATACAGTATGGATGCCATCGTATCATCTAAAAATTCTATACTTTATAGTAAGAATCACCTTTATGCCCTTCTACAACATCTTGATCAATAAATGAAATTTGATTAAAGTATAATTCCACTTCTTTTATTTTAGTTTTATAGATTAAGTGGTCAAAATAAACCTCAATGGAATCCTGATGTGGCATTGGAATCAATTTAAGAATAAAGAAACCAACGAATAAGAATAGTGTAATAACAAGATAACTTTGTTTGGTACTTATTAGAAGGCATAACGCTGCTATTAATATAATTACCTTAACAAATAGGACACTTCGCCTTAACCAGATGTAACTTCGAGATGAAATGACAAAATACATTTTAGGTTTTTGCATTAATAATCACTTAATGAACCGTTCTGACTAGAGACTTTAATTCGCCCATCACATCCATGCTTAAATAAAGGCTGGGATTAAATATAATCTTTCCTGAAACATCACCTTTAGGTTCTAAATCCATTAATCCAACTATCATGAATTTCCTTGTTGATTTACTTTTACTCTCTTCATATCTTAGATTTTCCTCAAAATCTTTATCTACTGGACGCACAAGTTTTTCGAATAAACGATATGAATGTTGAATTTCCTTATCTGCGATTTGTTGAACAATAGGCCATCTCCCAACTTTATTTTTGGGAATCATTTGAACTCCTACAACTTTAAATTTTTTATTTTCCAAAATAGGTATCCCCCTTAAAATAAAAAAAGAACCTTAAACGTTAGTTGCCTAAACGTTAAAGGTTCTTCCTTTAGATCGATCATTGAATTAAATTACTTTTATTATAGTACTAAAAGTTAATTTTGTCTATATACAGTTATAAATTGTTTTACAAGTAATATACTTGTTTTCTTTTTCTGGCACCTTGCAACCTCTCGACCGTATTAATGCTCCAAAAGTCTGCATCATGATGAAAAACAACTTAAAATGATTGTTTTCGTAGTTATTGTCTTCTGTTTTCGAATAAAGCCTTGTCTTGATGTTCAAAGCCTCTTTTAATTGCGTAAATTCCACCCTAGATGGTCTATCCAATGTTGCACAATCACAAGTATGTAATCAATATCCAAACGCTCTGAGAGCTTCGTAAACATCATTTGAAAGGCTTCTCGTTTTAAAGTTGCAGAGAAAGCCACCTCTTCAAAGGCTTCGACATCTCAATGTTATTTTCCTCAGCGTATTTCATTGAAAATACGATGGAAATTATCACTCATGGATCAGTAGAGAATAGGCTTCTGCTTTATCGGTTCTGACTAGCCAAATGCTATCTCCGTAAACGCTTTTAATCGTTCCTTTAATTTGTTGCTCAGCTTTAACAGTTATTTCGTTGGTTGTTTTTGCTGTTGTTGCCTCAGCTTGATGTGGCGTGAAGGCAGCCATTCCTATTGTTAGTGCTGATACAATCATCCAATATTTTCTATACTAAAGAATCTTATCTGTGTATTCCATTTCACTTTATAAATTATTAACAGTAAAAATACCATGCTGAATGCAAACATGGTATTTTCATATCTTTTATTTAAATAGGTGACTTATTACCTCTTTAATATCTTTTATAACTATATGATTATCAATTCGAAAACCAACCGTCGCTAAAGATATATGTTTTCAAGGTCTTTTTCTAATTATTTTATATGTCTATTTTATATACTTAGAACGAACAATGGTCCTATTATATGGCTCACCTTGTAACGTTTCACCGGAAATATTTAAAGTTATATTATATACACCAGACTCTATATTCTCTGGAAAATTTACCATAAAGTTTTGTTCATTAACCTTTTGCATTTGTAGAGAAGAAGCAATGTCTTTACCTGTTGGATCTAGTACTCGTACATCGAAAGTAAGTTTTTGTAATTGTTGATTCGCTTGCACTGTGATGATATTTTTCGTTTCAAATGCTACTGTCGGAATGCTCACCTTAATCAAAGATGGACCCCCATGTTGAACTGCCAGTAAATACGCATTATCTCCTGCCTGCGTGCTTATATTTACCTTCCATTCCCCTTTCTCAGAAATAACGTCAGTAAATGTATGAGGTACTACGCCATTAAAGAAGGAGGCTTCCTCCAATGATTCGATTGTCTGGTTGGTATATTTTTTCCCTGAAGGAGATACCAACTCTATCTTATCACTAGTTAATCCTGTCCACAGTTTAACATTATCAAGTGAGGTCTCCACATAAAAAGAATGTGTCACATCATTTGACGATTGTAACTTTCCTCCATAAAAATAATGAGAAACATCCAAATCTTGAAACATATCGGATTGAGAAAAGTATTCTTTGTTTGCAATGATACGATCAGTAGAAGCAGACTGTAGATACTGTTCCAATCTAGAAAATACCGCAGATCCCATGCGAATACGGTCATGGTCAAGTGAGGTATCGGTAAATAAATGTGTTCCGTAAGATAATTTAGTGCTCACCTCTTTGACTAATCCATCATTTGGATCGGAAAGATATAGACCACCCATCCAGAGTGCAGATAGAAATGGTCCTGTATTAGTGCCAGCAATTGTATAATAGTTGTTCTTACTTACGTTGGGGTGATTGTCTATTAGTGAGCGAAAGTGTTCCATTTCCCCAACTTGAAGTGAATAAGTTCCATCATCTTTTTGACCGAGTAATGTAGCTAGCCAACCTGCCCACCAGCTATATGCAAGATCAGCTAACTCTGATCCATAATGAGGGGAACCTAAAGTAAACACCCTACCAACGTACGAATGAGCATTATTAAGAACTAATGCTGCTTGGGTATCGGGCCCACCCTTGCTATGGGCAACTATATTTAATTTTTTTCCGTTAAAATGTTGACTGATTTCTTTTAACATAGAGGCTAATAATTTTCCATTATCGTATTGACTATAAGAACCGTTCCCTGCCGCATCGTATAACTGAACAAATACAGTTCGATACCCTGCTTCATAAGCTTTTGTATACATGTCATTAAGACCATGATATTCTGTATTACCATACCAACTTGTAGCGTTACCGTTTTTCCCTTGAACGAAAACAATAGGTGGTTTATTCGGATCAACATTAGGTGGAGTATCTCCTAGAAACCACTCTCCAGGTGTAAAACTTTCACCTGGTAGCTTCAATCCATAAGGTTCAACCGGGTTTGAGGCAAAAACATCTGGAGTTGAAAAAAGAATAATTGTGGCCATTACTAATAATGAAACTATTTTTTTCAAATTGTTTTCCTCCTAATCATTATAGATCAAGTTAGTAAAGCTGTAGAAAAGCAATTCAGATTCCATAATTCCAAAAAACTCCCGATTACTACATTATCTTAAAGGTTTCCTTTGCGAGAATGTCTTGTGTATACCAAGTACTTTTAAGGTGTGTCGGTATTGTCTCATTTGTTAGTGCCCCTTGATCACTTGAGAGATAATCAGCTATATATAAAGTTTACAAAAATAGGTTTTGATTAATAGGATTAATGATAATAAATATGTCTTCAAAGATGTATTTTCAAACAGAGACAAACTAACCCCACCTTCCATCTATATCAATATTCTATGAAAAGGAAATGATTTCCTTCTTATTTTAAACAAAAAATAGCGTTATCTTATACTGCGGCGTAGCCTAACGTTGAGAAGCAGTGTAAAAGATTGCGTTAGCAAGTAAAATAGCATAGAACAAAACGACCAACATCCAACGCCATGTTGTTCATATAAAGCATCCAAATCCTTAATTCTGGTTTATAAACCCCTTCTTCTCGATCAATATGATGGATACTTTCTTGTCCATTTATATAACGTGAAACGATTCTTATTTTTTCATCTGATGTAAATTTGCTCATAAAAACACCCCATAAAAATTAGATATTGTGTCTGACTTTTACGGTGCCGTCAGAAAAGATGGTCTCTTTTAAATCTATCCCCTCAACCTTCTTGTACGAGGCCATTTCGGTTTTTTGATTATTAATATTCTTATCAACTAAAAAGTTTGTTCTAATAATTCGTTTCTGTTTATTCAGCTACTATATTTGTAACCTTAGCTAACTTAGCTGTTTTAATTTTATTTGCTCCTGCTTGCGCTACAGCCATTCCAGTAAACGTTCCTGTTTTAATACGCCATTTAGCTCCATCTGGCTCGATGTATACCACCCAACCGAAACGATGTTTTAATACATCAAGTACATTTTCAGCCGCTTGTCGTGTGCCGTATGTTCCAGTAAGTACACGGTACTTATTATTGTCGATAGCTAGCTTTTGTTGCTGTGCATTGCCACTTGCGTTTTTAACCATAGTAATAAATTTTGACCATAAAATTTTACCCTCTCGCATATTTCGAGGGCAATTTTTACCGCTAAAGTGATTGTGCTGAACAACATTTTGAATAGGGATATTTTCATCTTTCATAACTTTAGCAACTAACTCTGCAGCGTTCTGCATGGCTTTTTGATAGTTTCCATCACTATTAACACAAACCTCTATTTGAATCCCTTCATTATTACCTGTGTTACTTCCTGCGGCCCAACATCTCCAAGCATGTTCAAACGATTGCACTGCCTCTTTATCATCAACTGTGTAATGCCAGGAAGCTGAACGACTATTACCGTTGTATTGTAAACGTGCGTGTGCGTCTGCATCGGCTCCTAAACGTGTATTATCTGTTTCATGAACAACGATAAATTTTCTTGTGTTAGCTTTACCATAAGTAACCTTGTTTGCTTGTATATCAGGTACTAATTTTTTACGAATTGTAATCATCTCATATCACCGTCCTTTGGTTTCTCATAATTTAATACTTAGTGCAGATTCCTTTGAAGTCTCGTCAACTTCGTTTAAATGTTGGTTGTTGGTTTAATCTGTCTATATCATTTGTTAAACTAAATAGCGTTTTATTTAGATTGTTTGTAATGCGCCAAATGATTTAAAGATCTCCAATAAGCGCTGATATAATCGGCAGCTAATTATTGATTGTTTCCACCAATGTTCTCGCCTACTTTTCCAAAATAAAAAACCTTCCACTATGTGAAAGGTAATTTTTCCAGTATAAAAACAACCGCACAACAGAATCGAGTAGGAGACTAGCCATTAATTGACTAGTCGACCTCTCCCACCACCGTACGTAGGGTTCCGTATACGGCGGTTCAAAAGTTTTATGGTTTTAAAATGATTTGGGAGAGACTTTTTAAATTTTGTTTCTCCCAGTATTTATTATTTAGGGCTCTATTTATGATTGGATTATTAGATGAACGCCAATATCCCTTTCGGGTATTTGCCATTCTGTA
>NZ_JBGCCD010000033.1:0-60916 GCF_041262405.1 Lysinibacillus sp. RC79
TACTATTAACCACCGCTCGTTTTTTCTTCATTATAAACAAAAATACCCTATAAGATGACCTTTTTGAAAGTGTCTATCTTATAGGGTACATTTTACTATTGAGGTAGCCCAATTTTTTATTGAATAACGCCTAGTTCACGACCGACCTTTTCATAGATTGCTAGAGCGTCGTCTAGCATTTCTTTTGTATGCGCCGCTGTAGGCATGTTACGAACACGTCCTGTGCCTTTTGGAACCGTTGGGAAAACGATTGATTTAGCGTAGACGCCCTCTTCAAATAGGCGACGTGAAAATTCCTGTGTAAGCTTTTCATCACCAATAATACATGGTGTAATTGGCGTTTCCGATTCGCCGATATTAAAGCCCAACTTAGCAAGACCTGCTTTTAGATAATCGCCATTTTCCCACAGCTTATCGTGAAGCTCTGTTGAGTCAATCAGCATTTGCACGGCCGCTGTAATTGCAGCAACATCACCTGGTGGTAATGCTGTTGAGAATAAAAATGGACGAGAACGCACTTTCAGCCAGTCAATTAAATTTTTCTTACCTGCTACATATCCACCAACAACACCAATTGCTTTAGAAAGTGTACCAATTTGGAAGTCAATTTCTTTTTCTAAACCGAAATGCTTCACAGTGCCCTTTCCTTTACCGGTTACACCCGATCCGTGCGCATCATCGACATATGTTATTAAATCAAACTCTTTCGCAATCTCAACGATTTCTGGTAATTTTGCAATATCACCGTCCATTGAGAATACACCATCAGTAATGACCATGACTTTATTGTATAAGCCTGATTCTTTTGCTTCCTTTGCCTTCGCACGTAAATCGTTCATATCTGAGTGTTTAAAGGCAATGATTTTTGCACGTGATAAACGACAGCCATCAATAATCGATGCATGGTTTAATTGGTCTGAAAGAATCGCATCATTTTTATCCATAACAGCTGAAATAGCTGCCATATTACAGTTAAAACCTGATTGGTAAGAGATAGCTGCTTCTGTTCCTTTAAATTCAGCAAGCTTTTCCTCTAATTTTACGTGTAAATCAAGTGTGCCATTAATAGTACGGACTGCTCCAGCCCCCACACCGTATGTCTCAATTGTTTCTTTGGCAATACGCTTTAATTCTTCATTCGTTGCTAAGCCAAGATAGTTGTTTGAGGATAGATTAATTAGATTTTTGCCACGTACCTGAATAATGGGTCCGTTTGCTCCCTCTACTGGATCAATTTCATTGTATAAGCCTTGTTCATGTAAGTTTTGTAGGTTTTCATCTAAAAATGCATTCAATACTTTTGACAAGCGTATCATCCTTTCCTAGGAAAACTGTTTCTAGCTCCTAGTGTAGCACAAGCATGCTATTAGAAAAATTACTTTGTTAATCTTTCGAATAGTGGGGCAGTTTTTTCTCGCCAAAGAGATGATGATAGACAATTATCTATTAATCGACGGACTGTATATTCCGCTTCCGCATAACGCTTCGAATAACCCATTGCATCCTGCATCGCCTCTTTATACTTTGCCCGAATATCTTCAATTTGAACTCCTGCTTCCTGTGAAATTGCGCAATGTTTCCCTATATCGAAAATTTCATCCCCTAGTCTTCCGTCCTGTGGGTCAAAGATATGAGGCTCTGTACTATCAAAGATACAGAAATTCAATTCCGGGATAATAACCATATCAACAGAGTTTGAATCTAAGCCGCACCAAATAATTTGTGCATCGAGGCCTCTCGTATTTGCTTCGTCTGCTAAACCTTTCATTAAAGAAGATTTACCTGTACCTGGCTTCCCTTTGATCATCAATCTTCGAGTTACATTTTTCGTTATGCTATCTACTGTATTTTCGGCCCCTCTCGGTGTTAATGTTCCGAGTAAACGATGCGTGCGTATTCCTGTTTTATTTAAGACGATCGATTGGAAAACATCTGTTTTTAGATTTTCAACCTGGTCATTTAATGCCTGCCAGTTCATACAGCTCTGTGTGACTACTTCCCAATCATCATGGATCTTTATAGCACTATTCAGCTTCGAAATACACTTCTCACGCCATGACTCTCGTTCCGTCATTGCATCAGCGAGCTGTTCGCCAACCCTTTCAAGCTGGATTTCTTCTAAGCAATCATAAAATGACATCACCCGATGCTTTGTGCCAAGGAAAATCGGTTCAATCCCCCACCCCGATGACCATACAAATAGTCGATTACATCCTTGAACATACACCGCCTCAACAATATCCTCCAGCAAAGCATGCTTAAACCATTCCACCGCAAAGCCTTGCTTCACATAAAAATACCCAAGCTCTTTAAGAAGCTCTGATCCTTTAAACGTAGGTGCACCCTGCAAAATATAAACTAATTCAGCCTCTTCCATCATTTCTTTATATAAATGTTTAACTCCTTGCCCAGTCAGTGCGTGTCCATAATAATAGGTCACATTTCCGTTCAATTTTCGATCCCCCTTTATCTTATGCCTTGCATTATATGAAGGGACCTTTTAAAAAATGAAGAGCTACTTTTATTTTTTACAAATAAAAGTAGCTTCTTATTTAATAGAATGGCTTCATGCCCTCTATATTACCAATACACTTCATTAATACCTTACGACAATAAGGTAACGAATATTGCACGATATAGCCTGATGTTAAAGCAATGACCACAGTACCAACGCCAACAGGACCTCCGAGTAACCAGCCAAAAATTGTTACAAGCACCTCGATACCCATTCGTGCTGTTTTAATCGTCCCGCCAAATTTTTCAACAAGAATCATCATTATTGTATCCCGTGGCCCCGCTCCCATATTCGGTGCAATATACATGCCACAGCCAAAGCTTAAAACAAATAAACCCACCACAAAATAAGTTATCTGTAAGACATAAATATTTGTTGACGGCAATAGCCAATTAAAAACATCTATAAATGATCCGATAAGTAGCATATTGAGCCATGTCCCGATTTTTGGCCATTCTCGTAAAATAATTGAAGTTGAAACAACAATTAAAAGCCCTGTTAAAATAGACCAAGTACCAATTGACAAACCAAAATTCTGAAATAAACCCACATGCAACACATCCCAAGGGCTCGTTCCTACGATTTTCCCTTTAATGGACATTGTAATTCCAAGCGACATCACCATTAAGCCACCAATAAAAAACGTCCAACGCCACCCCGTAATTTTCCTCATTTCATATCCTTCTCTCTATGTATGATATTGCTCTAACTGTACCCTATTTTCCACAAAAATCTTGAAGTATGAATTTTGGCTGTCTCCGTTGAAGAAAAGATTCTACAAAGTATCTTATGCAATGTGTATATAGCGTTAATAGAGCTAGTAACAACTTCTCTAAGCGGAATTTTCATGTAGTTGAACACCTGAGCGATTGTACTATCAGTTCTTCCGCTTAGCTGAGCAGTTCTTTATCCTACCCGAGCAGTTCTTCACCTTACCTGAGCATTTCTACTCTTACTTCCTGACAACTTAAATAAAAAAACTACCCAATTCATCATTCTTGGGTAGTGGTAATTGGTGCGAGCTTTGCCTTTGTCGCAGCGACTAAATCATCTAGCTGTACGTGGATTTGCATGCCGATTTTTCCAGCACTTACAATAATACTTCCTTGCTCCCTAGCCGACGCGTCGATGACAGTTGGATAAAGCTTCTTCATGCCGACTGGAGAGCATCCGCCTCGTACATAGCCTGTATAGTCGAGTAACTCCTTGACAGGGAGCATGTCGATTTTCTTCTCGCCTACAACCTTTGCAGCAGCTTTTAAATCAAGCTCATCTGCTACAGGAATAACAAATACAAAAAGCTTTTGTGCACTTGCCTTTGCTACTAATGTTTTGAAAACACGAGAAACTGGATGACCAATTTTTTCAGCAACCGAAATTCCGTCAACTTGGCCGTCGCCAGTCTCATATTCAATTACTTCGAACTGTATTTTTTGTTGCTCCAATAATCTTATAGCATTCGTTTTCACATGTTTTGCCTTAGCCATATTAAAAAACTCCCATCTGCAGCATTAGGCTATCATGGAGAACATAGGGTCATTTCCTGGTCGATAGCCGTCTTTCGCCATTTGAATATGAGTGGCATATTTTTCAGAAGCGTATTTAAATGTTCGCGCCTTAAATGCCTCCGCATAACTCTTACCGAAAATTGTATCCGCAAATGGATTTAATTTCAATTCCTTCGAAAAACGTTCTGGAACTTTAACTTCAATTACTTCACGCACAAAAGCGGGATCACTGTCACCTTTTTCTACCTCTTGACCATTTAGTTGCGCTTGCATGTGTGGAATTGCATTTGCACTTGCCGCTACACGTAAATCCTGTGGTGATGGTTGCGTGGGTGCTAGCGCTGTATTCCGCACCTGCTCTAGAATTTGTAACGTCTCCTCATCTGCTATAGGTGCTTCCTCATCTACATGCTTTAGTTGTGAATATGCAAGAGCTTCAGGCTTTTGCACTTGCTCATGAGCGAGCACATTCTTTTTCGTTTGTTGCAAATCTTGAATGATCGCTTGCTGTTGAGGCGTGACTTCTTTAGATTCCTCTTTTTGTTGCTCATAGAGATCTTGATCTGTATGCCCTAATAGTAAATTTTCTAGTTCAAGCAATAACGGATTTTTCTTTGGCTGAAAATACAGTGAGTTTTTTCGATATGCATCACCTGCTTGTTTTCGTTGTAAAATCTTTTTACGATTATAGTGTGATGAAATTCTTTCTTGTTCTATTAAATTGGATAGTTTCATATAATTCACCTCGGCTTTCTAATTTAATATGCAAGTTAAATAACAGATATGATAATATCTTCTATTAACTTTACCTATTCCGTTTGAACAGTTTCTTTACACTAATTATCGGAATTTTCTTTATCAAATTCAAGAGCAAATTAATACTAAGCTCCTAAAGGAATATTCCATTTTTGATTAAATAGGTATAAAGACCTTTAGTTAAATCCGTTTTTCTCATTCATTTATTACTGCAATATTTAATTTCAATAAAAAATATTACCGTTATCACTTTATAAATGATGTTAATTCACTACTAAAAAAACAGCCCTTCAGCAAGGACTGTTTCTATCTATCTTTTTTAGGTTTAATAAGTATACTTTTATAGGCTAAGTAACCGAGCCATGCTCCAAGTGTATTTAAAATTAAATCATCCACATCTGCTGACCCAACTGTAAAAATAAATTGGATAGTTTCTACCGCTAAGCTAGAGAAAAAGCCTATACAAATAACTGTCCGAGCTTTACGAAACTTTTTCGATAATAATGGAAGTAAAAAGCCCATTGGAGTAAATATTAATAAATTGCCGAGTAAATTAATGATAATGATATCAAAATTAAAATACTGAGAGTAATTTATATAGCGAAGAATTGTATCAAAGGGAACAAAATTTGTAGTTAATCGCCAGTTACTATAATCAAACAACCCTAATTCATCAAAAGAATATTCACCATTGAATAAAATAATGACTACATTCACTAGACGATCAATGACCAGTTTATAAAAAGCTATAATGGAATAAATACAAAAAAATATCCAACCTGTTATTTTGATTGGTAAATAATATGTATCTATCAATGAACGATAAGGTAATGGTAGCTTGGCACTACCCTGTATATTATTTTTTGTCATGCCTATACCACCTACTTCCCTGTATCCTCTCATAATTTTAATATGCCCCTCTTCCCCATGCAAGTGGTAATAATAAGATGGGTAAAGCGTTTTAAAGCATACTCGCACATTAGGAGTACTCTATCCCCCTATACTATACGTTTGTCCAGGTTCAATTAGAAAAGAGATGAATAAACAAATTTTAGCAAGATATCATCATCGACTTTCTATGATGAACAAAAAAAAGCTGCCTCAATTAAACTGAGACAGCATTATTTCAGACTTTATACAGGATTTACTCCATGCTTACGTTCTGAGAATAATAAATATTTTGACATATAGAGCTCTAAACGTGATTCAAGTGCTTTTCTTAAATCATTTGGCTCAATAACATCGTCAATGATCAGCTCTGAAGCTAGACGATAGACATCGATTTCCTCTTGATATTCCTTGCGTTTCTCTGCAATAAAGCTTGCCTGTTCCTCTTTTGGGAGTTCAGCAATTTTATTTGCGTATACTGCGTTGACCGCAGCTTCTGGGCCCATTACAGCAATTTGCGCGTTGGATAGCGCAATACAGCAGTCTGGCTCAAAAGCAGGTCCTGCCATCGCATACAGCCCTGCACCATATGCCTTACGAACAATGACTGTTAATTTTGGAACGGTCGCCTCGCTCATGGCAAAAATCATTTTCGCACCATGGCGTATAATCCCTGCTTTTTCAACTTGCGTACCAATCATAAAGCCTGGTACATCTGCAAGGAAAAGAAGCGGAATATTAAACGCATCACAAAGTGAAATGAACTTTGCTGCTTTATCAGCTGAATCGTGGAACAAAACGCCCCCTTTTACGCGCGGTTGATTGGCAATAATTCCAACGGATTGCCCATTAATGCGTCCGAGTCCTGTAATTAATTCTGAAGCGAATAATTTTTTTACTTCACAAAACGAATCTTCATCAATAATACGTTCAATTAACTTATACATATCAAAAGGTACGTTTTGATTTTTTGGTATTAGTTCCTCAATCGATTTCTCAAATGAAGCTGGTGGCTTTGGAGCCTCTACCTTACTGCGCTCTGCATAGTTATTCGGGAAATAGCTTAAATATTTGCGAGCATAGGTAATTGCTTCTTGCTCCGTTTTAGCAAGCACATCTCCGCAACCGGAAACAGAACAATGCATTTTCGCCCCACCCATTGTTTCCAAATCTACCTTCTCACCTATCACCATCTCCGCCATACGTGGGGATCCTAAATACATCGATGCATTACCCTCTACCATGACTACAATATCGCAGAATGCAGGGATATATGCACCTCCTGCTGCCGAAGGTCCAAACAGTAAGCATATTTGAGGAATTTTACCAGAAAGCTTTACCTGATTATAAAAAATACGTCCTGCTCCTCTTCGACCAGGGAACATTTCTAATTGATCTGTAATACGCGCCCCTGCTGAATCGACTAGATACAGTAATGGACAATTTAGCTTTTCTGCTGTTTCTTGAATACGAATCATTTTTTCTACTGTACGTTTACCCCAAGAGCCAGCTTTAATCGTCGAATCGTTTGCTAATACACAAACAGTACGGCCATGGATTTTACCGATTCCTGTTACAACGCCATCTGCCGGTAAGTCCCCAGCTAAGCAGTTTGCGTACAAACCATCCTCTGATTGCAGCCCATCATCTAATAATAATTCGAGTCGTTCACGTACAAATAGCTTTCCTTGTTGTGCATTTTTATCGTGATATTTTGGTAGACCACCTGCTAAAATTTGTTCCTTCATTGTTTTAGTTGTATTTTCTGTCGGTACATTGCTCATATTTAATTCCTCCTTTTGCCCATTCGGTTACGCCTTAGCATAATTGCGATAGCACTTCGTATAACTTCTTCCTTACATTGCAATAATCGGTTCATCACCATAGCGTGGGGTTGATTTCCGTTCCGGTTGGGCGCTTTCCTGGGGGCGTCCGATGAGCCGCTTCACTCGCGTTGCTCGCTCCAGGGTCTCATCTGTGGCGCTGATCCCCAAGGAGTCGCCCAACCTCCACTCCAATCAACTTATACATATGGCATACTTTTAAAAAATATAGCCCTAAATTTTGATGATGTGCTTGGATTTTATTGTTTGTAGAATCCTACTTTAAAACCATTCAAAATCCTTCATCAGAGCTTCTATTTCCCTAAGTATTGCGGTGTTCGCTTTTCCTGGAAAGCTAGTAAGCCCTCTAATCGATCTTCTGTAGGAATCAGAGCATTATATGCAAGTGATTCGATTTTTAAACCAGTAGCTAAATCTACTTCAACACCTTGATTCATTGCGATTTTCGCCTGTACTAAAGAAAGCGGAGCATTTTTTGCCATTTCGAGCGCAAGCTGCTGAGCCTTTTCAAATACTTCATGTCCCTCATGAACATACTCTACAATACCGTAGCTTCTTGCTTCCTCTGCATTTAATCGACGTGCTGTATAAATTAATTCCTTCGCTTTTCCAATGCCAATTAGTCGCGGAAGTCGTTGTGTGCCTCCTGCCCCTGGGATGATGCCGAGAGATGTTTCTGTAAGGCCTATCTTTGCATGTGTAGCTGCAAGACGTAAATCACAGGCTAACGCTAGTTCGAGCCCGCCACCAAAAGCAACACCATTTAATACGGCGATAACTGGTTGAGCGAGTGCTTCTACTTTCGCTACTGTTGCCCCGATTAATTGCACAATCTGCTTTACTTGTCGGTCTGGCATCCCTTTACGCTCTTTTAAATCTGCTCCTGCGCAAAAAGCTTTTTCCCCTGCTCCTGTTAGTAAGACGACTCGCACTGCCGGATCACCATTTATGTTGTCGAGTGTCGTGCTCAGTTCTTGGAGTAATTGTACAGACATTGCATTCGCAGCTTCAGGTCTGGAAAGTGTAATAAGCCCAATGCAACCATCTAATAATTCAAAACGAACGAGTTGCGTCATAATTGACTTGCACTCCTTTCATTACGGGCAATCGCCATTTGTTTAGAGGCAACTGCTTTCCCTAGTTTCTGTTCAATAAATAACGCTGCCTCTAGCACTTTATTCAGTTCTACACCCGTTTTAATACCCATTCCATCTAATAAATACAATAAATCCTCCGTGGCTACATTACCTGATGCTCCTTTGGCATATGGACAGCCTCCAAGCCCACCAAGTGCGCTATCAAACTTGGTAATTCCCATTTCTAAAGATTTAACAATATTCGCTAGTGCCGTGCCACGTGTATCATGAAAATGCATCGCAAAATTTTCCACAGGGTATCTTTTTAACAATTCTTCTAAAAGACTTTCCACCTGTGTCGGTACACCAACACCAATCGTGTCACCAAGTGAAATTTCATCGACACCCATTTCTAATAATTTTTCTGTTACTCGCAAAACCTTTTCTGGTTGTATGTAGCCTTCATATGGACACCCAATCGCCGTTGAGATATAGCCTCGGACATTTTTATGCGCTGCCTTTGCTCCTACAACTACTTCCTCTAATATCGGAAATGTTTCATTAATCGCTTTATTTATATTGCTTTGATTGTGGCTTTCACTTGCCGACATAAAAACGCTCACTTCATCTACTTCAGCCTGCAATGCACGTTCTAAGCCACGCATGTTCGGTACGAGTGCCGCATACGTTATATCTTTTTGGCGTTTAATGGCTTGAAGTACCTCCACTGCATCTGCCAGCTGTGGAATCCACTTCGGATGCACAAAAGACGTTACCTCGATATAATTCAATCCAGTTTGGCTAAGTAAATTCACTAGCTGTACTTTATCGGCAGTTGCAAGATGCATTTTCTCATTTTGCAAACCGTCACGAGGACCTACTTCCTTTAACGTTACATGCTCTGGTAGCTGCATAAAGAAGCCTCCTTATTCGATTTCTAAAATATCATCATCAACGTTAATGAAATCCCCTTCGTTCACAATGATTTTTGTTACTACGCCATCTTCTTCTGCTGCAATAGGAATCTCCATTTTCATCGACTCTAAAATTGCCACATCTTGTCCTACTGTCACTTTCTCGCCCTCTGCTACAACGATTTTCCATACTGTTCCTGCCATGCTCGCTTTAACTGTTGCCATTGTAAATCCCTCCAAATGTATGAATGTACGGATATCCGTATGTAATTTCATATAACGCATTCGCACTAATGGTAAAGTGCGAATGCTTTTTATTAATTTCTCCATAGTGAATTGATGTTGTTGCTGTCGCTTCGCTTTCGCACAGATAAACATTTGTTGCTGTCGCTTCGCTTTCGCACAGATAAACATTTGTTGCTGTCGCTTCGCTTTCGCTACAATTAAACAATACGTCTGGAGGCTTTATTTCGTCTCTGCTAATTGAGGTAAATAATATTCATCTACAAATTTAGTTGTTGTAAGGCCCTTTAAAAATTGTTCATGTGTGACTGTTTTCAGCAGCATCGGAATATTTGTTTGAATGCCTTCTACTTTGTACGCTTTAAGTGCCTCAGTAAGTCTTTCACATGCAATTGCTCGTGTTTCTCCCCACACTACTAATTTGCTAATCATTGGATCGTAAAAAGGTGTTACCGCAGTGCCAGCCTCTACGCCACATTCATGGCGAATACCTTCACCTGTAGGTAATTCAAAAGCCGTAATTGTGCCTGGAGAAGGGAAAAAGGTCGAAGGATTTTCGGCGTAGATACGTACTTCAATCGCATGCCCTTTTCTTTTTATGCTATCGCGAGTAAATGCTAATGGTTGTTTAGCCGCAATCTTTAATTGCTCCTCTACAAGATCCAGCTTTGTAATTTCCTCAGTCACTGGATGCTCCACCTGTAGACGAGTATTCATCTCTAAGAAATAAAAGTTTTGCTCTGCATCTACTAAATACTCAATCGTTCCAGCATTCACATAGCCAATATGCTGAACTGCCTTGACTGACGCATCTAGCATACTTTTTCTTGTTTCTTCAGAAATGAAAGGAGATGGCGCTTCCTCAACTACTTTTTGATTTCTACGTTGAATCGAGCACTCACGTTCAAATAGCGGTACGACATTGCCATCATGATCTGCAATAATTTGTACTTCGACGTGATGAGGATTAGCAATAAATCGTTCCATATACATCGTGCCATCACCAAAGAATGACTGTGCCCGCTTTTGATTCCCTTCAAAGGCTTTTGCTAATTCCTCTGCATTGTCAACGAGCTGCATCCCGATACCTCCACCACCAGCAGAGGCTTTTAACATAATGGGATAGCCTAGACGGGAAGCAATTTCAATAGCTTCTGTTACATCTTTCACCGGTGCCTCTACGCCTTCAACTATCGGTACACCTGCTGCTTTCATTGTTTTCCGAGCTTCTAATTTACTACCCATCGAAGCAATAACATCCGCGCTCGGCCCAATAAACACTAAACCGGCCTCTGTACAACGTTTAGCAAACTCAGCGTTTTCTGATAATAAGCCATAGCCGGGATGAACAGCGTCAGCACCGCTTTCCTTCGCCACTTCAAGAATACGATCAATATTTAAATAGCTTTGTGCAACAGGTGGTTTTCCGATACAGAACGCCTCATCCGCTTCCTTAACATGTAAACTTTCAGCGTCAGCCTCGGAATATACCGCAACTGTTTGAACATTTAGTCGTTTGCATGTTCTTATAACACGCCTTGCTATCTCTCCACGATTTGCAATTAAAACCTTCTTGAACATAACACTGGCCCCCTTTTTACTTCACTGTTGCACCAAAACTCTCTCGCAATCTATACTTTTGAACTTTTCCTGATGCAGTCATCGGATAGTCGTCGATAAAGAAAATATGTCGTGGAATTTTATGTCTGGAGATTTTATCCCGACAATAATCCCGAATCTCTTCCTCTGTTGCCTGCTCTCCTTCTCGCAAAATGATCCAAGCTGCCGCTTCCTCTCCATAAACAGGATCAGGAACACCTGCAACTTGTACATCTGCAATTTTTGGGTGTGTGTAAAGGAACTCTTCAATTTCTCGAGGAGATACATTTTCACCACCACGAATAATCATATCTTTTAAACGACCTGTTACACGTACATAGCCCGCCTCATCCATCGTTGCCAAATCCCCAGTATGCAGCCAGTCATCCTCATCTATTGCAAGAAGCGTTTCTTCTGGGTTTTTATAGTAACCTTTCATGACTTGGTAGCCTCGCGTACATAGCTCCCCTTGCTCATTCGGCGCAGCTTCTTCGTCTGTACCGGGAACGACGATTTTAACTTCCAGATTCGGCAATGCACGGCCAACCGTTTCTACCTTTAACAATAGCGGGTCATCTGCTCTCGTTTGTGTAATAACAGGTGAGGCTTCTGTTTGTCCGTAACAGATAGTAACATCCTTCATCCCCATTTTGTCGATAACGGCCTTCATCACCTCAATAGGACAGTTAGAACCAGCCATTACTCCAGTACGCAACGTTGATAGATCAAAAGACTCAAAATTCGGTAAATTCAGTTCACTAATAAACATCGTTGGTACGCCATGTAGCGCGGTACATCTTTCTTTTTCAACCGTTTTTAGCACCTCAGTAGGTGAAAATTCCTGAACTGGCACCATCGTCCCGCCACTAGTAGTAATCGCTAATGTTCCAATTACACAGCCAAAGCAATGGAAGAATGGCACAGGGATGCACAAGCGATCTTCAGAAGTTAAACGCATACATTCTGCAATATTAATCGCATTATTGACTAAGTTATAATGCGTTAACATAACACCTTTTGGAAAACCTGTTGTTCCCGAAGTATATTGAATATTAATAACATCATCATAATGAAGTGCTTGCTGTCTTTGATCTAATTGCTCCTCTGTTATTTGCTCTGCAGCAGATAAAACATCAGACCAGTTTAGCACTCCAGGGTATTTTGTCTCGCCAATTAAAATAACATTTTTCAATAAAGGTAGTCGCTTTGATTGCAAATTACCTGGTTCACAATGTTCAAGCTCTGGACATAACTCTTGCAGTGTATTCAGAAAAGAATGGTCTCGATAATTTTCAATTAAAATAATCGTTTTTGCATCGGATT
Source organism: Lysinibacillus sp. RC79 (assembly GCF_041262405.1). Classification (NCBI taxonomy): domain Bacteria; kingdom Bacillati; phylum Bacillota; class Bacilli; order Caryophanales; family Bacillaceae; genus Lysinibacillus; species Lysinibacillus sp. RC79. The sequence goes on from NZ_JBGCCD010000033.1 coordinate 12,667, forward strand.
GCTTCAATAAATATTCCAACTCGCTTGAACGATAATTAGTGTTGACAGTTACGATAGGGGCACCCATTTTACCTGTACCAAATTGCAGCTGTACCCATTCCGGGACATTGGTCGTCCATACTGCAATATGCTCGCCCTTCTCTATGCCAAGAGCCATCAACCCTCTAGCTACTAAACGACTTTGCCGATTGAGCTCCTCGTAGGTCATACGTAAATCCCTGTCTGCATACACTAATGCTTCCCGCTGTGGATACTTTTCAGATTGTTCATCTAGCAATTGACCAATAGTTTGATACACAAGTTCTGCCATGAAAACCCTCCTTATTTATGCCATTTAAGATAATTAACAGCCAAATTAACAGCCAATTAGACGAGAAATAACGAGACGTTGAATTTCAGACGTTCCTTCACCGATTTCCATTAACTTAATGTCACGCAGATGACGCTCTACGTCGTATTCTTTCATATATCCTGAACCGCCGTGAATTTGAATGGCTTGATTACAAGTGCGGAAGCCCATTTCAGAAGCAAATAATTTTGCCATTGCCGCTTCCTTCCCGAACGGTTTCTTTTGATCTTTAAGCCATGCCGCCTTATGTACTAACGTACGTGCAAGCTCTATCTCCATTGCCATATCAGCTAATTTAAATTGTATTGCCTGTAGTTTCGATATTGGTGCACCAAATTGTTCACGTTCTTTTGCGTATTTTAACGCTTTCTCATAAGCTGCCTGTGCAATTCCTACAGATAATGCAGCAATGGAAATACGCCCACCGTCTAACGTGTTTAAAAATTGGCTAAATCCACGTTTTTCATCCCCTAAAAGATTAGCCCTTGGTACACGAACATTTTGCAAAATAATCTCACATGTATTGGAGCCACGTACACCCATTTTGTCGTAATTGCAGTTGATCGTTACGCCAGGAGTGTTGGTTGGTACAATGATAGATGAGATAATTTTTTTACCATCTTCACGTTTACCTGTCACTGCTGTCACAATAATTTGGCGTGCAAAGCCAGCGTTTGTGATCCAGCATTTTTCACCATTAATGATGTAATCATCACCATCAATGACAGCTGTTGTAAGTGTCCCACCAGCATCTGAACCTGCATTGGGCTCTGTTAGACCAAACGAACCTAATGTTTCCCCCTTCGCTAACGGAACAAGCCATTCCTGCTTTTGCTCCTCTGTGCCAAAATTGTAAATAGGCGAAGCACCTAAGCTAACTGCAGCTGCATAGCTTAATCCTGTACCGCCACATGCACGACCGATTTCTTCAACAGCAAGTGCATAGGAAACCGTATCTCCGCCTGAACCGCCATACTCTTCAGGAAACGGGATCCCTAATAAGCCTAGCTCTGCCATCTTTTTAAAGCTCTCTATTCTCATCGTCGATGTCTCGTCAACCTCACGAGCATACGGTTTAATTTCATTTTCAGCAAAATCACGCACCATGTCTCGAATCATCACTTGCTCTTTCGTTAGTTCAAAGTTCATCCCCAGTCCCCCTAATGTTTAATGTGCCATAGCAGATTTCGTTCAGATGTCAATTGCACAAATACCGACTAGTCGGTTTGTTTTAAATGTTAATCAATTTCGCCTTGGCGTAATTGCGTCCGGATTTTGAATTGTGCCTGCACAATTCATTCCTTTGAAAATCCGTGACATCCGCCGGAAGCTTTATCTTCGTTCAGTGGGTGTTTGGATACCTACTGAAAAAGGAACTACATCATCATTCATCTCTCCACCTTTAGAGGTGGAAGTCTTCTGCTGAATGAAGATAAAACCAGTTTATTCTGCTGGCTTCTCCTTGATCATAAATTGAACTGCTTCTTCCATTGCTTGTTCAGTGACAATCGCACGCAATACCATATCCGTAAATACTTCTGTAATTTCCTCCATTGTTAATGGACCTGATTGCTTAAACCATTTGTATGTCCAGTTAATCATCCCAACAATAGCCATCGTTACAATAGTGCAAGGTAGTTCTGTACGAAAATCCTTTGTTTGCTGGCCTTCCGCTATGACTTTTTGTAAAATATCCCGATATTGATCTCGTTTTTTATGAATAATTTCACTATATTCCTCTGGTAATGAACGACTTTCCTCATAAAAAACAGTAATATGTGCTTGGTACATATCAAATACTTGGGTCAGTGTTTGTAGCATTGCACATAAACGTGTAATCGGTGTATCGTATTTGTCATATGCCTCCTGTGACTGTTTAATAACATATGAAATAAATACATCGTGAATTTCATACAACAATTCATCTTTCGATTTAAAATTATGATAAAATCCACCCTTTGATGCACCAATATATTCAACAATGCGATCAACAGTGACATTGTGATAGCCATCTTCCTGAAATAGCACTACAGAAGCGTCAACAATGCGTTGTTTTAACGTTTTCTTTACCATAGGCATCTATCATCCTTCTTATAACTCTTTACTCCATCACTCCTTATAATTAGAAAAAGTTTTGGGTCATCGCCATAGCATGGGTTGATTTCCGTTCCGGCTGGGCGCTTTCCTTGGGCGTTCATTCGGAACGGAAATCAACTTACGCATATGACATACGTTTTAGCAAAATGCCATCCCATCGCTCGATGACGAAACCTGATTTTTCTTAATTATAAAAAAACTATGACACCATTAATATAGCATTCCCAAAAATTAGTGTCTAGCACCAAAGTAGATTTTGTTTAAAGTTACGAGAATTTATTTCACATAAAGTAGAATTTTAGAAATAAATACGCATAAACAAACATACAATTATTGTATGTTTTCCACCTTATTTTCATTACTAAAACCGTAAAAAAATCCCCTAGCGCTGTACAATAACACTAGAGAATCTCAAAAACAATTTATAAAGATTTTGGTATTTTACGTAGCCACGAGATGATGATTGCAATAATTAATGCAAAGCCTAAATACCCCATTGTTGAATAAACCTTGCCAACTAATGTCGTGAACCCTACTAAACTCGCGACAAAGCCTATTAAACCAATCACCACGATACCTATTTTAAAATATTTATGATCAGGCGCTATAAAACGTACTGCAAACGCATAAAGCATCCCTACAGCTGTATTGTACATCATGCCTAATAAAGCAATGGACATTAAGATACCCACTACAGGATGAATTTGTTTTGCTAGCTCTAATGTCGGCATTGCTGCCCCACCAACTACGTCCATTTTAACGAACATAGCGATATTAATTAGTATGATTAAGACACCGAGCATTAAACCCCCAAGAAGACCGCCTAAACCAGCAATCTTGCGCTCTTTTACTGTTCCCCCCATAACAATTAACATCGCAGTACCAGCAGCTATGTTATAAGATACATAAAGCAGTGCCCCAAGTATCCAATTTGAAGCCGCAGATGTTTGCTCTTTCGCTAACACATTCTGTTCTGCAATGGTTAAGTCCATTGTGAAAATGGAGTAAATTAAAATAATAAAAACGATCCCCATTAAATATGGTGTCACTAAAGCTATTATATTAATAATATTTTTTACATTTAATAGCAATGTTAAAATCGTAATGATTACCATAAAAATACTGCCAATCATCGGATTTATACTAAACATTTGCTCAAATGTTGACCCCGATCCAGCAAACATAACAACCGCAACACCAAATAAGAAGAATGTAATGACAATATCTAATAGTACCCCAACATAACGTCCACCAATTTGATATATAACCTCTTTATGGGATGTCGTTTGTGAATCCGCTCCTAATTGCGCTAGACTCATCCCTAGAAAGGCAAATGCGATTGTTGCGACAATTCCCCCTGCTATACCGTAAAGACCAAAGCTCGTAAAATATTGCATAATTTCCTGTCCTGATGCAAAGCCAGCACCAACGATTAATCCTACAAATGCGCCACCTATTTGCCAACTTTTTTTCATAGAACACCCGCTTATCTAATCAATTATATTCATAGGCTTCCTAACGAAATATACTTCTTGTACTACTCAAGTCACGTTATTTATATGTTTTCTGTGCTACTGTGAATAAATCGATCGTCTCTCTATTTACTTTATAGCCGATACCCGCTTTTTGGGGAACTTCAATATAGCCGTCCTTTACCACAACTTCTGGGTCGATAATATCTTTTTCCCAATAACGGCTTGAGCCTGCAGTATCTCCAGGTAAAATAAAATTCGATAATGTAGTTAATGCCACGTTATGTGCACGACCAATACCAGACTCCAGCATACCGCCACACCAGACCGGGATGTTATTTGCCTCACAATAATCATGTATATTCTTTGCTTCTGTTAAGCCACCAACACGTCCAATTTTTATATTAATAATTTTAGTACTGCCTAACTCAACAGCTTTACGTGCATCCTCTAATGAATGGATACTTTCATCCAAGCAAATTGGCGTATCGATTAATTTTTGTAATGCTGCGTGATCAATGATGTCATCTGACGCCAATGGTTGCTCGATCATCGTTAAATTAAAAGCATCTAGCTGCTTGAGCGTTTCAGCATCTGACAGACGATAAGCTGAGTTCGCATCCGCCATAAATGCCACATCAGGGAACGCTTCACGTAATGTACGCATGACTTCTACATCCCAACCTGGCTTAATTTTGATTTTCATTCGTTTATAGCCTTCTTTAACAAAACCATCTACTAACGCTACTAAGTCCTCGATTGATTTTTGAATACCGATACTGATCCCTACTTCAATGTTGTCCTTTTTGCCACCGAGTGCAGCTGCAAGGGATTGATTCGTCTGTTGGGCATAAATATCCCACACAGCACCTTCAATCGTGGATTTCGCCATATTATTTTTGCGAATTGGTTTAAATAGCTCATTGACCTCATCCGGATGCTGAAGCTCTTTATTTAAAATAAGAGGAATTAAAAAATCCTCTAGCATATGCCAGTTCGTTTGCAATGTTTCCTCGTTGTACCAAGGAGAATAGAACGCTACAGATTCTCCCCAACCGATTGTTCCTGCTTCATCCTTGGCCTCTAAAACTAAAAAATCTTTATCATCAAATGTGCCAAAGCTAGTTGTAAATGGTTCTTTTAATTTCATTTTTAAATGTCTAATAGTAATTTCCGTAATTTTCATATTGATTTTCCCCTTTCAGACCTAAAGTTTCTAATTTTACGAGAACATACTCGTTGTAATTTTCTTGCTGCTGCAATTGAACTGCAGCATAACCTTGTGCAAATAATCGTTGTAAAATATGTCGCGTTTTGAAACGCCATTCCAATGCTAATGTCGGGTCTTGCAGCTTCAATGCTTGAAAATCCTTTGGCACAGGTAGTGTATATAAATCTTTGTTATATTTTAAATTTTCAGTTATATCTAAGTGTGGGAATCCTTGTTCATTTAGTACACAACTTGCCACTGGTATGGCATCCGTTGTATCTATTGAAACACTTTTACTTACATAATCAGAAGTTATATACCAGCACACCTCAAAACGATCTGAAGGTAACCCTTTATTTAAGCCATCCTGCATTTCACCGTAGCAATTTTCTATATACGTAGAACAAATACCATTTAACTTGGAAAGATTGAGAAAACCATTTCGTGTTTCCAGCGGATCAAAGGTCCACACCATTAAATCATAGCCCCGCTCAATAGCAATAGCTTGCTGGGCATATTTTAATTGTTCACCTATTCCTTTGGAGCGGTAATTTTCATCTATCCCTAACATATGGGAACATAAATAGCTTTTGCCCTCTCGAAACCCCGAAAAGCCATAGCTAAAGCCAACTAATTGATCACCATCATAGGCACCAACAACGATACCACCATTTTTCACAGCTGTTAAAGTTTGATGAATGGGAATAGAAGGCATGGCCCAAACGTTATATTCCAAGTGCTGAACTTGCTCCAGCTGTTCGATTGTCTTTATTTCCCTTACGTCAATCATTACTATCACCCCTTTCTATTCTTTATCCCATATTAACGGCCCTAACTTAGGGTCTATAAAGCTCTTAAAATAGCTCTCGTAATAATGTTCACACCTGTAATAAGCCGCTCTCGATTAAAGGTCATTTTCGGATGATGTAATCCTGGTGTTACACCACAACCTAAGCCAAGCATTGTTGCTTTCAGATTCGGACGCTCATACGTATAAAAATGAAAATCTTCTCCTCCAGGAGTGATGACTGGTGAAGCGCATGCTTTTTCACCGACTGTGTCAACAATAGCTGAATTCATATGTTGTAATGCCTCATCATTCACTAACGCTGCAACAATATGTGCATCAACGTGTAAGGAAATTTTCGCACCATACATCGCTTCTACCGATGCCTTTACACGTTCAATACCATCTGTGATAGCTTGCATTACTTCATTTGTTTGTGCTCGTGCATCAATACTAAATGTTGCTCTCCCAGGAATAATATTTGTAGCAGTACCTCCTGCATTAAATTGCGTCATTTTAACTGACGCTGAGACAGTGGGGTCCGTCCAAATTTTTTGTAAGCCTTCGACAATCGCTGCCCCTACCTCAATAGCATTAATGCCAAGTTCAGGTCGTGCGCCATGTGCCTCTTCTCCAATAATGGTCCCAGTAAAAAGCTTTGCTGCACCATGGTACAATGCTGGGGCATACGTTCCGTCCTGTAATTCTTTTAACGGACGAACATGGACACCAAATAAGTATTCTAGATGATCAATTAGCCCCTTCTCCACGAATGCGCGAGCTCCCTGTGCCTTCTCTTCAGCAGGCTGGAAAAGAATACGTACAGCGCCGGGGAGTAAATGCTCCATATCCTTTAACACTAGTGCCGTCCCAATAGCCATCGTCATGTGACCATCATGACCACAAGAATGATTGGCCTTAAATTCACCATCTACTTCCTGCCATAATGCATCAATATCCGTACGAAATCCGACTCTCGGTATCCCTTCCCCGATATCTACATACAGTCCCGTCATATCCTCGAACAACTGAGGCTCCATCTGTGCCTCCTTCAATAGATTGGCGATGTATTGCGTTGTCTTCTTTTCCTGCCAGCTAATTTCCGGATGCTCATGAAGATGTGTAAAAATATCAGCCAATCTCGGCTGTAAGTTTTGTAAAGCTTGGTTCATTTTATTCAACTCCATCGATTTGCTAAAAAGCTATTTTGGAAATCATCATATTTTACGCGTTGATTTTCATAATAGTCGTGATCTTGTGCAGTCATACCTGCAATTAGTGTATTTAAAAATGAGATCAGTGCAGGCATTGCATCAATCGTAGACATTTCCTGTTGTTCATTCACAAAAGTTATCGTCGCATATTGCGTGATAGGCGCAATTTTAGAATCCGTAATACCAATAATCTCACAATGTTTTTCTTGAATTTCAGCTGCCAACTGAATCGGTTCTTTAAAATAACGATGGAACGATAAAATAATGACCACACTATCCTCATCAATTTCTTGTAAAGTTCTAATGATTTCACTAGTTTCAAAATCTAAAAGCACTACGTTAGGACGTAACATATTTAACGTAAAATACAACCATTGTGCCGCTAAATGAGAGGACCCATTCCCAACAATATAGATTTTTTTCTTCGTATGCAGCAGGACGGCAGCACGATTAAAATCTGCCTCGTTAATGTTCTTAGCAACATTTAAAATACTCGATGCATCCTTTTCCATCGTTTTTTCATAAAAACGTGGTGTTTCAAAAAGTGCCTGCTTTGATTGCAAATAATTGTGCAAGCTACTGGCATTGCCCTCATTGAATAGCTGCATCGTAATCTCCCGCTGCAACTCAGCATAACCCGATAATCCTATAGCGTAGCAAAAGCGGATAACTGTCGTTTCACTTACCCCTGCCTTCTCCCCCACATATGCAGCTGAATGAACACCGACAGTCTGCAAATTTTTGAGGATAAAGATCGCTACCTTTTGCTGACTCTTCGAAAGCTCCTGGTATTTATGTTGAATGACTTGTTGAATTGTTTGATTATCCATTATAGAAGTACGTCCTTCTAATTTTATTTTTTGAAGTTTAAACTTCATTTTCATGTTACATACAGTAACACAATTATTTTTGTAATTCAATATATTTTCTGAAATTTCTGTTTATAAAGAATAAAAAAGCGGGAATGTTAATTTATTTAACACTCCCGCTTTTTTATTTATAACTATTCGTCAAACTTCATCCCTTTTAACAAATCCGCAAACGCATTATTAATCGGTTCATCCTCTTTTTCTTGCTGCTTCATGTACTTTTGTACACTACGCTTATCTACTTTGCCACCGCCTTCTTTTTTACGGCGAGCTTCAAAAGCAGATAGTTTCTCACGATATCCACATTTACATACAAAGATTTGGCCATCACCTTCACCACGTAGTTCTAGCTTTTTCTTACATTGCGGGCATCGTGCGTTTGTGACACGTGATACGTTTTTACGATGTCCACAATCACGGTCTTGGCAGACAAGCATTTTGCCTTTTTTACCGTTGACTTCAAGCATTGGCTTGCCGCAATCAGGACAGGACTTTGTTGAGATATTGTCATGCTTATATTTTTTATCACTTGCTTTAATTTCAGCGACTATTTCTTTCGTGTGCTTTTTCATTTCATTGATGAACACGTCTTTTTTCAACTTACCTTTTGAAATTAGCTCAAGCTTTTGCTCCCACTCGGCTGTTGTCGCAGGAGAACGTAATTCTTCAGGCACTAAGTCAAGCAATTGACGACCTTTAGATGTAATGTAAATTTCTTTGCCGCCACGTTTTTCGATTAAGAATGAATTAAATAGCTTTTCGATAATATCTGCTCGTGTTGCAACTGTCCCTAACCCGCCTGTTGATTTCAACGTATCTACAAGCTTCTTGTCGTTCGTTTCCATATACTTCGTCGGATTTTCCATAGCAGATAGTAATGTCGCCTCTGTAAAACGTGCTGGTGGTTTTGTTTGACCAGATGTTTGGGCAATTAGTTTTGTTTTTAACACTTGTCCTTGTTCTAAACGAGGAAGCAGTTGCTCTTTTACATCATCCGTGGATTCCTCATCATCAAAACGATTTTGATATACTTCTTTCCAACCTGCAATAGTTACAGTTTTCCCTTTAGCAATAAATTTCTCATTGCCGATTTGAGCTTGTACTGTTAATTGCTCATATTCTTGTGCTGGGAATAATACAGCTAAAAATCGTTTTACTACTAAATCATAAATTTTACGCTCTTTATCATTAAATGCAGATAAGTTTACATAGCCCTCGGTTGGAATGATCGCATGGTGATCGGACACTTTACTGTCATCTACAAATGATTTACTCGCTTTAATCGGCTTTGTTAAAATTTTATTCGTTAATGTACGATATTCGCCGATGCCACATGCTTTTAGACGCTCAGGTAATGTGCCGACAATATCAGATGATAAATAACGTGAATCCGTTCGAGGGTATGTCAGCACTTTATGAGATTCATATAGCTTTTGCATAATATTTAATGTTTCTTTTGCCGAATAGCCAAATAATTTATTGGCATCTCGCTGTAATTCTGTTAAATCATAAAGACCAGGGGCAAATGATTTTTTAGGCTTGCGATCAATTGAGGCAATCTTTGCATCTTGATTGCCTAATGCTTTGACAATAACGTCGACTTTTTCTTTATTAAAGCTACGTGAATTACCATTTGCGTCTTGCCATGTAAGCTTTAACGAATCTGTTTGTGCTTCAATACCGTAGTACGTTTGTGCTTTGAAGTTTTTAATTTCATCTTCGCGTGCAGCAATCATCGCAACAGTTGGGGTTTGAACGCGGCCACAGTTCAGCTGTGCATTAAATCTTGTCGTTAATGCTCGTGTCGCGTTTAATCCGATATACCAATCCGCTTCAGAACGAGCAACAGCAGCAGCATATAAATTTTCGTAGTTTTTACCCGGTTTTAAATTAGCAAATCCTTCTTTGATTGCTTTATCTGTAACAGATGAAATCCATAAACGTTTAATTGGCTTTTTCACATTTACTTTTTCAATAATCCATCGAGCAACTAATTCACCTTCACGCCCAGCATCCGTAGCTACAATGATTTCATTGACATCATTACGCGTTAACTGTGATTTGACTGCATTAAATTGCTTACCCGTCTGCTTCATCACTACTAGCTTCATTCGTTCTGGCAACATCGGAAGGTCTTCTAAATTCCATGTTTTATATTTATTATCGTAGGCTTCTGGATCGGCCAATGTCACTAAATGACCTAATGCCCAAGTAACTATATATTTGTCACCTTCTAAAAACCCATTCCCCTTTTTATTACATTTCAAGACATTTGCTATATCACGTGCAACTGAAGGTTTTTCAGCAATAACTACACTTTTAACCATATATTCGTACTCCTTTACTAACTATGTAATGTCTAATATACCATAAGTTCGGGGCAGAAATTGTTTAGAGGCATCTACTTAGTCTTCATAATAGTCATTGCTGGAGAAATGATTAGGTAGTGTTGAAAAATGATCGGGTACATCAGAGAATTGATCGGGTAGACAGGAAAATTGATCAGGTACGACTGAGAACTGATCGGGTAGACAGGAAAATTGATCAGGTTCCCCACAGAACTGATCGGCTAGACAGGAATATTGATCGGCTAACCCACAGAACTGATCGGCTAGACAGAAATATTGATCGGCTAACCCACAGAACTGATCGGCTAGACAGAAATATTGATCGGCTAGACGATTAATTTAAAGAGCAAATTCACGTTAATTGTGAATTTGCTCTTTTTCTATGCTTCAAATAAAAATATCGAAGATGAACTGCATACTCAAACTCTCAAAACATATGTTGAGTTAACAGAATGTTCACAAAATCGAAAGGGGATGAATGAATGGATGCTCGAACTTTCAGACCTCGGAATGTGATTTGTATGACAATTGTTGTTTTTGTATCAGTGTTAATTGGTTACGGTATATATATAAATTTTATTGATGTTCCCTTTCCATGACGGCCTTATTTCTTTAACTGACTTAACAAGTATTTTCGGTTGTCTAGTATGCGTTGATCGTTTGGCTTAAATTTACGTGCTGCCTCATTATGCTGATATGCATTTTCATAGAGACGTAAGCGATTGTATAACAAACTTAACTGTAAATGAGGAAGCCATGTAGAATAAGCATGCTTTTGAATACCCATTGTTTGTTCTAAAGGATGCTGTAATGCTTGTGAATACCAATAAATGGCCTCTTTATTTTTCAATTGCTCCATAAAAAAATGACCAATTCGACAGCATGTTTCTGATCTTGGTCGATCATATAATAATGATTGTAAAATAGCTTGTGTTGCTTGTTTTGAATCGTGTAGCTGTTGGTAGCAATCCGCTAAATTTAAGCAAGCTTCGATATTTTCATCAGCAGTGCCTTTTGTGGAATCTAGGAAAATATTATAGTGATTGATAGCTTCTAAAAATCGCTGATGATTTTTTAGCTCATTTGCGTAATGAAAAGTTTCTCTAGCTGAAAATGGGTGCCCTTCTTTCATTAAACGCTCATAAATATGAATATTGCGATGAATATCACTTTTTCTTGGCAAATGTGTAACCACTATATCGCTATGATAAAGCTGGCCTGTTACATCTAAATACTCATGGACGGCACCCCGCCACTGAAAATTACGTGCACGTTTTACGAGACGAAACCTTTTTTCACTTGATTCTACACAGCCATCAGCATCCAACGTTACATAATAATCCATGGAAACAGCATCGACATTTGGATGATAAAGTGACTGTTTAAGCTGTAGAAACTTTCGCTGATGTTCTGTTGTGATCACATCATCTGCATCGAGCCATAAAATAAAATCTTTCGTAGCTTGCTGAAAGGAAAAGTTACGAGCTTTGGCAAAGTCATCACACCAGGTAAAGTCGAAAATTCGAGAGGTATAGTTTCGGACGATATCTTTTGTACGATCAGTTGAACCTGTATCTATAATATTGATTTCATCCACTAAATGTTGAACGGAATCTAGGCATCTTTCAATAATACATTCTTCATTTTTGACAATCATACATAAACTAATCGTAAACATCGGTCCCCTCCTTTTTTTGTAATAATATATGCAAGCTTAAAAATTTATCGAGGCTTTTTACCATTTTATCGCTTTACTTTTTGAATTTATCGCTCAACTTTTTTAATTTGTCACCTAACTTTTTATATTTATCGCCCAACTTTTCCGTTTTATCGACATACACCTCAAAAGACTCCAATCAACCACTTCATATAGCGTGTATCTTTTGGACAACATCACAAAGTTTTCCTTGACCATTTTTTCAACGCTATAAAAAACAAAAAAACGAACGCTGCACACGTTCGTTTTTTGTCTTATAAGTATTGTTCACGCCACCTTAGTTGTTCTTTTTCTGTGAGCTGTTGTTCTAGGTGTGAATCCCATTGATTTAACAGCGCATTCCATACACGAACGAACAAAATATCTTGTTCTTTATTGTGTAGGACAAATTCAAGGCACGGGATATCATTGATTTGTTTAGCGTCGGTTTGAACAATTTTTGAAATTATTTTTTGTGAGGCTCCAGCTCCAGCTTTTTCTTCATCCTCTTGTTGTAGCGCTTCTATTAACAGTGCTTCTTCGAAATGCTCCTGCTTCTCAGCCTCTTCATCTACATAACGATATAACTCTGGTAGATCATCATATTCTTCCATATTGTCCTCGTCGACAGCAAGAAATGCAAGATGGCATGGGCTATAGTAAAGGTTGGCCATTTCTACATCTAGCTCCTCTTCAAAGATGCCACGTTCCAGTTGCTGCTGCCCTTTAGAGGTTAATCTATAGAAGCCTTCCGTTTGCTCAATAAGACTTACTCGAGACATTAATGATACTAAATCCTCAATAAATAACGGATCGACTAGTAATAGTTCACTTAATTCTTGTGCATTTGCAAAATCCGCTTCCTGTATGCTCATTAACAGCATTGTCATCAAGACATCCATAGTGGAACGACGAACTGGCTCATAGGTCACTTCTACAGTTCGAATGGGGATGCACCATTCATCGGTTTTGACGATTTTAATGTTCCGATTTTGCTGAAGTTCACGCATTAAGCGCTGCTGTAATTTTGACAATCTACATCACCTGTCCTTCGTGATTACGCAAGCCGTTATAGGATTTCACTGTCTCTAACAGATTGCTGTACATCTCTCGTGTATCTTGTTGCTTCGCACGTTTGGCAAACATCTCAGCACTTCCGACAAGTAGTAATAGCTCTCGGGCACGAGATAAAGCAACGTTTAAGCGGCGATAATCTCTTGCGAAGCCAACGTCTCCCCCTTTAGGCGTATTACGTACCATACTAACTAATATGACGTCCATCTCCATACCTTGGAACTTATCGACTGTCCCGGTTCTAAATTGAAGATGTGGTAGCTGTAATTCCTGTTGCAGAAGGCGATTAATTTTCTTTACTTGCTCCCCGTAAAAGCTAATAACCCCAACGCTTTTTTGTGCATCTTGAGGTATGCGTCCCGCTTCTTTAGCTTCAATAACAGACTTATTCAAATCTATTAAAATACGTCGAATTGTTTGTAATTCACCCTCATTGTAACGACTCGTTCCGCCCTTTACCTGCTCCTCTAAATAAGGTTTTTCGGTCGGAATATCAACCCATAGCAAATGATCATCACGGTTAACAAATTGTCCTTCCAAGCAATGGTCTCGTGCCGCATCTGAATCTGGTAAACCACATTGCAGGCCATTTTCCTCTTTCGCGTAAAATGGTGTAATACTGTGCATAATTTTTTCATGCATTCGGTACTGCAATGCCAGCATTTGCTTATGTGTTTGCGGTAAGTTATTAAATAAACGTTCAAACAGTGATTCACGCAGCAAATTTTTTAATTCCTGCGCACCATCGAAGTCTGGATTTTCATCGAGCATCGCTTTTAACGTTTCCTCCAACGTATCATCTCCAAGTAGTGGAGGTAGCTGATGATGATCGCCTACTAAAATAACTTTCTTACCCTTAAGCATCGGTAATAATAACTCTGGTGGTGTTGCCTTTGATACTTCATCAATAATGACAACATCAAATGTCGGGTAGTTTTCCATAAATTCCTTACTTGCTGAAGCAACACATGTCGTACCGATAACATTCGCATGACGCACATATAATTTACGAATTTCATCTAAATCATATTCAGTAGCATTTTGTAGCTTGTCACGCCATTGCTCTTGTAATTTTTTTCGAAGAGGTAGCTGCTTTTCCTTGCGCTGTAATTCCACAATTGCTGTTTTGGAGGATGCAATTGTTTCCACTACTTCCTCGGAAGTACGCTCTGGTGTTGATTGTAAAAGCTTTGTGCATGCTGTTAGCTGCTTCTCCTTCTGTAATCCAGCTATATTAATTTCTTTTATATTTTCTTCTAATTGTGTGAGCTGTTGTTCAATCTCTTGTAAGCTAGTCTGCGCTGTTTGAAGTGCCGCTCTCTTTGGTAGGAGCTGTGTATTAGCCTGCTCCACTGCCTCCAGCTGTTGACGTGCTATTTGAAGAGAAGATTTTGATTGCGATACAAGCATTTTTAAATGCTCTACAGACTCTTCCGGCTCAGCATCAATTTGGAATGTCTCAGCTAGCTGCTGCAGTCGTTCTGTATGCTGTAAATATGGTTGTAATTGTCGCTGTATGCTTTGAACGTCAAAGCTTGTAATCGCGCATTCTTGATGTAATAAGCCTCCAATACCTTTACGTAACGACTCAAATTCCTGATCTTTATGCTCTTGTTGTTGTTTAAGAGCTATACCTTTTTGCCAGACAAAATCACGACGCATATATAACCCGAGCAAGAAACTTTCAATTTGCCCGGCTGGTGGTGTTTGATCATCTTGAAAGGCTGTATTGAGTTGTGCAAAAACACCTGTTAGATTTTGCAATGAAAACGATTGAACTGGCTGCAATCTTCTTTTAGCAAGGGCATGTTCTTTTTCTTCATCAGATACCAACGCCTCAAGCTTTGCGATAGCTTTTTGTAGTCGTGTATTGATGGTTGCCCATGCATCTAAATCTTTGGCATCCTCTAAATGCTGCAAACGACTAATTTGCTGTGACAGCACATAAGATGGGCGAATTTGATAGTGTTGTAAAAATCGTTCAATACGCTCATAGGACGTTAAATTACTGACATATTTTTCGGCTTCCTTCATTAATCGAAGGCGATTATTTTCCTCTTCATATTTCGATTGGATATCTTTGAACTGCAGTGCCAGATGTTGCTTTTGCTCTTGCAGCTCCTTAAATTGAGCAGCCGCTTCCAATTGCTCAATTTTTTGAGTAGTTTCTTCTATAGTAAGCTTTAGCTGCTCTATAGATGGGCTTTCAGCAAGGGTCTGCTCAAGCGACTTTACAGCAGGCTCGATTTGCGCCAGCTGTTTTTCGTAATGCTCTTTATGTGCCTCGTTCTCCTGCTGCTCAACTTTTGCAGCCTTTAATTCTTTCTTTAAGGCTTGTATTTCCTGCTGTAAAATGGGCTCGTCAATTGCAGCCTGTTCTTTCGCAGCTATTTCCTTTGTTAGCTCCTCAAGCCATGCCTCAAGTTTTTCTAGCTCTTCTTCAGCCTTGCTAATACTTGATTTTAGTTCCTGTTCACGTTCTGTAAAGGCTATGATCTCCTCTTCGATCGCTACGAGAGTTTGCTCACGCCAATGAAGCGCAACATTTTCCTCAATAAATTTTTTACCCTCTTCTTCAATACTTTCCGTTCTACCATAGCGCAAAATTCGAATTTCTTGATTAGAAAGTAGTCGTCCTAAAGCATTATCCACGGCTAGATTTGATTGAGAAGCCACGAGTGTTTTTAAGCCAGCCTTGACATTTTGCTGACAAATTTCAGAAATAACAGTTGTCTTCCCTGTGCCAGGAGGTCCTTGAATCACATACAAATCTTCAACAGACAATGCTCCTAAAACAGCCCGTCTTTGATATTCGTTTAAATTATTGTGAAAAACAATATCCTCTCGAAGCTTTGATGTTCGGACAGTTGGACGTTTTTCAAATAGTATTGTCTCTAAATTAGGGTTAACTGCCTCGCCTTTTTCAAGCTTTGTAAAACCATTGCGTAATCGTCTAATTTGACTCAATGTCGCAAAATTACTAAAGCTCGCTTGCTTTGAACGAAGGTTAAGTTGATCTTTACGTGCTAAATCCTGCACAAAAGGCTTTAAGTCAATTTCTATTGTCTGCTTCCCTGCATGAGCCTTTAATACTTGTCCAATTTCACCGCGAACTCCTTGAATGTTCACACTTAACCCTTCAAGTTTCTTCCATTCCTTCGATTTTATATACGGGCAGACAATTGTGAGCCTAGTAAAATCTTCATTAAAATAGCTTTGCTTAAATTCTGTATGAATGTCATCAATGGTCGCATCACGTTCTTGAATTTTTAAAAAGCCTTCCCAGCTCGAGATACGCTTTTTCACATATTCTGTGCGCTCCTCGGCTATTGGTAGCCCTCTTATTTTTTTATGAAGATCAAGCGGAATCCCTGCTCCATTATTAGGTCTTGTGACAAATTGTAATGCCGCTGGTAAGCGTCGATTGGTATTGATGGGGCCTCGCATATGTACAAAACGAAGATTTGTAGCTAGCAACCCTTCAACCTTAAGCACACAATCCATAATGGCTGTTTTCTCAGCAAGGACGTCCGTTAACTTTTCATTTTGCTCTGCATTAAAATAAATCGATAAAAACGTTTCACCAATTGTTTTAGCTTTGCGCTTTTCGATATAGACGGTGAATGTTTTCTGTAAGGCAAAAAAGGCATGCTCATTTGCTGAGCATTCCTCTACCGCTTCCTTCGCTTTATTAGTCAATATTAGACTACAGCGTTGTTTTTCTAGTACAGCGATGTCCTGCATGAGCTGCCCTCCCTTCCGTTTCACTAAAATTCTATTTTATCACATCGTAAAAGGATTCTTGAACAGAAAAATCCCCTGCACAGTGATTTCCTTCCACTGCACAAGGGATAAAGATATTATTTTAATGTTGATCAATCGGTTCTTTCGGCAATGTTTTGCTCATTTCACAATATTGCACAAAAACACGCGCCAATTCACGTAAACGATTATGAACATCTTCGTCGACAATCTTATTATCTGCATCAAAATGAGATGTGTGTGTGTAAACATAGTTCGGCGTTACAAGTGCACGGAAGTAGTCTAAAATTGGTTTTAACTGATTTTCTACTACTAAATGGTGCTGATACGTACCACCATTTGCCACGATCGATACTGGCTTATAGCGCATTGTTTTCGGATGCAAGAAGTCAAATGCATTTTTTAAAACGCCCGGAATCGATGCTTGGAAAATCGGTGTTGCGATAATATATGCATCCGCTTCCTCGAACTTTTGAATCATTTCCTTCATGTCATCATTTAACGGTGAACCGTCTACAATTTGATGCTTATATTGACTAAAATGCATAATTTCTAATTTGAAACTAGCATCTAATTCTTTAATATAGTGCTCCACTTGCTCTAAAATAGCACCTGTTTTACGCCCAAACATTGTGCCATCAACGAGTAAAATTTTCATTATCATTTTGCCTCCACATTCATCTTCTACAATAATATTGTAACAAATGAAAAGAGGCACGAAAAGAAATGTAGTGGTTAAAAACGTAAATTCAGTCTTTAGGCGGAACGTAGTCTACTCAAGAAATATTGCTTTAGAAAAAAAACTTTGGCATGTGGATTACTTGTTTATCAATTATGCCTCGGCATAATTGCGTCCGGAATCGACTTTGTGCTTGCACAAAGAACTCCTTTCCGATTCCGTGACATCCGCCGGAGGCTTTAACTTCTTTCAGCCGATGTTTGGACACCCTTTGAAAAGTGACTTAAACCTCATTCATCTCATCACCTATAGAGACGGGAGACTTCTGCTGAAAGAAGTTAAAATATTATTCGACTCATAACGTGTGGTAGATTTCCGTTCCGGCTGGGCGCTTTCCTGGGGGCGTCCGATGAGCCGCTTGGGCCAACACAATGTTGGTCACGAAGGCGTTATCACAGGACGTGATGCTTTTAGCCTTCGTTCCCCTGTTTGCTCGCTCCAGGGTCTCGGGCCAACACGATGTTGGTCACGAAGGCGATATCACAGGATGTGATGGTTTTAGCCTTCGTTCCCCTATCGCTGATCCCCAAGGAGTCGCCCAGCCTCCACTCCAATCAACTTGTCTGCATTGAATACATTTTAATATAGCAGTGATGGACCTTTATTTATCCTCACGACGTTGGAATTTTACTTCTTTATCTACAACGGTTTCCTCTATTTTATATTTATCTCGATTAATCACGACTTCACGGTTTACTTTATTTCCTTCATCGCTAGAACCCGATAATTTGCCCTTATCCCAATTAAATAATTGCTCCCTTGAAATATCCTCATCATGCGTTTCAGGAAAATCTAACTTAGCCAAATCCTGAGATTGATAAATTGTAACCGGCTGTTTATCGCCGTACAGTGCAATAACTATCATTGCTTTCGCAACCTGAGATGCTTCTATAGCTCTTGAACGCTTTAATGGCCCAACTAATAGTGGCTTTGCGAATTTTAAAACTTTCTCTCCCGCCTTTTCACCTAAGCGAAATTCCTCTCTCTCCCCAGCCAATAAAGATGGGCGAATAATTGAAAGTCTCTGTAAACCTAGCTCTATAAGATCATGTTCAAGCTTTCCTTTTACTCGATTATAGTAAATTGGAGATTTTTCATTTGCCCCCATTGCTGTAATAACTAACATATGTGGGATTCCTCGATTTTTTGCTAACGAGGCAATCGTTAGCGGATATTCAAAATCAACTTTCTCAAATTCCTCACGAGATCCTGCTTTTTTAATCGTTGTACCTAAACAACAATAAAGCTCATGTGCAAATTCGATATCTTTTTCCTCTAAAGTATCAAAATTACGAATTTTTACTTCTAGCTTTGGATGCGTAAATGCTGGCGCTCTTCGTGCAATAACCGTAACCGAAACATATTCATCATTTTCACATAATTGTTCTACAAGAGAGGTACCAGTTAATCCAGTAGCCCCTACAACAATCGCTGCGCGCATTTCCATTGGTTGAACCCCCTTCAAAGCTCGTTTGCTCCAGAAGCCGCACTGCCGGAACAAAATCATCTAGCTTCTATTTTTGTTAAAAAACTGAAACAATCCTATGTATCTTTCCACAAACTCTACTTTATTTATCGGCCAAAGAAGGCGCTCTTACTCATTTAATTTTAGGTTTTTATCAATTATGCCAAGGCGAAATTGATTTAATAATCCTATTTTTTTACACATACTTGCCCATTATTCACCATAGTCTAAATAGACGGATGAAAGGATGGGATACATTTGCAAAACGAAACTCAAGCAATGGAACTAAAAAAGACGATAGTTTTCATTATTGAAAGCTGTATCGATAAAGGGCTGTATCCTTTTGAACGGGTTGCAACGCTGACAAAGCTACTTACAAATGAAAAAGTTTTCATATTTGTAAAGACCCCTTCAAATGATGGGATTCAAATTTTAATGAATGAAAATCTCTCGCCAATCTTATTTGAACATTTCGATGAGCTACCAAAGCAAATGAAAGGTATTCAGCCTGATTTAATTGTAAGAGATGGCCGTAACTCTGAAAGCTGGCAAGTACAAAATTTACGACCGTTCTGCAATACAATCATTCATTTTGATGATTTTGGTGAGGGTGGTCAAGCCTGTGACTGTGTATTGCTAGCACTCTATCAAGAGGTTAAAGATTATTTACCATCTCATTATATTGGTGGCAGCTTCAACTTTGTATTACCAGAAGCTTATCAGAATTTTGATGATAGACCAGACAGTAAAATACCTGAAAACCCACCTCATATTGTTGTTGCTTTTGAGGATGGGGACGAGCATAACTTAACCTACCGTACTCTTCGACACTTAACGCAGCTACAAATCCCACTACAAATTACAGTGATGATTGATGAAAGCTATCGGCATGCAACAGATGATTTGCAAATGATGGTGCTTAGTCGTCGTAACACAGCCATTCTTCGTGATAAAACCGCACTCCTAAAACTATTACCAAAAGCAGATATTATTATTTGTAATGCTAACTATACACCTTATAAAATCGCCTCTTATGGTGTGCCTTGTATTACACTTGCACAAACTGAGGCTGAGCTATTACATGCTTTCCCTCGCGAACAAAATGGCTTTATTCATCTTGGACTTGGTCGCAAAATGAAGCAATCACAGATTCAAAACGCTGTTATGGAATTTTTATTACATGAGGCTCGAAGTGAACGGGCTGTTAAAAAACAACGACAGCTCAATCTTGCAAGTAATAATGAAGCACTACAGTCATTACTTTTAGATTTCGCTTACGATCGACACAATATCGCTTCTACTTAGTGATTCTTTGAAGGTGGATATGATACAATATAGTAGAATTTTTCACTTTCGTTTATCTTTCATTACAAGAAGTGGATTCAAGCATCATAAGTACCCGATTGATAGTAACTAATAAGCGGTGGGGGATAAAAAAACCTCCATCGCTTTTACACGCATTCGTTATACAAATACTACACATAAAGGAGCAATCATCATGTCATCAAAAAGTGATATTGAATATCAAATTAAAGAACTAAAAATGGATTATATGAATTTACAAGGCGACATTGAGAAGCTTGAATCTACAGGTCATAATGATCAAGTAGCAAAAGCAGAGCAACGCCTTGCAAATATGGAAGCAACGCTAGCGGAATTAAATAAACAATTAGCAGAACTTTAAAAATGAAATTAACTAGCGGTCATAAAAAAGCTTAGCCGCTATCTCGGAGGAACATATATGGCAATATTAACAGTTGAAAATTTAGGTCATTCATTCGGTGACCGCACGCTTTTTAAAGATGTCTCTTTTCGTCTAGTTGAAGGTGATCATATTGGTCTAGTAGGTGCAAACGGTGTTGGTAAGTCAACATTAATGGGCATCATTACGGGTCAAGCAATCCACGATACTGGGAAAGTTGAATGGCTTCCAGGAACGCATTACGGCTATTTAGATCAGCATACTGTATTGACAGCAGGCCGAACTATGCGTGATGCATTACGCGACGCCTTTCTTCCTTTATATAAAAAAGAAGAAGAGCTTAATGAAATTACAGGAAAAATGGCTGAAGCTACACCTGAAGAATTGGAAGATTTACTAGAGCAAATGGCTGAGGTGCAAGATGCTCTGGATGCAGGTGATTTCTATTCTCTTGATATGAAAATTGATGAGGTTGCACGAGGTCTTGGTCTTGATGCAATCGGCTTGGAACGTGATGTCGCTGCTCTTTCTGGTGGCCAACGTACAAAGGTTTTACTAGCTAAGCTATTACTTGAAAAACCAAAAGTATTATTACTAGATGAGCCGACGAACTATCTTGATGAAGAGCATATTACATGGTTGAAAAACTATTTAAAGAACTATCCACACGCTTTCTTATTAATTTCGCATGATACAGAATTTATGAATGAAACGGTGGATGTTATCTTCCAACTAGAATTTTCAAAATTAACTCGCTATACTGCGACATATGAAAAGTTTTTAGAGCTTGCCGAAATCAATAAACGTCAGCATATCGATGCCTATGAAAAACAACAGGAATTCATTAAAAAACAAGAAGATTTTATTGCGAAAAATAAAGCTCGCTACTCAACTACTGGTCGTGCAAAATCTCGCTCCAAGCAGCTTGACCGCTTAGAGCGTATCGACCGTCCTGAAACAGCTTTAAAGCCTGAATTCGGCTTTAAAGAGGCACGTTCTTCTGGTCGTTATGTAGTAGAGGCTGAAAACTTAGTCATTGGATACGACAAGGACAAGCCATTACTTCCTCCACTTACATTCGCTATTGAACGTGGGGAAAAAATTGCTCTAGTCGGTATGAATGGTGTCGGTAAATCAACATTATTAAAAACGATGTTAGGCAAAATAAATCCGCTAGATGGAAAAGTGATTCGTGGTGACTATCTTTACCCATCTTACTTCGAACAAGAAGTAAAAGCTGAAAAAATTACACCTATTGATGATGTGTGGAATGCCTTCCCTTCTATGGAGCAAGCACAAGTACGTGCAGCATTAGCACGCGCAGGACTAAAAACGGATCATATTACTCGCCCACTTAATTCTTTATCTGGTGGTGAGCAAGCAAAGGTACGTTTATGTAAGCTCATGATGGATGAAGCAAACTGGCTTTTATTTGACGAACCGACAAACCACTTGGATGTTGATGCAAAAGATGAACTAAAGCGTGCCATGAAAGAATTTAAAGGCACAATCGTATTAGTAAGCCATGAACCTGATTTCTATGAAGGTTTAGCGACAAAGGTTTGGGATGTCCAAGACTGGTTTACTTCAGGACAACAAAGCTAGGAAAATTACCAATGAGGGCAGTTACCGGTGTGATTCATGGATCACTCGGGGCTGCCCTCTTTTTTAGTGATTGAAAATCGAGCCTGGGTAACCTTTGTCAGGAACTATACTCGAGCGATTTCTTTAAGCAGTTCTTCGGGGTACCCGATCACTTTTCCGGCCTACCTGAGCACTTCTTCCTCTTACCCGATCACTTCTCTGGCCTACCCGAGCACTTTTCCGACCTACCTGAGCAGTTCTTTCGCTTACCAGAGCAGTATGTGCGGTCCCCCCCACTCCCCAAGCTTTCCGAACCGACTTTTTTTGAAAACAAAAATTTAATTATTTATGCATAAAAGCCTACATTCAATCATAAAAATAATCAGTGGATAAACAATATATCTATTATCTATCAATTATGCCTCGGCATAATCGCGTCCGGAATCGGCTTTGTGATTGAAAGAAGTTAAATCAGACTATTTCTCTCTATATTAGAACGCTCTCTTTATTCTATGAGCATCTATTATTAAGATTTAACAAAACTTACATCATTGTAAGCTTAATTTGCGAAACTTTTCGCTCTTTTGTGCGTATATTTTAGTGTAGTTAAAAAAATGTTATTTCTATTTAAATTTTTTTCAAATAAATATTGATTTATATATAGCTTACTAGTAAGATATATGTATAACCTATTTAACTTACTAATAAGATATATATCAAATATAATCCTAAAAAAGAAAGCGGGGAATGAAGAATGACAGTTACAATTTATTCACAAGCGAGCTGTTCTTCATCCAGAAAAGCATTAAAATGGTTAAAAGATCACAACATCACATATAAAGAAAAACGTATTACTTCACATCCACTAACACTTGCTGAATTTAAAGAGATTTTAAGCATGACAGAAGATGGAACAGATGAAATTATAGCAACTAACTCAAATGATTTTAAAAATCTAAATATTGATATTGATCAGCTCTCTATTCAAGAGTTGTTTGCTATCATCCAAGCTCACCCAAGAATGTTACGAAGCCCTATCTTAATTGATGAAAAACGTATTCAAGTTGGGTACAATGAGATGGACATTCGTCGTTTTATTCCACGCAGAGTACGTGCCTATGAGTTAAACGCGATGACAAGATTGGCACAAGAAAGTTAAAACAGTTTTGGAGTTGACCTTATATGGATCAAGAAAAAGAAAGAGCCATTACCTCGTTGTTTGAAGTAGTATCTTCCATTGAGCGTAAGTGGGCAAACGAGTGGAATAATCATAATGTACTCGGCTTTTCAAAATCCCATATTTTAATTTTAGACTACTTATCGCAGGAGGGACCAAAACGCCCTTCTGCCATTGCTGATCGGTTAAAAGTGACGACAGGTGGTGTCACTGTTTTAACAAGTAAGCTCATTAATGCTGGCTTTATTGAAAAAACACAGCATGCAACAGATCGACGAGCATCCCAATTGAAAATTACAGCTGATGGCGAAGGTATTTTAGAAGATTCCCGTCAGCAAGTTAGCGAACTTATACAAAATATGTTTGGTATGCTGTCAGCTGATGAAGTACAAACATTACGTAATATTTTTGCAAAATTACTCAACGTCGAACCTACTCGACATGAGTAAAAGCTTCATTTTCACACCTTAAAAAGTTAGACATGTATCTAACTTTTTACGGTGTTTTTCTTTTGGCGCGATTTTTCGGATGACTGCCCCTCCCCAATCGCTTCTATCAGCGATGTCCACCGGTTTTGACGGTAATAACCGTCGGAGTGATGGATAGAACAGGCAAAGTGTCTTGACTAAAGTCTTGTGCCTAGCGGTGGGATTTTGAGGTTTAGCGGGGTTTCTTGCTTGTTAGCGGTGCAACTCTATGGTTTAGCGGCGTTCTTCGCTTGGTTAGCGACGCAACTCTATGGTTTAGCGGCGTTCTTTACTTGGTTTGCGGCGCAACTCTATGGTTTAGCGGCGTTCTTTACTTGGTTTGCGGCGCAACTCTATGGTTTAGCGGCGTTCTTTACTTGGTTTGCGGCGCAATTCTATGGTTTAGCGGCGTTCTTTACTTGGTTTGCGGCGCAATTCTATGGTTTAGCGGCGTTCTTTACTTGGTTTGCGGCGCAATTCTATGGTTTAGCGGCGTTCTTTACTTGGTTTGCGGCGCAATTCACAGTTTTAGCGGCGAATCCCAATATAAGCTGGGAAATTTAGCAAAACTAAAGTCAGGGTTGAAAAACTTTGTATAGAATTTTACACAATATTAAGGGTTTGACTCGGTTTACCGGCGATTCTTGCTCTTCTACCAGCGATGTTCGAGGTTTTATCAGCGATTCTGAACCTTTTATCAGCGATTCTTACTCTTCTATCAGCGATGTTCGAGGTTTTATCAGCGATTCCACCCCTTTTATCAGCGATGTCCACGTTCTACCAACTTTTACCATCAACGATGTTCATCCTCCTTGCTATAAAAATCCATCAAAAAAAGATGCATCGCAAAGTAATTTTGCAATGCATCTTTTTTGGGATTGGTCGAGCGAATACTTCCGTCTAAGTAATTATGCTAGTGCGACCAATGCATTTCATTATGCTGGTAGCACTGACTCTACTATGGATACATCGGCCATTAGCATTTCTTTTAAACGAGCTTTTGCACGGAATAAACGAGATTTCACAGTACCAATTGAAACTTTCATAATTGTAGAGATTTCTGCAAGTGAAAATTGGTCTATGTAGAAATACCATAATGTTTTACGATAGATTGTATCTAATTGACCCATTTTATCCTGTACTAATTTAGTAACTATATCTTTTTCAATTTTTTCTTCTGTTGAAATGTCATTGTTGGGAACCAAATCTAAAATCGGTACGTCTAATGTTTCAGGTTGGTTCATCATGTATTTACTACGTCGTGTTTTTTTACGATAGCGATCTCTAAATGTATTCATTGTAATTGTTGTTAGCCAAGCTTTAATATGCTCCACCTCGGCAACGCTTTCCTCATAGCGCACAACTTTTACCCATACTTCTTGCATTAAATCTTCAGCTTCTACATTATTGCGAGTAAGTTTTAAACATAGGTGGTATATGTAACGATTGTATTCCTCATATACGCCTTCTAATTTTTCATTCATTGTGTATTCCTCCGCTTCTTGTTCTTGCTTCTATACACATTCTCGCAAAATAATGTATTACACTCTATCGTATTGGCTTTCAATTACATTACAATCATGTAAGCTTACATGCTTTCACTTGTAATATTCGTAAATAATGTTTTATTACTATATTTTTTATTCGAAGAAAAGCTTTATAATACGCCCTTTCCTTTCTTTTTTATTGTATATCCAATAGCATTTCCTTAAATTTCCTAAAACAAAAGAATTCGGATTTTTCCCACGTTTTTTGTTAAATACTCAATTCAACAGCCCTAATCGAAAGGCGGAAGCGACAACCTGTGTGCGATTCTTCGCTTTTAGCTTTGTCATTAGACTGCTGACATAATCTCTTACTGTGTGCTCACTTAAAAACAGTAAGCTACCTATTTTTTTATTGTCATAGCCTTCTGCTAGTAAGCCCAAAATCATAGATTCCCGTTCTGTTAAGTGAAGCTCAGAGGAGTTCTCCACTTTTTCACCTTTTCTTGATAAAAATAACCCCAAGCGTTTCCCAACTTGTTCAAGTAATTGTAATTCATCTTTAGTGCAATCAAATTCTTCACCTAGCTGATCAAATGTAAGCCACCCAAATAATTGATCTTCATGAATAATCGGTATAAAGATAACAGAGGACAAGTTAAATAATTTTATATGCTCTTCTTTCACAAAATTTTTAGGGTCTTTTAAATAAATTGGTTTCTTTGAGCCAAAAACTAAATGTTGTTCAGTGAGCTGTCCCTTCATGCTCTGTACTTTTGAAAGTTCCGCTCCAATGACACCGTAGAATTGATTTGACCATGGGACATATGCATAAAAGACACATCTTTTATATTGAAAATACTCTTCACATTTTTTTAATATATAGGCTAAATCCTGATATCCAGAACAACGAATCAGTAGCTTATTAAGTTGATCTAACAATAGGAGATTTTTCAGTTCCAAACTTTCATGTGATTCGGACTTTGTCTTATGCTCTTCCTCATATTTGTTATAACTTTGGACAAGATAAGTAAAAATTGATAGTAAAAACAGTAATATTGCGTTCATACGGCTATATTTCTGTTGAATCATAAAGGTAATCAAGGACTTCTCAAGTATTAATTGAAACAGGTTCAAGCTTCTCATATCTATAATGGATAATTGTGATTGAAGCCACGTATCTAAATAACCTCCATATTCTTCATTGATATCTTCAATTTCAATATGAGTTAACAGAAGAATAAACGAATCCAATAACATCGTAGTCCTTTTTCGATCCGACTCAGAAATAGAAGGCTCTAGATTAAGATAGATATTTATATTTTCTTCTAGCTGTTTGCTATAGATTTTAATGAACAAGACGAATTCTTGGAATGTAACTTCTTCATTTGAATGGGTCATATAAATCCTGCTCCTTCACAATCCATTACCCTATAAATGGACGATATTTACTCAATATTATACAGCACCTTATAGGATAGTATTTCAGAATGAAACGAGTATGATTGAAGTATCACTAGATCTTTTGAATCCAGAAATGAAGGGTGCGTGGTTGTTATGAGACTAGAAAACAAAGTAGCCATTATCACAGGTGGAGGTACAGGAATCGGTAAAGAGACTGCACTTTTATTTGCTAAAGAAGGAGCAAAAGTAGTTATTACAGATATAAATGAGCAATCAGGAAGTGCAACAGTAAAGGATATCCAAGCAATTGGTGGAGATGCGCTTTTCGTGCGTCACGATGTCAGCAACGAAGATGATTGGAAAAAGGTTGCAGATGAAACAATCCATACTTTTGGCAAAGTTGATGTTCTATTCAACAATGCTGGTATTTATATTATTAAGCCTCTTGTAGAAATTGAATTAGCCGAATGGAATCGTTTAATGTCCATTAATGTGACAGGCGTATTCCTTGGAATGAAACATATTATGCCACTAATGGCAAAACAAAATAAAGGCTCTGTCATTAATGCTTCATCGATAGCAGGTTTAACTGGAGCTGCTGGGCATGTTTTATATGGAGCTAGTAAAGGCGCAGTTCGTATTATGACAAAGGATGCTGCGATGGAATATGCCGCCGCTGGTGTAAGAGTAAACTCTATTCATCCAGGCTACATCGATACTGGAATGGCAGACTATGCATCAGAAACAACAGGTAACTCTAAAGAGCAATTAGGTAAAAACCTCTTCCCATTAGGACGTTTAGGCTCTGTCAACGAAGTGGCTAAGATGGTATTGTTTTTAGCCTCTGATGAGTCTTCTTTCTCAACAGGAGCCGAATTCGTCATTGATGGTGGAGCAACAGCAAAATAAAAGGCGGGATAAAAAATGAAATTAAAAGATAAAGTAGCAATCGTAACAGGTGGCGCAAGTGGCATTGGTGAGGCAACTGTTCGTCTATTTGTTGAAGAAGGAGCAAAAGTAGTTATTGCTGATTTTTCGGATCGTGGACAAAGCATCTCAGAAGAATTGAATAGTAATGGATATGATACTCTTTTCATCAAAACAGATGTAACAAAAGAAGAAGAAATCCAAAACATGATTAATGAAACGGTCAATAAATACGGGAAGCTAAATATTATGTATGCAAATGCTGGCGTAGCTGATGATGCTCCAGCACATGAATTATCCTACGAAAAATGGAAAAGAACGATTGATATTAATTTATCAGGTGTATTTCTTTCTGATAAATATGCCATTGAACAATTTCTTAAACAAGGTACAGGCGGTGTCATCGTTAATGCTGGTTCCATTCATAGTTTTGTTTCCTTACCAGCTCCAACAGCCTACTCCTCTGCAAAAGGTGGCGTAAAACTATTAACACAAAACTTATGTACTGCTTATGCAAAAGAAGGCATTCGTGTTAATGCCGTATGTCCGGGATACATCGACACTCCCCTGCTCTCTGAAGTAGATGCTCAACAGAAAGAATATTTAGCTTCACTTCATCCACAAGGCAGACTTGGTAAACCAGAGGAAATAGCAAAAGCTGTGCTATTTTTAGCAAGCGATGATGCAAGCTTTGTCAATGGTACTACCCTTCTTGTTGATGGTGGCTATACAGCTCAATAATCAATTACATAGTCTGAATTCGGTAATTTACCGAGCTCAGATCATTTTTTTCTCTCAAATTCAAAAAAATGTTATATGATGAATGAAATACTATAAAAGGGGCTGGGTATTATGATCTTCTCACCATTATTTGAACATGATGTACCTGAAGTTATTCTCCCTTAACGGAGAATCTTCATATCTCCGTTAAGGACAGGAATTGTCTAGAGATAACGGAGGGGAAAAAATGAAAAAAACCTTATTAGGTTCCTTATATTTATCACTTGCTGCTAGCATTTGGGGCGGCATGTATGTAGTAGTAAAGGTAGTTGTCGATACCGTACCACCTTTAGAATTAGTATGGCTGCGCTATATGATTGCAATAATCGCTTTGTTCATCATTGGCATTATTACAAAACAATCCTGGCGAATTGATAAACGGGACTGGCTGTTAATTTTTATGATTGGGCTAATTGGAAATACGATTTCTATCGTTGCCCAAGAGATAGGTACTATGCTGTCTACTGCTCAAATGGGAGCCATCATTACAGCAACCACACCGGCATTTATGGTTGTTTTTGCGAGGTTCATTTTAAAAGAAAAAATCACTTTCAAAAAAATTATTTCTATTATTCTAGCGACATTTGGAGTCTATATGATCGTAGGTAGTGCACATATCGATTCCTCACATCAATTAGGTGGGGTTGCTCTACTAATCGCTGCCCTAACCTGGTCACTGATGTCTGTCCTTATTAAACGGGTACCGGAGCAGTATTCACAAATCGTTGTCACTAGCTACGGAACACTTGTCGCTATCATTGTCTTAACACCCTTAGCCGTTCCACGATTAAAAAATCTAGACTTCCATGCTATGGTAGAACCATCAATCTGGGGCGGCCTACTCTACTTAGGCGTTATCTCTACAGCGTGTGGCTTCTTACTGTGGAATCGTGGATTACAGATGCTCAATGCCGCAAGTGGTGGTTTATTTTTCTTCTTTCAACCAATCGTCGGCACCTTCCTAGGATGGCTATTACTAGGCGAACAAATCGGCGTAGCCTTTTGGGTTGGAACTGTATTAATCTTTAGTGGTGTTCTATTGGTGATTCGCGAATAAGCATACTAAAAGCTGAATGATATTTCTCATTCAGCTTTTTATTGGAATTTATATACTTAATGATTAAGAATTAATTAGAAATAAAGGATTTTTTAAACTACTGCGCCGCTACGGCTAAAACTATCCATTTTCTTAAGGGGGTAAACACATATGAATAACCAATTTTTTGAGGATATGATGAAAAGTGTTCAACAAGCACAAGATTTTATAGATGGTAAGCCCGGTAAAACAAGATCGCGTGAGATAATTGTGAGAGAGTTACCAGAATATAATTCACAAACTATTAAAGAGTTACGTACTCAATTACAATTAACGCAAAAATTGTTTGCTGGCTTAATGGGCGTATCAGTTCGAACAGTTGAATCTTGGGAAAACGGTCAAAATACACCTAATGGTTCAGCAGCACGCTTAATGGAATTTCTTAAAAATCATCCTCAATTAAAAGAAGAGGTCATTAGTGGAGATGATGAAATGTGCGTATAAGGATAGCCATAGCCTTGAAGTTGATCCAAGAAGTCCTTTTTACAGACTTTCTGGATCAACTTTTTTCTTTTTATCAAGCAAAATAAACAATTTTTATATTTCAAGAAATTATAAAAAATTATTTATTTCCCCGTATAAAAACTGCAGTTTGATTAACACCTGTGGAATGTATACCCAACTTGAGATTTAAATCAAATTCATTAAATTTCTTCCTATACAGTCTCACAATCTATTCCCCCAATTTAGCCAATATTTTATAGACCATAAAAAAATTTAGCCACATTGATTGACCCTCCCCTTACAGGAAGCATTATATTTAAAACAGGAGGTGATTGTTATGCTTACAATTGGTGAGTTTTCAAAAATATCACATCTTACATTGAAGACTCTTCGCTACTATGATGAAATTGGACTTTTAAAACCTGCATTCATAGACGCTAAAAACAACTATCGCTATTATAATGTTTCTCAATTAGAAACAGCTTTATTGATTGCACGCTTAAAAAGCTATTTATTTTCGTTGGAAGAAATCAAGGTTATTTTAGCTAATTGGGAGAATACCGAACTTCTTAACTCTAAAATGAAAGCCAAACAGGAAAATCTGACACAACAGATTACATTTTATTCTTCGTTGTCCAAAAAGTTAAAGCATGATATTCAACTATTAGAAGAAGAAGAAAATATTATGGGTTATTTAGATCAGATTGAGATTAAACTTGTTGATCACTTAACCTATCATATAGTATCTCAACGAAAACAAATAAATGCCGCTGATTTTCTACTACACTTTAATGAGTTGTTTAGTAAAATTTTGTTTGAAAATTTATCACCCATCGCCAAGCCACTTGCTATTTTCCATAGCTCAGAATATGAACCTGAAAATTATGATGTGGAAATTGCCATTCCTCTTGCAATGGCCACAAATAAAACAAAAGTGTTTAATCCTGGTCTTTGCGCAATGGCTACGCTTATTGGTTCTTACAATGAACTACCTTCTATTCATACAAAGCTGCATGTTTGGATTGCTGAAAATAACTATAAACTGAACGGTGCTCCGTTTGAAGTTTATCAAACGGACCCCTATAGCACAGCAGAGGAAGATCATATTACAGAGGTATACTTCCCCATTAAAAAAAATGAAGGAGCGTCTTAAATGTATGGTATTAACAAGTCAACGATAAAAGAAAAAATCTTGATTTTAGTTGCTGAGATTATCTATTTAATCATTGCCTATTATTTACTTTTTATTACATATGACAAATCAAGTATTTCACTAGGGCTTTTTATTGCTTTAATTATTACAGCTTTACGATTAACAGCTATGATGTTTATATGGTTGCCTAGGGGCATTGCATGGCAAGAAGCCATCATGAATAGTCTAGCTTTCGGGATTTATTATTTAGGTTTCCCCATTTTAATGATTACTAGTAATCAGGATCCAAACTTAACAGTACTTATTGTAGGCTGGATATTGTTTTTAGGGGGCAGTATGTTGAACACAGTTTCAGAGTTACTTAGAAAACCGTTTAAGGACAATCCTGAAAACAAAGGTAAACTATATACAGGCGGTTTATTTAAATATGCGATTCATATTAATTATCTTGGAGATTGCCTTTGGGTACTAGGCTTAGCGCTAATCTCTAACAATATTTATAGTTTGCTTATCCCTCTAGGTTTATTCTTAGTATTTGTTTTTGGCTATATTCCAAAATCTGATGATTACTTACAAAACAAGTACGGAGAACAATTTACATTATATAAACAGAAAACTAAAAAACTAATCCCTTTCACTTGGTAAATAGTAACAAACTTTGAAAACGGAGTATTCAAGATCACCTATTTTAGGGTGATCTTTTTTAACGCGTTAACCAATCATCATTTCAAACAGTTATCTAAATTTGGTCTACTATTTATTTGTATACGAGTATCACGTTATTCTAACCAATTGTTTACAGGCTTTTAAAATGTGCTGCACACTACCGATCCATTTGCTCCGACTAAGCTTCAGTAGCATTTTCTATTTTCCGCAAAAAAAGCCTTACCATGCTAGGAGTAAGGCTCGCCTATACTGCGGCAAAAAATTTAATTTTCGAGATAGCTCATTTTTAGAAACAGTGGTAGAGCTACACCACATTATTATCATAAAGAGAATTGTTTTCTAGTTTTATAGTGCATTTCCGCGCTTTTGTTTATATTATTTATTAATCTCATACACTAAACTATTAATAAGGTCAATAAGTGATTGCTTGGTGCTCTCGTCTTTCACTGTAGCATTATCGTTAAATTTAGTTCCGACAGATGGGACTAGCAATGATCCATCTTCAACAATGTTAGTATCAAGCATTCCCAGCGTAAGTAGTAAAGATTCATGCGCTTTGTCTCCCCCAGTAATTGCTGGAGAAGCTGTTATAACAGCTACTGGTTTTTTATAAAGTTCAGCAGATGAGACAAGCCACTCTAAAGCATTTTTCAAAACTCCTGGAACACTTTTTGCATATTCTGGCGTACAGATTATAAGTGCATGTGATTCAGCTAACGTTTTTCTAAAATCCTCCACAACAGCTGGTGGTTCCGTTCCATCTATATCTGGGTTGAAATGCGGAAGGTCTTTTATTCCGTTATAAATAGAATAATCAATACCTTCAGGAATAAAAGCGGCTAAAGCCTTTAATATATTCGTATTGGAAGAACCTTCTCGAATGCTACCTGATATAGCTATTATTTTTTTTTGCTTCACCATTCTATCACCTCTTGAATAGAATACCTGTGCGAATATATAAAAATCAAAAACTTCGAATTATCTTATTGAAAAGTAACTTAATCCTGCATTCATCTCACCACCTATGTTTAAGATATCGTATCCCCTTGTAGTGGATCTTTACCATCTTTAAACAGAATACGAATGGACTTTCCATGTACAATCTCAGGGGAATCCATTACCTGAAAATGAATATGAGCTTCTGATGAATTACCAGAGTTTCCGCATTTTCCAATAAGTTGCCCTTCTGTTACGATGTCGCCTGATTTTACTAAAATCGAGTTCATTTTAAAATGTGCGATCATACTAAATTCATTATTAGCATGTTCAATCACGACATAGTTTCCTGCTGGATTATGTTCATCCATTTCCCCAGGCACATTATCTTTTATTCCATCTACAACTTTTACAACTTTACCATCTGCTGGTGCTATAAGATCTTCATCAAAAGCATAAAAATCTTCATTTTGAATTTGGCTATTTTGATAAGATTGTCCATCCTGAACTTTTACTAAATCGTAGGCATATCGCTGATTTTCATATACATAATGATAATTTACAAATTCATTCGTACCACCCCAAAAAACAAACCACTCATCTCTAATTGGCATTATGTATTTATTTTTTGTATATTGTTGGTCCGTTTTTGGATAAGCAGTAAAAGGCTTTAAATAAAAACCATGTATTTGATTAAATTGATCAAAGGAAACTACAACCGCTTTCTCGCGTTTATCGTCTAACCATACATATTGTGTTAAATTTTGTAATATCGTCTTTGTTTCTAATTGATAATTTTGAACACCATTATTAAAAAATGTGCTTAGCTCAATGAATTGTTCTAAA
The DNA here is from genome assembly GCF_041262405.1 of Lysinibacillus sp. RC79. Taxonomy (NCBI): domain Bacteria; kingdom Bacillati; phylum Bacillota; class Bacilli; order Caryophanales; family Bacillaceae; genus Lysinibacillus; species Lysinibacillus sp. RC79. Next base: position 46,415 of record NZ_JBGCCD010000033.1, read on the forward strand.
GTGACCATCTTCTGAAAGTCTTTTGATGTAGCATTATAAACTTTTTCGTATCCTTCGCTTAACCAAATATCTATGACTTCTTCTGGACTACTGAACTTCTCCACAATAACAACCCCCATTAATGTATAAATAAGACATTTAATTATATATACGAGGTTTAATCATGAAAAGTTTCAGTATTTTTTTACAATATATATATATCTAGTATATTCCTAGTTTGGCGATCCCCTCATTTGGATGCACAATAACACCTGTTTTTATTATAGAAAATCGCCAACTTGATAGTTGGCGATACCAAATAATACAATTTGATTATTTTGTGGCTGAATCCTGTGTGCATTGATCCATTAGTTCAGGGAGAGACTCATAAATCAGTTTATTTTCCTAGCTTTTCATCCTTCATTGGCAAGTCGCTTTGTAAAATATCTTGAAGGACGTTTTTTAGCTGCATATACTGCTGCTCTGAAATGTTCGTTTGCTTCATTACTTGACGTGACACTTCAGGTAGCTTTTGGCGTACTTCAATTCCTGCTTTTGTTAAATAGATTTTCATTTGTCGCTCGTCTTCCTTGGAACGCTCACGACGGACGTAGCCTGTTACCTCTAACTTTTTTAGTACTGGTGTTAATGTACCAGAATCTAAAAATAAACGTTGCCCCAATTCCTTCACCGTAATTTGCTCATCGTCCTCTAGGGCTAGTATGGCGATATAGCCTGTATAAGTTAAATCGTATGGCTTTAATAGCATCGTATATTGTCGAATGATTTCCTTTGAAGTCGCATACAATAAAAAGCAAAGTTGATTATCTAAATGATTCGGCATAGGAATCCCCTCTTTAAGTACTTTTGATACTTTTAATATTAAAAATAAAGTTTCCACTTGTCAAACACAATTAAATTGTGTACAATCGATTTTGTAAAATTAAATTGTGTACAATCTAATTGATTGGCGCCACAGAATAGGAGTTTTATCTAATGAAAGAATTATATACAACAACAATGATTAATGACGGTGGCCGTAATGGTAAATCGTATTCAGAGGATCAATCGTTATCATTAAATATTGCACCACCTGGCTCGAAATTAGAGGATGTTACAAACCCAGAACAACTATTTGCAGCAGGTTATAGCGCTTGCTTTAACAGCGCACTAGATTTAATTAAACGTCAAAAGAAAATTCAAGGGGCATCAACAATTAAAGCGACGGTTAAACTAATGGAGCAAGCTGCATTTGACTACGTGCTTGCTGTTGACATTGAAGGACATATTGAAGGCTTATCAATTGAAGAAGCACAACAATTATTAGAGTTTACACATACCGTTTGTCCATATTCAAAAGCGACAATGGGCAATATCAACGTAACAATTAAAGCGATTTAATTAATATATAGTAAAAGAGGGAAATAATATGACAACAACTACACCAGTAAAACAAATTATGCACGAGCGTAAATCGGTTCGTAAATACAATGCTAACGCAACAATTTCTCGTGAAACGATTATGCAACTGTTACAAAATGCAACTTCATCCCCATCTTCAAGTAATATGCAGCCATGGCGCTTTATCGTCATCGATGATAAAGAAATCCAAAAAAACATTAATATTTTTTCATTTAATCAAGAACAAATCGAAACAGCATCTGCCATTATCGCTGTCATTGGAGATACAAAAATGTATCTAAATGCAGAGGAAATTTATGCAGAAAATGTTGAGCTAGGCTATATGCCTGAAGAAATTGCAAGTAAGCTTGCACAGGACTCACTAGCAATGTATGGTGCGCTTCCAAAAGAGGCGCTACTAAATATCGTTCACTTTGATGCAGGTTTAATTTCAATGCAAATTATGCTGTTAGCTAAGGAAATGGGCTATGATACAGTCGCAATGGGTGGCTTCGACAAATCAAAATTTGCTGAATATATGGAGTTACCATCGAACGAAGTGCCTATTTTATTACTAGCGATTGGCGAGGCAGCTGGACCAGCTTATGGCTCTTCACGTCTTCCGATTGAGCGCCTTGTACGCTTCAATAAATAATTCATCGGTTGTACGATCGATTTTGGCAATGTCCTTGAATGCATTTGGAGGACATTGCTTTTTTATAAATAGAAAAGAACAGTGATGAAAGCATGTGACAAGCATCCAGCAAGAAATGGTCTGTGATTGGAAAAGGTACATCTCTCTGTTTCGATATTCTGTGGGGCTAATCAATAATAAAAACGTCTGAAACTATTGCTATAACAAGATTCCCCAACCACATTATGCTATACTATTTCTATTATCGAAATATTTGAAAAGAGGGATGCTAGATGACAAATGTACAGCAGTTAGATGCGTATTTCACAGAACATCGCGAAGCACACTTACATGAATTAAATGAATTTTTACGTATTCCAAGTATTAGTTCTTTATCTGAGCATAAGGGAGATATACAAAATGCCGCAGAGTGGCTAGCGAACGCTTTTAAAAAGCTAAATCTTGAGAACATTTCTATTACGCAAACTGCAGGTCACCCTGTTGTTTATGCTGATTGGTTACACGCAGAGGATAAACCAACTATTCTATTTTATGGTCATTATGATGTACAGCCTGTTGACCCATTAAATTTATGGGAAACAGAGCCATTCAACCCTACGATTCGTGACAACAAATTGTTTGCTCGCGGTGCTAGTGACGATAAAGGACAAGTGTTTATGCACTTGAAAATGATTGAAGCATTATTTGCGACAACTGGCACTTTACCAGTGAACGTGAAATTCATCTATGAAGGTGAAGAAGAGATTGGTAGTCCTAACCTTCCTGCCTATGTTGAAGAACATAAAGAGAAACTAGCTGCAGACTTAATTTTGATTTCTGATACAGGTTTATATGGTCCTGGTAAGCCTGCTGTATGCTATGGATTACGTGGCTTAACCGGGGTTCAAATTGATGTTCGTGGTGCAAAAGGTGACCTTCACTCTGGTCTTTACGGTGGCGGTGTCCAAAACGCTATTCATGCATTAGCTGACATTTTAGCATCCTTCCGTGATGAGCATGGCACAATTCAAGTGGAGGGCTTCTACGATAAAGTTTTACCATTATCTGAAGAGGAACGCGAAGCTTATCGTGCGCTTGGTTTTGATGAAGAATCCGTGAAGGAAGAAGTTGGCGTGAAGGAATTATTCGGTGAAGCTGGTTATTCCTATTTAGAACGTACTTGGGCACGCCCAACATTAGAAGTCAATGGTGTGTTTGGTGGCTTCTCTGGCGAAGGCATTAAAACAGTGCTTCCTGCTGAGGCTGGCGCAAAAATCACATGCCGTCTTGTGCCAAATCAAGAGCCTGATGAAATTGTGGCACTATTAAAAGCACATATTGAAAAACATAAACCAACTGGCGTTGAGGTTACAATCTCTGAATTCGATAAAGGTCGTCCATTCTTAACACCATTTGATCATCCACTTATCCAAGCTGCTGGTCGCTCATACGAAAAAGTATATAACGTGCCAACTGCTTACACACGTGGAGGAGGATCAATCCCTATCGTGGCTGCTTTTGATGAAATTTTAGAATTGCCAGTAGTGCTAATGGGCTTCGGCTTATCAAGTGAAAACTTCCATGCACCAAATGAACACTTCCATTTAGAAAACTTCGATAAAGGATTACGTGTTTTAAGCGATTATTTATTTGAAGTAGCTGAATTACAAAAGTAATATCAATTATGCCTCGGCATAATTGCGTCCGGAATCGGCTTTGTGCTTAGGCCTGCAAGATGCAGGTCAGTTAGCCGTTATCGCATGGATGCGATGATTTTAGGCTAACATCCTTTATGAACTCCTTTCCGATTTCCGTGACATCCGCCGGAGGCATTAACTTATTTCAGCGGATGTTTGTACACCCGCTGAAAAGTAAATTAAGCCCGCATTCATCTCACCGCTCCTATAGAGGTGGGAGACTTTTGCTGAAAGAAGTTAAACAGATCCCCTCGTCATTTTAACGAGGGGATCTTGTTTTTGCTATTCTCCAAAAATCGAAACGATATCTGCTGATTTTTTGCGTTCTTTCCCTTTTGGTACTTCATCAAAATAGCCAACTTGTAGCATCGCGATTACGCGCTCACCCGGCTGAACCTTTAAGGCTTCACGGAATTTCGGATTATCTAGGAAGCCAGGTGTTTTCCAGCATGAGCCGATTCCTTTATCCCAAGCTAGCAATTGAATATTTTGAATAAAAATACTTGCCGCTCCGAAATCTTCTAAGCGCTCTTTTTGTCGAGCATCCTCTGGAACGATGACAAAAGCATAGCCACCCGGTAAAGTGAATTTCGTCATTTGCTTCGCTAAGTCTTCACTTGAAAGCTCCTGCCATTTCGGTATCGCTAGATCACGCAATAAATTATGAAGAGCAGCTAACTCCTTACCACATGCAGCGACTAAACGCCAAGGCTCTCGATTCCCATGATTCGGTGCCCATACTGCATCGTCAATAATGGCCATTAAATCCTCACGATCTACCGGCTGGCCATTAAATTTTTTAATAGAACGACGCTCAATGATCGCATCCCTAACAGACAAAAATTGTTCACTCATATACTCTTATCTCCTTCTATAACAATACAATAATTAAGATTTATCTTCATTCAGCAAAATGTTTTTGTAACGAAAGCGAAGCGACAGTTACAGAAGACTCCCTCCTCTGAAGGTGGTGAGATAAATTCAGATATAGTTCCTTTTTTTGGGTGTCCAAACACCTACTGAATGAAGATAAAGCCTCCGGCGGATGTCACGGATTTTGAAAGGAATGAATTGTGCAGGCACAATTCAAAATCCGGACGCAATTACGCCAAGGCGAAATTGATATCTTCTATCCTTCACATTATCATAAAATGATGAGCTTTAACACTACTATCACCTTAAGCGAAACTATCTTCTATATGAATGAAATAATAAGTCATGCTTGGCGTATAGGCCGTTGAATCTTCATAAAAATACGGTCGATTATTACTATCTGAAGTGTGTGCGTTAACATATGGAATACCATTTTGAATACTTGTCACGATTACGGAATGATCAATCCTTCCATCCCCTTGAAAATCTAAAAAAATGATATCTCCAAGATCTAGCTCCTCGGCAGATTGCACACGCCTACCCTTCAACCCAGTTGTAGAGCCTTCCAAATACCATCTAAGGGAATGTGCAACAGACCAGCTAAAGCTCCAATTTCCATGTTGAACCCACCAACCCTTCCCTCTGTTTGGAGCACCTCGCATTGGTGCTCCTCCGGCAAGTAAACATTGAGATATATAGTTCGTACAATCAACAGTAAAATTCGGAAATGCTGGATTACGTCTGTTCCACCACAAGTTCGCATACTGTACAGCGGCCTGTCTGTTATACATTTTTGCCACACTCCTCCTCCTTATGTTCAACATATGTATAAAGAGGTATTTCTATTAGTTAGGTCCTTATTCATAAAAATGTCGAATGTGGTCTTAATTGGTACTAACTTTGCCAATTTTAAGATTGTTTTTGCTACAATAAGGGTAAGGAATTATAGATTTTTACTTTATGAATCAGAAGGGATGTTGAAATTGAAGCAGCATGCTGAGAAAGAAATTATACAACCTACTCTTTTATGCGATAAAAAAGGTAATTTAAATCCAGCTGCCATCGGATTTGCTCGTAAACCTCTCATAAACAGCAATTTGAGTGGCCATATCATGCGCAAAAAGAAATGGAATTATTGGTGTGTCTACGGCGATGAAATCATCTTCTCAGCTACTATTAGCCATCTAGACTACGCAGCGGTCTGCTTCGTCTATTTCCTTGAATATGAAACACAGCGCTACTTTGAAAAAACAATTACAATTCCATTAGGCGGAAAATTAAAAATGCCTACACAGGTGCTAGATTCAGTATCCTTCAAAAATAGCGACATGATGATTGATATGACATATGTACAAAATGAAACACATCTATCAGTTTCAATCCCAGACTTCGATGGAGATGTTTTACGTGCAAAGTTTGTTATTCAGCATCCGCCTACAGATGAATCATTGAATGTAGTCATCCCTTGGAACCGTAAAACATTCCAATTTACAGGTAAGCATCATATACTTCCTACTTCTGGATTTGTGACAATTGGTAATCGCCGTTTCGCATTTTCTCCTGAGGAAAACTTCTCTGTACTAGAATACAGTCGTGGCGTTTGGCCGCGCACATCCACATGGAATTGGGGCATGGCCTCACAACGAGTTCGAGGTAGACGAATCGGACTCAATTTAGGTGGTAAATGGACAGACGGAACTGGAATGACCGAAAATGCTGTTTTCGTTGAAGGAAAAATGACAAAAATACATGAGGATGTACTGTTCAATTATAATCAAGAGGATTTAATGCAACGTTGGAAAATTAAAACTAAATTTACTAACCAAGTTTCATTAACATTCTCCCCATTCTTCGAGCGTGTATCCGTCACAAAAGCTGGTCTCATAAAATCTGAAGTACATCAAATGTTTGGCTATTACGACGGCTCCGTATTACTAGACAATGGCGAAACACTTGTAATCAAGCAAATGCTAGGCAGCATCGAAGAAAATCGCGTCAAGTGGTAGGAACAGAAAATTATATTGCTATATTCTTCTCATACTTGGATTTAACGCACTGATTCTCTCATCCTCAGCGCGTTAAATCCGAAAAAGTCCGTGCATAACGGGTATCCGTGGATTTGATGGAGCTATCTGCCGCTTTGGCAGGGGCTATCCAAGATTTTGGCGGGGCTATCCGTCACTTTGGCGGTTCTATCCACGATTTTGGCTGTTATATCCACGATTTTGACGGTTCTATCCACGACTTCGGCTTCTCTATCCATCGCTTTGTCGATTCTTTCTGTCGCTCTGCCTTTCTATCCGTCTCCTTGGCTCTTCTTTCCGTCGCTCTGGCCTTTCTATCTGTCGCTTCGGCTCTTCTTTCCGTCGCTTTGATTTCTATCCGTCACCTTTGCCCTTCTTTCCGTCGCTTTGGCCTTTCTATCTGTCGCTCTGGCCTTTCTATCTGTCGCTTCGGCTCTTCTTTCCGTCGCTTTGACGGGTCTATCTACGATTTTGGCTTCTCTATCCGTCGCTTCGACGATTCTTTCCATCACCTTGGCTCTTCTTTCCGCCACTCTGTCCCTATCCCCCGCTCCAGCCATTCTATCCTATAAATGCAGACACTATCTTTTCCGGGTCATCTGTAAATATTGCCTGTACACCGAGCTGCTGTAATTGTTTTGCGTGCGCGACATCATTAACTGTATACACACGTACAATCGCTCCTTCATTTAGAGCTTCTTGTATCGATCTTCGAAACGCTGTAGATAAGCTGACATGTATAGCATCTGCCGGGATTTGAGCTGTATAGCCATTAAAATCAACTAAAATTTCCGCAAACAGCGCCGCTTTTTCGATATACGGTGCCCTTTGTGCGACGATCTGAATAGATTCATGATTAAAGGAGGAAATAATTACTCTCTCTGTCATTTGATATGCAGCTACTTCCCTAATAACAAGCGCTTCTATCCCGTCATATGGAAATATATCTGTTTTGAGCTCAATATTAATGCGATGATTTGTGCCTGCGAACAACTCTAAAATGTCTCCTAGAGTTGGAATGATTTCACCCTCAAATTCAGAAGAAAGCCATGAACCAAAATCATATGCACGAAGCTCTTGTAGCGTATAATCCTTTACGAAGCCAGAGCCGTTAGAAGTGCGATCGATCGTTTCATCATGAATAACGACTAACTCCCTATCCGCTGTTAAATGAACATCTAGTTCAATCCCTGTAATCGGTAGTTTTGATGCGGCCACAAAAGCAGCCATAGTATTTTCTGGGTAATGTACCGAAACGCCTCTATGGGCAAAAATATCCAAATCTGATAACCTCCTGTTTCGCCCACCTCTCCACTCGTTAGCAGGCGGGCCATTAAATTTCGATTTTCCTTCTCCCTTAATAAGCCTAATACAATTTCACTTGATGGTAAATATTATATATAGTAGTATGATAATCTACTTGAAAATGCAAGTACTTAGGAGGTGCTAAAAATGACTGCACAACATCCAGATTTTCAGGCTGAAGTGGAACGGCTAGCTTCCACTAAAAATTACATGCAGCAAATTTTAAATGAATCACAAAGAGGTTTGCAATCTGCTCAGGAAAATATTCGTAAGTCGATGGCTGATCTTGATTATTTAGATTCAAGTTTGGGCTATATTAATATCTTAGCAAATGCTCGTTTCTTTGAAATGGCCCGAAACCAAAAGGAAGGCTTAGAGGCCATTCAAAAAAAGCCATACTTTGCCCGAATTCATTTTCAAAAGACAGGAGATCCTGAAGAGTTTCTTTATATCGGAAAAACTTCTTTGTTTCATCGAGAAACTCATGAGCCTATTATCGTCGATTGGCGTTCACCGGTAGCGAACGTTTATTATGATGGCCGCCTTGGGGATATGGAATATGATGTTCGTGGAGAAATCCATAAGGGACACCTATTTGCCAAGCGACAATATAAAATCAAAGATGGTGAATTGCTTGATATACGGGATATTGATTTAACAACCAATGATGAATTACTGCAAGAAGCATTGGCTGGCAAAGCAGATGTGCGTTTGACAGAAATCGTCTCCACCATTCAAAAGGAGCAAAACGAAATTATACGAGCACATCTTCGTCAGCCTATTATCGTACAGGGTGCTGCTGGTAGTGGAAAAACAACCATTGCCCTACACCGAATATCTTACTTCCTCTACACAATGGGCGAGCATTTTAACCCTGAGCAGCTCATGATTTTAGCACCGAATAAGTTATTTATCGATTATATTGGTGATGTTTTACCAGAGCTTGGTGTCGATAAAATTTGTCAAACAACCTTTACCGATTACGTTCTAGCTGCGACTAAGCTAAAACTGAAACTACAAAACCCAAATGAGCAGTTAGAATCGCTTGTTGCAGGAGAACCCCAACAGGCAGCTTCTTGGATATCTGAAATGAAGGGCTCTCTTTATTACCGTGATGTAATAGAACGATACGTTAAAAAAATCGAGCAGGAAATCGCCAACCAATTCGAGGATGTTTTCATTGAAAAATATTGCATTATGCGCGCCTCCCATTTAAAGAAGCTATTTTTATATGAATTTTCTTATATGCCGATTGAAAAACGACTAGCACATATTAAAAAAGTGCTAGCAAGCCATGCGCGTCAAAAGAAACAGGCTATTTTAAATACGCTTCATAAAAAATATGATGAAGCACTTGGCAGAGCACTTGATGGATTTCGTGATGATGACAAACGACGTCGTGTTGTCACGAAGTTTATTGATGAGCGTGATGAACGCATTCCTGCCATTGAAAAAGAGGCAAAATCAACTGCAACAGTTTATATGCGCCGCTTTTCTAAACATAACATCAAGACTCTCTATCGTACTCTTCTAACTAATGCTGAGCTTTTAACAGAGCTTGCACCGGAATGGCATTACATTGAGCAACAGCAATTTTTACAGGCACACGCTAAAGAACAATGGGTGCTTGAAGATTTAGCTGCACTTTATTATTTACAAGCTCGTATAAAGGGCATTCCAGATGAATGGAAAATGAGAGTTGTTTTTATCGATGAAGTACAGGACTATAGTTTATTTCAGCTTGCTGCTTTAAAAACAGGGCTTGAAACAGATATGTTTACGATGGTTGGTGATTTAGCACAAGGAATTCACAGCTATCGTTCTCTTACTGCCTGGGAACCTGTCCAAAATCTATTTCCTAGAGCAAGCTTTAGAACACTTCAAAAAAGCTATCGAACAACAATTGAGATTATGGAAGTTGCGAACAAGATTTTAGCACAAATGGATGAACAGCTTCCATTAGTAGAGCCAGTAGTTCGTCATGGCAATGTACCTACCTATATACAGGCTCAATCATTTGATTCTATGCAAATAAAAGAAATTTTTGAAGCCATTCGAGCCAATGGACATCATTCCGTTGCTTTAATTTGTAAAACGACTGCAGAGGCGATTACAATGCAGCAAGCATTAAAAGACAAAAAAATTGCTTCTCAGCTCCTAACTGAAAATGAGTCCATCAATCAGGAATTATTGCTCGTTGTTCCGAGTCATTTAGCAAAGGGTCTTGAATTTGATGCAGTTATAGTAGCTGCCTTCGATACACCTTTCTACGATACGAAGGTTGATCGCAAGCTACTTTATGTGGCGCTCACTCGAGCCATGCATGAGCTTTATTTAATCGGCCCAACAAAAGATACATTTCTATTAGAAAATGAACAGATGTAATAATCAATTTTACCTTGGTGTAATTGTAGCTGCCGCTTTGCTTTCGCTACAAAAATCATTTGTAACTGACGTTCCACTTACGTTACAAAAAGCATCTGCTGAAAGAAGATAAAAAAGTCGCTATTAAGGCGACTTTTTTGCATCGAACATTGAATGCTCATTTATCAATTCCGAGGCGGTATACGGTAAAACCTCCCTCTGGATAAGTACGCTTTCACAACTTTCCACCATGACCTTGGTGCTTCCCTTGGAGGAGACTTCTTTTTAGGTAGTGCCGGCATGCGCATGATAACGACTCCTTTCATAGGCTTACTAATACTATATGAAGATAGTTACAAATTTATGATAGAAAGACTCCCAATAGCTGACCCAATTGTTCCTGCGACTCCTCAGTTTATTCGCTAATAATTAATGTAGAACCTATTTTTCTTTTCATTTATCAAAAAATCAAAAGTGAGATGTATCGAATATACGATACATCCCTCTTTTTCACGTTTTATAAACCAAGTGCTCGATACATAAACGCTGTAAATTGTGCGCGTGTTAAGTTTTCATTCGGTCTAAAATTGCCGTTTTCATCGCCTAGCGTAATGTTATGATCCGCTAGAGCAGCAATATATCCACTCGCCCAATGTGATGGATCGACATCTTTGAACGTGCTATTGCCTCCTGGCGTTAAGCCAAATGCAAGTACCATCATTTTCGCCATTTGGGCACGTGTTATATAAGCGTTTGGTCGAAATGCTCCGTTTGAACCATCCACGATACCTGCTCGTTGTAGTCGTGTGATTTGTTCATAATACGGATGGCTTTTAGGTACATCCGTAAATGATTTAGCTTCTCGAATTGGTGTTAATTGTAATGCACGGTCAATCATAAGCACCACGTGTTGACGTTGAATCATATCATTTGGTCGGAAAGTGCCATCTGGATAGCCTTTAATAATGCATCGATTCGCAATTTCTTCGATCATTTCTTTTGCCCAGTTATGATCAATATCCTTGAAAGTAATGTCACAACCATTACTCTCCTGCATCCACCGAGCATATAACGTTATGTCTTCTGTAACTACATCTTTTGCAAAATCCCATGCTTTTGTGAATTCTTTATTTTTATACCAGCCGATAAATGTGTAGCCTTCCTTCTTTGGATTAGAAGGGGCTTTCACCAAAGCCTTATACACCACTGTTTGCGAAGGAACTTTACTGCCTCCATTTGAATCAAAAGTAACAATATGGTTACCTTCTGACACATTATCCTTCTTCCATTTCGCATACAATGTTATGTCTGCTGTTACTTTATCTTTCGCAAAGTCCCATGCCTTTATAAGCTCTGCATCCTTATACCAGCCAACAAATTGATAGCCATCTTTCACTGGAGTAGATGGAGCTTTCACGAGGTCGTTATAGCCAACCGTTTGGGACGGCACTTCACTTCCTCCACTAGAGTCAAAAGTGACTTTATAGCTTGGTGAACCTCCTCCAGATCCTCCACCTGATGTGTTATCCTTTGTCCATTTCGCATATAACGTAACATTTTTTGTCACTACATCTTTTGCAAAATCCCATGGCACTGTCAATTCTTTATCTTTATGCCAGCCGGCAAATGTGTCTCCTGCTTTCACTGGAGAGGATGGTTCTTTCACTAATTCACCATATTCTACTGTTTGGGATGGAATTTCGCTTCCACCATCGGCATCAAACATGACAGTAAAGGGACTCCATTTCCACTTAGCGTAAATAGTCATTGGTTTGGATACAGAATTACTCCAATTTATCGTATAATCTTTATCTTCAAACCATCCAAAAAAAGATTTCTCACTCTTATATTGGAAGTTAAAAGGAGTTGGGTTAGCCCATTGGAATTCATGAGCTCCATGAAAGGTTACAAAATCTAATTGATTATAAGCAAATGCATTTTTTCCTATCGTTGTCACGCTTGTAGGTAGTTCTAAACTTGTTAATTGATTTTTTAAAAATGCATGCCCTTCTATCGTCGTAACACTTGATGGGATTTCTATACTTGTCAATTTATTATCAGCAAATGCAGACCATCCTATCGTTGTAACGCCTGATGGAATTTCTATACTCGTTAATTGATTATGTGAAAATACAGAAAATCCTATCGTTGTAACGCTTGACGGAATTTCTATACTTGTTAATTGATTTTTTGAAAATGCAAGGTCTCCTATTGTTGTCACGCTTGATGGAATTTTTATACTTGTTAATTGATTATTTGCAAACGCAAGGTCTCCTATTGTTGTCACGCTTGATGGAATTTCTATACTTGTTAATTGATTTTTTGAAAATGCATGTCCTTCTATCGTCGTAACGCTTGACGGAATTGTTACACTAGTGAGTTGTTTTTGACTAAATGCTGCATGCCAAATTTCAATAACTGTTTTACCATTGATTTCACTAGGAATTACGATATCTGATTTATCACCTTGATATCCTATAATGGCAACACCATTGCCTACATCACTTGTTATATAGCCATCCTCATCATTCTTCTCGAGAATGGTACTATCCTCATTGTTTGACGGCCCTATGTCCTCCTCATCATTATTGCTTGGAGAAGTAATGTTATCATCACTATCATTTGGCAATATAGCTTCGTCTTCATTATCTGAAGTTACGGTTTCATCTTCTTTGTTTGGTGCGTCGCTCTCATTTTCATGTTCACTTGGCAATACAATATCATTCTCGTCATTATTTATCGCATAAACAGATAGACTACCCAATGATAATTGAGAAAACACTAAAAGAGTGGAAACTACTAGTAAAAAAGCTTTTTTCATTTAATTATCTCCTTTCAATACTTCTATCATCGAAATTTTCAAATTAACCAAAATGAAAATAGTATAGAACCTTTTCTCAGGTCCTTAAACTCTGATCTCCCTTCCAAATCAGAGTTTATACACTTTCAAAAAAAGTTAATTCCCTCTTACTTTGATAAGCTTGCGATTTAGCATTAGATGCAAAAGAAATACTTAGAAACATCACTACTATTACCACAAATACAAGATTATTTACTTTTTACACTTAACCTATACCTCTAACTGAACTTCTTTAAACATAATTTCCCTCTTTTAAGTATTTTTTTACTTTTCATCTATTGCAATGACCGATTATATAGCATTTTACAAAATAATAAAAATCAACTTTTGTTGCTTTTCTTGCATAATTTGATAATAGTGAATTTGAAATTAATGAGTTTTTATAATTCACACTTGATTTGAATGATTTTCAACGAGTATTGTTGAAAACTATTAGCCCTATTTGGATTTTGTGTATGACATGACCCTAGGGTTAGTGATGGTACCACCTCTGTATTACTTGCAACAGTCGAATCATCAAGAACCGTTTTTCAAGCTTATCACCATAACGTGTGGTTGATTGATTTCCATTTCGACTGCGCGCTTTCCTGGGGGCGTCCGATGAGCCGATGAGCCGCTTCGTTTTCGCACAGATAAATTGCCCTAGGACGTGGCATTCTTAGACTGAGTTCCTCTATTTCAGTAGTTGTTTGGATATCTACTGAATGAAGATAAATGGTATACATTTTAACAGATGTCATCCACAACTTTTGGTGATGAACCATTTTTCAACTCTTTATACAAAATTATTCCACTTTCAAAAAGCAAAAAAGGACATCCTTTTATCGGATATCCTTTTATCTTAATGATTATGTTTATTAAGGGTGAAAACTTCTGAGAAAAGATGCAAATCAATCTTTGCTTACTTTTGAACATATTTTGAGAAACTGCTTATTTGCATTATTAAGAGTAATTATTTTCAACTTTATATGGTGCCCCCTACAATGTGGTGTTTTCTGTTACAACACACCCTTTGTAAAATCACATGCTATTGTATGCTCTATATCCTTATACCATGTTTGTCGGTGCCACTGGGGCTTGCAGCAATTCATCTTCTAACACTTCCTTAAACAATACTTCACTATCTCTCATTGCATCAAAAGTAACAATATAACTTTTATTTTCCATAGGCCAAGAGATTATTTATTTTCACAGAAAAAAAGCCGAGGAATAAATCCTCGACTTTTTCAGGTGCCTAGCGACGTCCTACTCTCACAGGGGGAAGCCCCCTACTACCATCGGCGCTAAAGAGCTTAACTTCCGTGTTCGGTATGGGAACGGGTGTGACCTCTTTGCCATCATCACTAGACTATTGTCGACCTCCAA